>CAJFVQ010000032.1 GCA_904420535.1 Candidatus Cryptoclostridium obscurum
AATTTACCGGAAAAGGCACGGATATTTCAATCGGTGATATGCAGTTGCTGTGGGGAATCTACAGCAGAAAATATGATAAGAATTCAAGGAGATGAACTCCTTTGTCTCGATTGCTATAAGTCTTATGATCGCTTTCACGTTTAATTTTGCTTTAACTAAAAAAAGCGCAGGCCGAAATTTCGGTCTGCGCTTTTTTTCAGTTTGGATCTCTATGATATTTTGAAATGGATGTAGGATTCCGCCTTAAGTTTGTTGAAAGTTATGACTGCATGCTGAATTTTTGTTTCACAGAGTTGATTTTCTGTTGTTCTGCCTGTTCGGTAGGATACCATCCCTTGGCTGCCATCTTATCGTAAATGGTATCTTGCATACATAAAGAATCATTCAAGGCGTCGTTAAACGCTTGGTGGACGTTGTTGCTGGAAGACTCAATGGCTCCGTGCATAAACAAATCGCAGGCGCCTTTTTCTAGTAAAAGAATATCTTCCATCAGATTTTTATCGTTTGTTTGGGTTTGCATGATAAGCTCCTCCTGTGAAATTAAAGTAAACCATAAAATTTTTGGAACATCTGCTGGTGCTTTTGCGCCATTTGTTCCACACAAGCGCGCAGTTCCTGATCTTGGATTTTATTTGCGGTTTCTTGGCATTTGGTCTGAAAAAACTGTGCGTGGCCAAGAGCGTCTTCGATATAAAGCAATTCTTTGGTTGTCATTTTTGTAATACCTCCTCCATGAATTTAAAATTATTTTAACGCATTTCCATGGAAATATGCGCGGCGGAAAACCATGGAACATGGAATGCCGTCGATATTTCACGGTTTGTTATTTTTTTCAAATTAGTGGTTATTGCAATAAAAAAACCGGCGTTTCGCCGGTTTGATCGTTGCCTGCGGAGGGTCAACCGATTTACTGATCCTTGACAATTTTTGCAAAAAGCACATATCGCGCCTCATCAAAATCGTAAGCACAAGTGCTTAACATTACAATGGAATCCGTGGCGGAGACCGTCACATCACATTGAAAATCAGAATTCGCGGAAACATTTGCCACATACTGCAAAAAGTCATTGTCGCTTTGAAACTCTCGTTGGTAAAAATCGCTGTTGCCGTCAGTGACAAATCCGCTGAAAATTTCCAATGTATAATTTCCTTCCGGTGTCATTAAGGATATGGTGGGATGTTCCTCATAATAACTTTGGTTTTCGTATTCCACCAGAGATGCAAAGACAGCTCCGTTCTTCATATTATGGCCATAGACGATGGTGATGGCGGTTTTAAACGGATCAACAGTACGGTAATCAACAAAGGGGGTTCCGTATTTGTTTTTATCACCATTCAGCAGATGGTTTAAATAATAATCGTTGTCTTCACCCTGTACCACGGGATAATTGATGCCAGTCCCTTCTTGATAGATCCAGGCGACAATGCTGCGATTGATGGTTTTTAACGCGTCAAAATCGACGGTGGGCAGCGCAGAACCGCTTTGCTCTGTTCGCGCTTGGGACAGTTCTTGGTAGAATTTTTCTCCCTTTTGATAACTATAGTAAGAGAGAAAAAATCCCACTGCGGAGCTGACAAAGAGCAAGGCAAAAATTGCGATAAGGATAGTATAGATCCTGCCTGACTTTCGTTTTGCGTTCATGGCGTTTCCTTTATTTCATGGCCTCCAGTCGTTGTTTTGCGGCGGCAATGGCTTCTTGAACTCTCTGGGGAGCAGGGCCGCCGGGAACTTGACGACGTTGCACACTTTTCTCGATGGTTACGAAATCATAAATATCCTCGGAAAAAACTGGGGAGAAGGCTTTCCATTCTTCTATGGTCAGGTCTTTCAACGCTTTGCCTTCCTTTTCGCAATGGAGGATCAGGCTTCCTACCACAGCGTGGGCCTCCCGAAATGGGACGCCACGTTCTGCCAGGTAGTCGGCAGCATCGGTTGCGTTGATAAAGCCACCTTCGGCATCGTTCCGCATCCGTTCTTCATGGATGGTCAATGTTGCCACCATGGGTTTAAAGATCATCAAGCATTTTTTTACCGTATCTACAGCATCAAAGAGAGCCTCTTTGTCCTCCTGCATATCTTTGTTATAGGCCAGGGGGATGCCCTTCATGACCGTGAGCAAAGCCATTAAATCGCCGTAAACCCGTCCCGTTTTCCCCCGTACCAGTTCTGCAGCGTCGGGGTTTTTCTTTTGGGGCATAATAGAAGACCCGGTGCTGTATCCATCGTCCAAGGTAATAAAGCCGAATTCTCCCGAAGACCAGAAAATAATTTCTTCGGAAAAACGAGATAGATGCATCATAATGGTAGAAGCCGCTGCCAAAAATTCCAGGGCAAAATCGCGGTCGGAAACGCCGTCGAGACTATTATGAGAAATTTCTCCAAAGCCTAACTGCTCCGCTACAAAATTGCGATCCAGGGGGAATACTGTCCCTGCCAAAGCGCCGGACCCCAATACCATGGAGTCGAGACGTTTTTTGCTGTCTTGTAAGCGTCCCATATCTCTGAGGAACATTTCAAAATATGCCATAAGGTGATGAGCAAAGGTAATGGGCTGGGCTTTCTGTAAATGAGTATATCCGGGCATAACCGTTTCCCTATGCTGTTCCGCCATAGTGATCAGCGTTTCGTTGAGATCAGCCAACAGAGCGATCACTTCATCGGTTTCCCGTTTCATATAGAGACGAATGTCCAGTGCCACTTGATCGTTACGGCTTCTGCCGGTATGAAGCTTTTTCCCCACGTCGCCAATGCGCTCAATAAGCATGGTCTCCACATTCATGTGAATATCTTCGGCTTTGATATCAAATTCTACGTGGCCTTCGTCGATATCCTTTAAGATGGATTGTAAGCCGGCCCGGATGGCATTTCCTTCCTCTTCGCTGATGATTCCCTGTTTCGCCAGCATAGCACTGTGCGCCAGGGAACCGGCAATATCCTCACGGTAAAGGCGTTTATCAAAGGTGATGGAGGAATGGAAATCCTCCATCAATTCATCATTGTTTTTGGCGAATCTGCCGCCCCATAGTTTCATTTGAGTTCCTCCGCTCTTCTGTTTCTGTGATTTATAGGTTTTTTAATACTGCCACTTCGTCGCAGTCGGGAAATTTTGGGCAATCAATACAATCCCGCCATACCTTTTGGGGCAGTTCCTTGTTGGAGATTGTATGGTAACCGCATTGCAGAAAAAAGGCTTCCTGATATGTGAGGGCAAAAACCCTTGGCAAACCCAGTGCGCGGGCTTCCTCTTCTAAAAGAGATACGATTTTTCTGCCAATGTTCTGCCTGGTATGATTGCTTTGTACTACCAAGGAGCGGATCTCTGCCAGATCCTTCCAGAGAATGCGCAGCGCTCCCACGGCGATGAGCTCTCCATCCTCCTCTGCCACGATGTATTCCCGAATATCCTCATACAGGCTTTGCCTGGGACGCGGCAGCATGGTGCCTTCATTAGCATGGCTGATAATCAGTTGATAGATGTCTTCCACGTCTTCAATCCGTGCTTTGCGGTATTGCGTCATTGCTTTCTCCGCCTTCCCTGGTTGGTGCTTTCATCAAAGATACTAGCTATTATTAGACCATATTTTTCCATAAATATCAAGTATTCTCATAAAGAACCGTATAGTCGTATGGTTAATTGCTTTTTAATTTTTGACGGTAATGGAATTTCCAGAGCTTTCCATCACGATGGTGCCGCTTTCATCGGTGCGGTAGACCTCTCCGCCCAATGCGGCGATGCGATTCAAGGTGTCGCTTTGGGGATGGCCGTACTGATTGTCTTCCCCACAGGATATGGTATATATATTCGCACTGACTTTCTCTAAAAATTGAGGCGAATTGGATAAATAAGAGCCATGGTGTGACACATCCAATACGTCCACGTTTAACTCATCGCGGGTATACCAGGCAAGCATTTCATTTTCCGAGTAAACCGTGGCGTCACCGGGAAAAAGGAAGGTGTCTTCACCATGGGTGACCTTTACCACGTAAGACCAGTCGTTGACGTCGCTGTATTCCGTATCTTCCTGAAGCGGCGCCATAAATTCCAGCAGCACGTCTTCCATGGTGCAGATATAACCGGCCGGAGGATCCTCCGTGACAACGCCAGAAGTTTCAATGGCGGTTTGAATATCCTCCCATAGTGCGGAATCGTAGTCGCTGCCTGTCAGGAAAACAGTGCCTACATCGTAGGCCAAGATCACATCATCGAGATTTGCCACATGATCTTCATGAGGGTGGCTGCCGATGATGTAAGTGAAATCGGTAACACCGGCTTCTTCCAGATAGGCCATCAGTTCGTCTTTCGCACTGCGGTCTCCGGTGTCGATGAGGAGGTTTTCACCTTCATGTTGAATCAGAGTTGCCATACCTTGGCCAACGTCAATGAAGTGGACCTCCATGGTACAGCCCTCGGGATAAGAAGAAACGGGAGCGGTTTCTGTTTCTTGATCTTGAATAAGGTAGAAAACAACTGCGACAACGCAGAGAACCAGGGCCGCGGGCAGTGTGATTTTTCGTTTGCTGTTACGCTTCGGCAAAGGGGGAACCTCCAATAAATTCTTTCAGCAATGAACCTGGCGCCACCATAGAGGCGTCAATGGGTTTGAAATATTCTAAAATGGACAGAATTCGCCGCGCTTCATTATAGGAACGATTACTCGTGGTTATTTTTTTTAGTTCCGGTTCAATGAGCGGTTTTAAAACCGCCAATTCGTAGATTAAAGCCGTATTAAAGAAGAAGTCCGCGTTTTCTTGATAGGGGAAAATATTTTTTTCTTCTCCCGTGCGCACCGATTCCCAACGCTCAATCGTTTCCGCCGGGGAAGTGCTCCGGAATTGCATATCTCTGGTCATGCGGCGGATCAGGCGGTTATCCGTGCTGGAGATGGGATTGTAGCGGTCAATATTGATTTGGGTCAAAGCGCTGATGTAGATGCGCCGCTTATTGGCTTTGGGTACACTCTGGGCAATGCGCTCATTGAGACCATGGATGCCCTCGATGATGAGGATTTGTTGATCGTTCATTTGCATTCGCCGAGTTTCTTTGGAGCGGACTCCTTCGTGGAAATCAAAGATCGGCGTTTCCACCGTTTCTCCGTTGATGAGATGATATAAGTCATTGTCAAAACGTTCCAAATCCAGGGCGTTGATGCTTTCAAAATCGTAGTTTCCGTTTTCATCTACGGGGGTGTATCCCCGATCTACGAAATAATCGTCCATGGCGATGGTGACTGGTTCCACGCCGTTGATCCGGAAGAAAACGCTCAGACGGTGGGAAAATGTAGTTTTTCCCGAAGAGGATGGCCCGGCAATTAAAACCAGGCGAGTGTTGGCGATGTCATCGATAATCGTCTGGCCGATATGAAACAGTTGCTGCGTTTGCATCATTTCCGCCATTTCAATGATTTGCCCTACTTTGCCTTGATCAATGGCACGGTTCAGTTCAGAAACGCGACTGATTTCCAAAGATTCCACCAAACGGTCGCACTGGTTCATCAGAGAACCGATATTGGATTTCCCCGAAAAAGGAGCCATGGGTTCTTTGAGATTCGGAGCTCGTAAGATAAAACCGTCTTCAAATGCAGCTAAGTCGAATTGGGAGATGAAACGGCAGTTGCTTACGAGGTTTCCTTGGAAGGCTTCGACGGTTTTGTCAATTTCGTAAAAATCGACAGTACTTTTTCCCGATGCCTCTAAGAGTTCCGCCTCCTGATGTTCGCACCGCTGATGATAGTAAGCTTTGGCGTCTTCGCTGAAAATAGTTACCTTACGGATGGGGGTTTCCGACCGAATCAGCCGATGCATTTCATCTTCCAACAGGCTGAGTTCTTTTTCTGTCAACGGATTTTCTCCCCGGCTTTGGCAAAAAGTACCGTTTTCCAGCGAGTGTTTGATGTGAAGTTGTCGATGAGGCAAGACATTGTTATGGGCTGAAAGCAGTAAAAGCCGCTGGCTTTGGCGATAAATTCGCATACCGATGTTTTCTGAGATGTCAATCCAGCGGATTTCACTGTCTGCAATCAGCATATAACTTAATTCTTGTAGATAACCGTTGACATAAGCCGCGACAACAGGATAAGTTTTGGGCGGCAACGTTAAAAGGATTTCCTCTAGGGTGATACCGTAATGGAAATCATATTGATGGTTTTGGATGGTTATTTGTATGATTTTGCTGTTTCTCATGGTTTCACCACCTTAATTGCAAAGAGAATATATTGAAATATATTTGTTTGAACCGTTTATTTCTGAAAATTGTGAAAAAGTGTTTTTTGATGATGGCGGTCCGCCGAAGAGGGCAACCAATCCCACCATCATACCCCGATGATTGTAATTCTTTTGGAAGCTTTGAACCTTAGGGATTCAGAGGTTCCAATTCCGGCAATAGGAATTTTCCGTCTTTACGGATCAACACATCGTCGAACCAGATTTCCCCTCCACCGAATTCTGGCGTTTGAATGAGTACCAGATCCCAGTGTACCGCACTTTTGTTACCGTTAAAGGCATCGTCGTAAGACGCGCCGGGGGTGAAATGGATGGAACCTGCGATCTTTTCGTCAAAGAGGATATCCCCCATGGCCTGATTGACTTTGGGATTGACGCCAATGGCAAACTCTCCCACATAGCGACTGCCGTCATCAGTATCAAAAATGCGATTGCACCGCTCTGTATCGTTGGAAACAGCTTTAATAATTTTACCGTCTTGAAAGGTTAACTCCATATCGGTGAAAACAAAGCCGTCGTGGGGGGAGGGGGTATTATATCGGATTACGCCGTTGACGCTATCCTTTACCGGTGCGGTATAGACTTCACCGTCGGGGATATTCATATGTCCATCGCATTTGACAGCGGGAATTCCTTTAATGGAAAAAGAAAGATCTGTACCGGGGCTTACGATGCGAACCCGGTCAGTTTTTTCCATCAATACTTTTAAAGGTTCCATGGCTGCGGACATCTTTTTATAATCTACGGTGCAGACGTTAAAGTAAAAATCTTCAAATTCTTCCGTGGACATCCCCGCCAGTTGCGCCATGGAATCATTGGGATAACGCAGGATTACCCATTTTGTTTTGGGAACGCGGATCCTGCCGTGGACAGGCTCCCATAAAAGGGTACTGTTTAACTCATGTTTTTCCGGCGGTACGCTCTTCATGGTAAAGCTATTATCTGTGGCGCGAATGCCAATATAAGCGTCCATGGCTTGCATTTGCAGTTCTTCCCAGGTCCTCTGGGTCGTAAATGTTTCTTCTGTAGCACCTTTTAACCAAGCAGCCTCCAATTGGGGATTTTCAATATGCAAAAACGGAATGGCCTTTGCCTCATAAACTTTTTCCACAATGGCTTTTGCCAAGGGTTCGGCATCGCCTATCATGTTAATCAAAACTTTTTCACCGGGGTTCAATGCCGTAGAATATTCTACGAGCAGCTGGGCAAGTTTGTCACATCTTGGGTCTTTCATCGATGTCCTCCTTATGGATTGGATATCCTTTTTTACGCTGTTATTATACCATATTTAGTTGTAAATTAAAAGAAAGGACCATTTGGCGAGAAGATGCATAAAATAATTGTAGAAAATCCCAGAAATTAAACGGGAAATCTATAAAATTATTATCGTTTTTCCTCTGATTTTATGTTATGATATGAGAAAGGATGATTTCATGATGGAACAGGCACAGTTGGCGATGGTTTTTGCAACTATGCACCAGACCTTGGAGGCAGAAGAGGTTTTGGAAGGACAGGGGATTTCTCCCCTGTGGATTTCTGTCCCCGGGGATTTGGGACTCGGCTGCGGCATGGCTCTGGGCGTTCCCAAAGATTCCATTGCCCTCTCTGTTTTAAAACAAGAGACCATTGTGCCGCAATCGGTTTGGTTGGTAACTGGAACGTCATGGCATCCACAATCCAAAGAAACTAGGTGACTTTTTTGTTATTCATCAATGAATCCGCCGCTCCTCCCAATGAAGACCTTGTGGCCTGGGCGGAAACATACGGTGTGAAAGGTGACCTTCGCAGTCGTTACACTGTTTTTTCCATGATTATGGCCGATACTTCCTTGTCGCGAGGGGCGCTGAACGGCGATGATATCGAGGGCTCCTCCCTATGGGAAATTGCCTTGGCTGAGTTGAAAACCATAAAACGTCGAGGATTCCCCCAATGGGAGTCCTGTTTTATGAATTATCGCCCTGCTTCCCGTGAGATGCTTTGGGGGGAGGAAGAAGAATCGCTTACTGCGTTATTTGAAGGCAAAGATATGGAATCATTTCTCAACGCTTTGGTGGCGTATTACCGCCGCCGTGGCTTTGGATACTTTGCCTTTTATCCTTTTTTCCGTTGGGAAAGAGATCGGGTATTCCCCATTTTTCACCCTGATCTGGTGGAAATGGATACGCTTTTAGGGTATGAAGATCAGAAAACTCAAATTTGCCGCAACACTGAAGCCTTTCTCCGTGGGAGCCATGGCAACAATGTTTTGCTTTACGGAGAACGGGGAACGGGAAAATCCTCTACCGTAAAGGCAGTAGGTACAAAGTATTACCGTGAGGGACTTCGGCTGGTGGAATTGGACCGCGGAGATCTGACTTCATTGGGTGCTCTTTGTCGTTATTTGGAAGGGATTGGGCTCCATTTCATTGTTTGTATTGATGATCTCTCCTTTGATGATTTTGAGACAGATTATAAATCTTTAAAAGCGGTTTTGGAGGGAAGTCTTACCAAACAGCGGGATAATGTTTTGATTTACGCCACGTCCAATCGTCGCCATTTGGTGAAGGAAACTTGGGACGAGCGGCAAGGCGGAGAAATCAACGCCCGAGAAAATGCCGATGAAAAAATGTCCTTGTCGGACCGTTTCGGCCTTTCCATTGCTTTCCTCAACCCTGATCAGGAAGAGTTCTTGGCCATGGCCGCCGATATTGCCCGCCGCCGCGGGTTGGACATCCCCTGGTCGGAACTGCGTCGTGACGCTTTGCTTTGGGAAAAATGGCAGCATGGGCTTTCAGGACGCACTGCAGTACAATTTGTGAATGAGATGGAATGCCGTCTCATGGTAAATGAGGTGAAATGATATGACGCGTATAGAACAAGAAAGAATCGATACGGTTTTACACCATTTAAAGGTGAATGGTTTTCATACTGTTTTTTGTGAAACCAGAGAAGATGCCGTGAATTATCTATCGGGACAATTTCATAAAGGACAAACTGTGGGATTCGGTGGTTCCATGACATTGAAAAGTTTGGATATTCCCGCGAAAGTCGCGGAAGCCGGCGCCGTAATCATTGACCACAGTACCGGTGCTACAGTGGAAGAAAGAGATGTTCTATGCAAAGCCGAAGGCCGTGCTGATCTTTTTCTTTCTTCTTCCAATGCCATTACGGAACAGGGGTATCTTGTTAACTGCGATGGCAGGGGCAATCGGGTCGCTGCGATGATCTTTGGCCCTGGCCGTGTCATTGTAGTGGCTGGAAAGAACAAGATTTGCAAAGACATTGAAGAGGCTATGGAGCGCATTGAGACTTTGGCGGCGCCGCCCAATGTAAAACGATTGCATTTGCCGAATCCTTGCGGGGAAACAGGACATTGTATGGATTGCAACAGCCCCACCCGTATTTGTCGGGCTTATACCATATTAAAACGTCCGGCCATGGATATGGACTTTACCGTGGTACTGGTAGGGGAAACTTTAGGATTTTAAATGTGAGAGGTGTGAGGAATGAAACAACGATCCAACCGTGCGGCTTATGAAAAGAGAAAGAGCCAGCGCACCCAGGAACCTTCCTTATCCAATAAAGAAGAAAGGAATTCGGTTCCAATCACAGAAGAAAAAACGGAAATCAGGCAACGACAGCGGAAGTCATCGTCTGTAAAGCAAAAAAACGCATCTGTTTTTCGGCGTAAAAAAGTGTTATGGATTGGCGGGGTTGCCGCCGTGGCAGTGATCGTCGTCATCATTGTCATCGCACTGTTGGGCGGTGGCGGTACTGTGGGACACGGCGTATTCTTTGTGAATTCTGATACTGCTGTGGCCGATGGAGAAACAAAAACATTAACGCAACGTTTGTATGCCAATGGCGATGTTACCATGGCTCCTGCTGAAGATTTCTGCGAAGTTATGGATATGAAATTGCAATGGGATGAAAATGACGGCACATTTTCAGTGAAAGGGCCCGAGGGGAAAGTGGAAGGTACTGTCGGCGACAGGAATGTTTCTTTGGATGGAGAGGAAATTGCTTGGTCTACTGAAGCGGTGGCAACCGATGGTGTTTTATATCTTCCAGTTGCTGATCTTTGCGATGCAGTGGGATATACCGTAGAATATACGGCATCAGTGCAGCGTCTTGATATCTTTCTTCCTAATGAAAATAATCATGCGCCGGAAGTGGATTTCTCCGCAGATAAAGAAACGTATCAAGTAGGGGAAACAGTCATTTTCACCATTGACGCTTCAGATCGTGATGGTGACGACATTGTAGATTATGAATGGGAGAACCGTCAGGAGCGATATGATTCCCCGGGAGAAGTGACCGTTACTTTGCGCGTGAAAGATAGTCGCGGCGCCTGGTCGGAGCAAGTTTCCCATAGCATTAACATTACAGACAGTGGGGACGGTAACGGTGAAGATAGCGAATCGTAAAGGATTCAAGTGAGGGCTTTTCATATCTTACATATCGCAAAATGTGTCATTCTTTTTCTTTAATTATCTCGCATATTTTATCCGTTTCATATTACACTGTAACAGAGGTGTGATATGAAACGGATTTTCTTTTTGTGCGTCTTATGTTTTACGATGCTGACCTTCTCTTTTCCGTTGGTGGCGGAAGAGCCTACAGTAAAAGCCGATACTGCAATTCTCATGGACGGCAATACTTTGGAAGTGCTTTGGGAGAAAAATGGCGATGCTCCTATGGCTCCGGCAAGTTTGATTAAAGTATTAAATATTTTGACGGCCGTTCCCTATTTAGAAATGACCGACCACGTCATGGTGGGGCCTTTGGTTGAGACCATTTATAATGGACAAATGATGGGATTGGAACAAGGCCAAATTTTGGAGGCGTCGGAACTGATCTACGGGATGCTGTTATGGTCTGCCAATGATGCTGCTGTGGCGATGGCTGACCATTTAGTCGGGGATATTTCTTTTTATGCAAAATTAATGGATACCAAAGCTTGGGCTCTGGGGGCGGTTCATACGACGTCTGTCAATGTCAATGGTTATTCCGACCACAGTCAAATGACAACAGCCTACGATATGGCAATTTTGGGAGCAGAATTCCTCAGAAATGACACATTGGCAGACATGGCCAAAACAACCAGCCATGAATTGACATGGCTGTATCCCAGCCAAAGCAGAGAAGTAAATAATATCAATAAGTTTTTATTTTCTTATGAGGGGGCCACAGGATTAAAAACCGGTACCACAGCCATGGCGGGAAAATGTTTGATGGCTTCGGCGGAGCGGGAAGGACGCACTTTGATAGCCGTTGCCCTGAACAGCTCTGCTCGATATGAAGACTGTGCCGCTATGATGGATTACGGGTTCCAACTTACGGAGTAATACGTGATTTCCCCTGCAGCGTTGATATTCATAAAAAGAAAAGGCCAAGACCGATAAAGTGTAAGGTCTTGGCCTTTTTTATGATATTGCGTAAATATTACGGGTTTGGTAGAAAATTAGCGATGTTTCTTGATTTCTCCTGTAGCCAAAGCGTCACAGCGGTTGTTGAGGGGGTTGTCGCTGTGGCCTTTTACTTTGATCCAGGTGATTTTGTGACGGCGGTTCTGTTCCAATAGGGCTTTCCATAGGTCTTCATTGGAAACAGGTTCCTTTTTGCTGTTTTTCCAACCGTTTTGCTCCCATTTTCCCAACCAATTTTCATTGAAGCCTCGGATCAAATAGGCGCTGTCGCTGTGGAGCTGTACGAAGCAAGGTTCTTTTAGTAATTCCAATGCTTTGAGGGCTGCGGTCAGCTCCATTCTTTGATTGGTGGTATTGGGAACATAGCCTGAGATTTCTTTCTCAATGCCGCGAAATTCTAAAATAGCACCCCAGCCGCCGGGACCGGGATTCCCGGAACAAGCGCCGTCGGTATAAATGGTCACTTCTTTCATAGGATCACTCCGTCAAACATTGAAGCGGAAATTGACAATATCGCCGTCGGCCATGACGTATTCTTTCCCTTCTAAACGCACAAGTCCCTGTTCCCGGCCTTTGACCATAGTACCGCACCGCTTGAGATCGTCGTAAGCGATGAGTTCTGCCCGAATAAATCCGCGTTCAATGTCAGAGTGAATTTTTCCTGCGGCTTTCTTTGCGGTGAGCCCCTGTCGGATGGTCCATGCCTTCACTTCGTCGTCCCCGGCGGTCAGGAAAGAGATCAGGCCCAAACTGGTATAGACAGTTTTTGCCAGCCGTTTGATCCCAGGCTCTTCAATATTGAGATCCTCCAGAAATAAAGCGCGGTCTTCATCGTCTAATTGAGCGATCTCTGCCTCGGTTTGAGCGCAAATTTCCAATAATTCCCGCTTGGTTTCAGTAGCATATTCCTGCAAATAATCCTTGCCAGGATATTCTCCCGATTTGAACTGCTTTTCATCGAGATTTGCCACTAGCACCATAGGTTTATTGGTGAGAAAAGAAAGATGTACCACCGCGTCTTTTTCTTCTTCTGACAAATTAAGAGAGCTCATGGGAATTTCTTCCTCCAGCGCTGCTTTGATCTTTTCCAAAACCGGTTCTTCTAAAGCATTTTCCACTTTTTTGCGGCTCTGGCTTTTGATCCGTTCCAAGCGCGTTTCACAGATAGCCAAATCCGAAAGAAGAAGTTCCGTATCAATCGTAGCCAGATCTCGCTTGATGTTGACGGAATCGTCCACGTGCATAATGTCATCATTTTCAAAGGCGCGGAGAACGTGAACTAAAATGTCGACTTCACCGATGGCCTCCAAAAAACTGTTGCCAGATCCCTCCCCTTTGCTGGCGCCTTGTACCAGCCCGGGGATATCAATCACTTCCAATTGCGCGTAAGTTGTTTTTTTCGGATGGTACAGATCTGCCAAAAAATCAACTCGTTCGTCGGGAATGTGGGCGATTCCCTTATTGGCTTGGGTTTTTCCGGAATAAAAATGACTGATCTCCATATCAAGACCGGTCATTAGATTAAATAAAGTGGTTTTTCCCGTGAGGGGAAGCCCCACGATGCCACAGGATAATGCCATGAGATGACCTCCTATTATTTTTGCTTTTCATGACTTTACGATGGTAAAATCAGCCGTAAATGTATTCATTTCAATATTTCATTATAACGGAGAACGCTTTCTTTGACAATCCTTTTCTTTACCTTTCTGCTGTTTTGCGGTAAAATATTAAAAAACCCATGGAATCTTAAATAGAGTGGGGAAAGAAAGGGGATTTTCTTTATGAACGAGAATGATTTGCGCTGTTATTTGGAACAATACAAAGAAGGTTCCTTGTCTCAAGATGATCTTTGCACTCTATTGCAGCAGGAACGCTGCGGCTTTGCCGATCTGGGGTTTGCTCACGTGGATTTAGCGAGGGAATCACGCCGCGGTTTTCCCGAGGTCGTTTATTGTAAAGGAAAAACGGCGGAGCAATCCGTTTCAATTATTGAAACCCTTTTTCAGCGTTCTGCGGGAAATATTTTGGCCACCAAATGCTCGGAAGAAATTTTTGCCGCTGTGAAGCCGAAAATTCCCGCGGCGGAATATCACCCCCTTTCCCAAACATTAACGATTTATCAAAAGGAGCGGGTGGCGCACGGTTCCATTGCCGTAATTACTGCCGGAACTTCTGATTTGCCGGTGGCGGAAGAAGCGGCGATCACCGCCGAGATTATGGGAAACCGAGTCTTGCGTATCACCGATGTCGGTGTAGCCGGAATTCATCGTCTCTTGGCCCATGACGCGGAGATTCAAAATGCCAGGGTTCTCATTGTTTTGGCAGGTATGGACGGGGCCCTTCCCAGTGTCGTAGGAGGGCTTTATGATAAACCCCTTATAGCGGTTCCTACCAGTGTCGGTTATGGAGCAAATTTTGGCGGTTTGGCAGCTTTGCTTTCAATGCTGAATTCCTGTGCATCGGGAATTACCGTCGTCAATATTGATAACGGTTTTGGTGCTGCTTGTGCTGCTTCCCGCATCAATCAACTGCCAGAACGTGTCAATGAAGATAAAGTGGACACTATATCTACATAAAATATTCAAAATACAAGAGCTCTGTGTTCAAAAATAAGTGATACAATCATAATTGGGGAAATTTGTATTTTCTTTAAAATATACTGAATATACCTTGTATTATTATATTGAGACTTCTATAATATTTAATAAGTAAAATGGCAAAGGATGATGGAATCGTCGTATTTTTATCGTTTGTAGAGAATGAGAAGATCAATTGACTGTTTTTCTTTTGAGAGTGGGTTATATGAAAAAATTTTTAGGGCTCTTACAAGAGTATTCCATTCCGCTGATTGTTGGCATTGTGGCTGCCCTGATTTGGGCCAATTTATCGCCGGAAACTTATGAACATTTTATTCACTTCCCAATTTACCGAGACATCACCATCCATTTTTTGGTGGAGGATGTTTTTATGGTGTTTTTCTTTGCCACTGCCATGGTGGAAATTGTGGAATCAATTCAGCCCGGCGGTTCGCTGAATCCTGTGAAAAGAGCCATCAATCCATTGATTGCCACGATGGGTGGTGTGCTCGGACCGGTTTTTGTTTATCTACTGTTAAACAGTCTCATTGGCTCTCAGGAATATACCAACGGTTGGGGAATCCCCACCGCAACGGACATTGCCATTGCTTGGCTGGCAGCGAAACTTGTATTTGGCGACGGCCATCCCGCCATCAACTATTTATTGCTTTTGGCTATTGTTGATGATGCTTTGGGCCTTATTATTATCGCGATTTTCTATCCGACCAGTACTGTGATGCCCATTTATCTGCTGTTTTGTTTGGCCGGAATGGTGGTGGCCTTCCTCTTACGTCGTTTTGGTGTAAAGAGTTATTGGTGGTATATTTTGCTGGGAGGAATTCCTTGCTGGTATGGGCTGCATTCTGCAAATGTTCATGCTGCATTGGCTTTGGTTTTCATTATTCCCTTTTTGCCCGTGGCGCCTGAAGATGTTACCGATATCGACGATACCGATGACGAACGAGCTTTGGAAAAATTTAATCGTCAATGGAAACCTGTGGTCGACTTTGGGATGTTCTTTTTTGGCCTTTGCAATGCCGGTGTGGTTTTTTCCGCCATTGGTATCCCCACGGTTTTAGTATCCGTTGCTCTTATCGTGGGCAAATGTTTTGGAGTATTTTTCTTTGGATATATCGCCTTGAAGATTGGTTTTGCGCTTCCCAAAGGTATGCGGAAGCGGGATCTCGTCGTTGCCGGTCTCGTCGCCGGGGTTGGGCTTACGGTGGCGCTTTTTGTTTGCAACTCCGCTTTTTCCGATCCAGTCCTACAGGGATCCGCAAAAATGGGAGCGTTGTTCAGTATTGCTTCCATTCCCATTGCCATGGTTGTCGCCCGTCTTCTCGGCGTGCAAAAATACCGCGAGGGGCAGCTGAACAAGCCCTATGAACCGCAGGTAAAATAACGGGGAGTTATGATTTACGATGGATTTAAAAGAAACTCTTCAACAAATTGTTTTTGATGCCGGCGCTGATGCCTTTGGCGTCGCGGAATTGGAAACCGCCGCTGCTGCCATTCATAAGGCCTATGGCGATACCTTTGATGGTTATACCCGGGCTGTGTCTTTTGCGGTCCATTTGCCCCGTCGCGTTGTAGATGAAGTGTTGGATCATCCCAGCCATACTTATTTGGCGTATTATGATATTGCGAACAGTCTTCTTAATCGGATTGGGTTGATCGTGAACAATCGTTTGGAGCGAGAAGGATTCCTTTCTTTTCCTATCCCCGCCTCCCAAAGAACCGGTGAAAACAAAGAAGGGGGCATTTTTAGTCATCGCATGGCGGCCCAAATGGCGGGACTTGGTTGGATTGGAAAGAATTGTTCTCTTATTTCTCCGCAGAATGGCCCACGCCTTCGTTTGGGTACGGTACTTACGGACGCGCCTCTGGAGCCGGATTCTCCCATAGAGAACCGCTGCGGCGATTGTACCCAATGCCGCGACATTTGTCCTGCCGGAGCCATTTTGGGCAAGGCCTTCGACTGTAACGACGCACTTTCCCAACGGTTTGACTTTAAGAAATGTGACGCCTATCTTTCGGAAACCCGACAGACCTTTGGAAAACGAATCTGCGGGCGCTGTATTGCCGTTTGCCCTTACGGAAGAAAAAAACACGCTAAAGAAGGGCAGTGAAGAGCTGCTCTATTATGGAGGATAAACATTTTTGAACCGCTGTAAAGGATCGATTCATATGATTGTTTATTTATCTCTAAGAAAGGATTGTGAAGAAACATGACTGCTGCTGACAAACCTTGGAACCAACCCATTGTAGAAGAAGTGGAGGAAATCCCTGCAGAAGCGCCAAACCCTCCCGGTTATGACAATGCCGATGCTCCTCGAGAAAGCTTTGCTTGCGTATTTTCAAAACCCTATTGGGGAGAAAATGATGAACATGGTGTAGAATTGATTGCTGCATATTTGGAATCATTAGGCCGTAAAATGCAGCGTCCTGATTATGTGATTCTTGTGCATGATGCAGTAGCATTGGCGGCCAATGACCATAAAGCGTTTGGGGCTCTGCGTCAGTTGGGAGATACCGGTACTTCCGTTTTGGTACTTCAGGAAAGTGTAAACAAAGATAAAACCGTAGATTTGGGGACAATGACCTCTATGGATGAAATTGTTTCTGTGATGATAAAAGTTGAAAAAGTCATGATGTTTTGAGGTGAATCATGGCTTTTTGGAACAAATGGCGCAAGGATCAATCTATATCCAAAACATCGGAAGCTTGGGTAGAGCTGGATATCCCTCAAGAGACTGAGTCCGAGCAGGAAGCAATTTGTGATGAATCTGTAGAGATATCGGAATACAATGAGGCTCCGCAGGCGAAAGAGCAAACCATTGACTCCAGATTGTTTACGGCTTTGGCTGGCCGTTGTAGTCCATTGGAGGCAGAGGCCGCAGTATCTGCCTTTATTGATTTGGGCTGGGACGCCATTGCTTCGGAGGTGGAATCCATGGCTTTGGGACGTCGCGCCGTGCTTCCTTCCTGTTTTCAAGCGGTGCTGGCTGCTTATCCCGGAGAAACGGCGGCAGCTCTCTGGGATAAGCGAGAAGAAATTCCATGGATACTGCGTTTGTGCTTTTACTCTACGGTTCAATGCGATCGCGAGATCGTTGCAGAGGATGTTTTGACCCACTGGGATGATTTGCCCAAAGAAGGGATGTCCCAGGCGTTTCGTTTGCTTGGAACGCTAAAAACCCCCAATGCTTTGGCAAAGCTGGGATCGTTTCTCGAAGAGAAAGACTGGACCATTGCCATGAAAGCTGCCGTCGCTTTAGAGACTGCCGATGCTGTGGAGTATTTGCCGAAAATGCGTGAAATCGCCGATGCCGCCGATGATGTATTGAGAGCCTCATTTTTAGAAATAATTCATAGGATGGAAAATTAATATGTGGGAAACCCTTCGTGCATGGCTTGCGGAAAATGGTGTCATTTCTTTTCTTGTTACGGCGGTGATTACGATTTTTGGCGCCCTAGTGGTGTATAAAATCGCCACTTCTCTGGTTAACCGAACATTTAATCGCAAATTTTCTTGGCAAAGTCAAGATTCCCTCAATCACCGTGGTGTGACGCTGGGGCGTTTGATTAACAGTATGATTAAATATGTGTTGATCTTTATCGTCATTGTGGTGATTTTGAGCAAACTTGGCGTCAATGTCGCTTCTATTATCGCAACGGCAGGCGTTCTCGGTCTGGCGGTAAGTTTCGGTGCTCAGACCCTGGTTAAGGATGTAATCTCCGGTTTCTTCATTATTATGGAAAATCAATATGGGGTGGGAGAATACGTTTCCATCAACCAAAATCAGGGAATTGTGGAAGCTGTAGAAATGCGCATTACGAAGGTGAAGGGGTTTGACGGAGAACTCTATATCATTCCCAATGGCTCCATTACCGATGTGGTCAACTATTGCCGCGATCATATGCGGGTCAAACTGGATTTCAGCATTTCTTACGACAGTGATATCGACAAAGCGGAAAATATTATCCGCGAAGCGGCGGCTCGCTATTATGAGAATCATAAGGAAATTATGGCAGGAGAACCTTTGGTTCTCGGCGTGGAGGCATTGATGGATTTTTCCATCAATATTCGTTTGATTGCCTATACAGAGCCTATGATGCAGTGGGATGTTTCTCGGGGATTACGGAAAGCAGTAAAACAAGCTCTGGATGCAGAAGGGATTAAAATTCCCTTTCCGGTGCAAGAGATCATTCAAGATGAGCCCCATAAAGCAGAACAGGAGGGACGCGACGCATGACTGTTTTTCAAGTAGGCGATGTCATTCGTTTGAAAAAACCTCATCCTTGCGGTGGGTATGAATGGAAAATTTTACGGATTGGCGCCGATTTCCGTTTGGAATGTTTGACCTGTGGCCATACGGTGATGTTGCCCCGTTCCGAAGTGGAACGCCGTTTGAAAACCGTGGTATCTGCCGGTAGTACCAATGAACGCAGCAAATCATAAATATTTTTTGGAAACTGCTTGCAAAAATAAGAATGTCGTGTTATAATTACGAAGTTATCCCTGCCCCGGGTAAGGGGCCGTTAGTCCAAAGGGAGGAGGTGTTTTAGGATGCGCAATTATGAAGCTATGTATGTTCTTCGCCCTGATATGGATGAAGAGCAGATTAACGCAGCCGTCGAAAAATTCTCCGGGATCATCGCCGCCAATGGCGGGGAAGTGACCAAGGTGGATCACTGGGGAAAAAGACGTTTGGCCTTTGAAGTTCAGAAATTGCGTGAAGGTTACTATGTGCTTTGCTACTTTACTGCAGACGCAGACCTTCCGAAAGAGCTTGAAAGAAATTTCAAAATTTCTGACGAAGTCATTAGATTCCTGGTTGTCCGGGAAGGTGAATAAAGGAATTCAGGTGTTAATATGCTGAATCGAATCGTTATTATTGGTCGTTTGACAAGAGATCCCGAATTGCGTTCCACTGCCAACGGCACGCCGGTATGTACTTTTACTTTGGCTGTTGATCGGTCTTTTAAAAGTGCCAGCGGTGAGCGGGAAACGGATTTTATTCCCGTGGTCGTATGGCGCCAATTGGGTGAAACCTGCGGTCGTTACCTTGCAAAGGGAAAATTGGCCGCGGTAGACGGTCGGCTTCAGATAAGAACGTA
>CAJFVQ010000033.1 GCA_904420535.1 Candidatus Cryptoclostridium obscurum
ATGGCGGAGATTGCCAAGGTAAGGGCGTTGATGCAATGAGACAAAAAAAATAGTCTGCCGGAGCAGACTGAAGAAATTAAGCTAAAAATATCATACCATATGATACTGTTTTTGTAAAGGAGGAAAAATGAGTATTAAAATCAACAAACTGGAGATAGAAAATGTCAAACGAGTTAAAGCCGTTAAGATAGAACCGCAGGAAAATGGATTAACGGTGATCGGCGGCAACAACAATCAAGGAAAGACCTCAGTACTCGATGCAATCGCATGGGCTTTGGGCGGAGATCGTTATCGTCCATCCAACGCACATAGAGATAATTCAGTATTATCACCAAATCTGCATATTGTCATGAACAATGGTCTGATTGTAGAGCGCAAAGGAAAAAATAGTGACCTTAAGGTCATAGACCCACAAGGCCGTAAAGCGGGACAACAACTATTAAACGAATTCGTAGAATCAATGGCTCTTGATTTACCGAGGTTTATGACTGCGACGTCAAAAGAAAAAGCCAACACTCTATTACAGATCATCGGCGTCGGCGATCAGCTTTCCGCGCTGGAACGAGAAGAAGCAGAACTATATAATCGACGTCATGCCATCGGACAAATTGCCGATCAAAAAAAGAAGTATGCAAAAGAAATGGAGTATTATCCGGAAGCGCCGAAAGAGTTAATCCCCGCATCTGAATTAATTCGCCAGCAACAAGAAATCCTTGCCCGTAACGGAGAGAACCAAAGAAAGCGCGAACAAGCAAGTATACTTGAACATAAAAAGGCAGAATTGCGTCACAAATTAGATGCAATACAGGAGGAATATAATACTGTTTGCAGAGACTGCGATATTGCCGCGAAATCAGCCCTTGATTTGCACGATGAATCAACGGAAGAACTAGAAAACAATATCGCTGACATCGATGCGATTAACAGGAAAGTCCGCTCAAATTTAGATAAAGAAAAAGCGGAAGCTGACGCACAGAACTATGTCAACGAATACGATGAACTTACCGCTAAAATCAATCAAGTGCGCCAATCAAAACTTGACCTTCTGAATAATGCCGATCTTCCTCTTATCGGTCTATCGGTAGAAGATGGAGAACTGACATATCATGGGCATCGATGGGACAGTATGTCCGGCAGCGATCAGCTTATGGTAGCAACCGCGATTGTACGGAAATTAAATCCTAATTGCGGATTTGTGTTGTTGGATAAATTGGAACAGATGGATCTCGAAACATTGTCCACTTTTGGTGCATGGCTGGAAACTGAGGGCTTACAGGCTATTGCAACACGAGTCAGTACGGGTGATGAGTGCTCCATCATCATTGAAGATGGTTACGTAAAAGGAGCAGATAAGGAGGCGGTAAACAATGAAAATAACCTCTGGTAAGATCCCAAGCGCAAAAAAAGTGGTTGTCTACGGTCCGGAAGGAATCGGTAAATCAACCTTCCTATCGAACTTTCCGGATCCCGTTTTTATCGATACAGAGGGGAGTACCAAGGAACTTGATGTGAAACGTCTGCCGATGCCTACATCATGGGCAATGCTTAAGGAAGAAATACAATATGTCATCAATACTCCCGGAATTTGCAAGACCCTTGCCATAGATACAGCAGATTGGGCAGAACAACTATGCGCCGCAGAAATTTGCGCAGCAGCCAAAAAGGATAGTATCGAAAGCTTTGGCTACGGAAAAGGGATAGTATATCTCGCCGAAGAGTTCGGTAGAATGTTAAATATGCTCAACGACGTTATTGACAGAGGAATCCATGTCGTCATTGCAGCCCATGCACAAATGCGCAAATTTGAACAGCCCGATGAATTCGGGGCATATGACCGCTGGGAAATGAAGCTACAGAAGAAAACAGCGCCATTGGTAAAAGAATGGGCTGATGTGGTGCTGTTTGCTAATTACAAAACGCTTGTAGTCGCTGTTGATGATAATGGCAGTAAACATAAGGCCCAGGGAGGGAAACGGGTAATGTATACATCACATCATGCGTGCTGGGACGCAAAAAATCGATACGGACTAAAAGATGAATTAGATTTTGATTATCGAGAAATTGCTCATCTTTTGCGTGAAAATATTGCGAAAGACAGTAATAACGTTATCGAAAAAGAAAAGGTTGTGACTACCACCACAACCGCGCAGGAACAAGATAACGCAAAAAAGTCGGAAACCTTGAAGCCACAGGAATCTACAAACTCCACAAGATACCGTCCAATTCCCGACACGATCACACCGGATAACTGTCCGCAGGAAATTATCTTGGCAATGCGTGACTTGGCGGCTCTTACCAATGCGGCCGGTATTTCAAGAGATGAAATCAAACATATTGTGGAGCAGCGCGGATATTTTCCGAAAGATACACCAATTCCCAACTACGGTGAAGAATTTATTCGCGGGATGTTGATCCGTAATTGGGATAATATCAAAGAGTCGATCATTGCGTCAAGAGAATGTGGAGAAGTCTTTGGAGGTATGAATCATGAGTGAATTTACTGAAAGAGAATATGACTGGGAAGATGAGATTGAGCGCGAAAGTGAGTTTGTCCTTGTTCCGGAAGGAGACTATGATTTTGAAGTTGTAAAGTTTGAACGCGGCCGGCATAACGGTAGTGCTAAGCTCCCACCTTGCAATAAGGCGATCCTTACCATAAAAATCGATAATGGGAGGGATTATACACTGGTTACCCATAATTTATTCCTCCACAGTAAATGCGAAGGGATGTTATGCGCGTTTTTCACCGCTATTGGCGCCAGGAAGCACGGCGAACGCATAAAGATGAACTGGAGCATTGTAACCGGAGCAACGGGGCGATGTAAAGTTGAGATCAATCGATATACCAACGATCGAGGAGAAGAACGAGAAAACAACCGTATTACCAAGTTCTACGATAAGGATCCGGAACCAACGGTAGATCCTTCCGCTATCCCTCAAAATACAGAACAATCGTTCTTTTAAGGGGTGATTTTATGAAATTGCGCCCTTATCAGGAAGAAGCGAAAGAAGCAATTTTCGCGGAATGGGAAAAAGGCCGTCATAAAACACTTATAGTACTCCCGACCGGCACCGGAAAAACAATCGTATTCTCCAAGGTGATTGAGGACTGTGTGCGTAAAGGAGAACGGGTATTGATACTTGCCCATCGAGGAGAGCTATTGGATCAGGCAGCGGATAAATTAAAAAAATCAACCGGTCTAATGTGCGCAACAGAGAAAGCAGAAGAGTCATGTCTTGATAGCTGGTTTCGCGTTGTTGTCGGATCTGTCCAAACTATGATGCGTGAAAAACGACTGGCACAATTTTCTGAGGACTATTTCAATACGATCATCATTGATGAGGCGCATCATTGTTTGGCAGATAGCTATCAGCGTGTTTTAAACCACTTTCATAAATCAAACGTATTAGGTGTTACAGCCACCCCTGATCGTGGTGATATGCGCAATCTGGGACAATACTTTGAATCTCTTGCTTATGAATACACTCTTCCCAAAGCGATTAAAGCAGGATATTTGTCTCCAATCAAAGCACAGACAATTCCGTTACAGCTTGATCTTTCAGCAGTGGGAGTCCAATCCGGCGATTTTAAAGCGGGTGATCTCGGTACAGCTCTCGACCCTTATTTACACCAGATTGCCGATGAAATGTCAAAAATTTGCATGGATAGAAAAACCGTAGTATTTCTTCCGCTAATTAAAACAAGTCAAAAGTTTGCAGAGATACTGAACGATTACGGATTTTCTGTTGCCGAAGTGAACGGAGAAAGTAAGAATCGCGCTGAAATCCTTTCTGATTTTGATCGTGGAAAATATAACGTGCTATGTAATTCCATGCTCTTGACTGAGGGGTGGGATTGTCCGTCCGTGGATTGTATCGTAGTGCTCAGGCCTACCAAAATCCGCAGTTTATACTGTCAAATGGTAGGACGCGGCACACGTTTATCGCCGGAAACAGGTAAAACAGAATTATTGTTGCTCGACTTTTTGTGGCACACGGAACGCCATGAATTGTGTCATCCCGCACACCTAATTTGCGAGTCTTCAGAGGTTGCACAAAAGATGACGGAAATCATTGAAGGTGCTGGGTGTCCCATAGATATCGAAGAAGCGGAAGCCAAGGCTGCGGAAGACGTGATCGCTCAGCGGGAAGAATCTCTGGCAAAACAGTTGCAAGAGATGAGGCACAGAAAGCGAAAACTTGTCGATCCATTACAGTTTGAAATGAGCATTCAGGCAGAGGATTTGGCCGGGTACGTTCCAAATTTCGGTTGGGAAATGTCCCCGCCAACTGAAAAGCAAATGAAAGCATTGGAACGCTTTGGAATTTTCCCCGATGAGATCGAAAACGCGGGAAAGGCCGCTAAAATACTTGATCGCCTAGAGAAACGTCGTAAAGATGGCCTCACTACGCCCAAACAGATCAGATTTTTGGAATCGCGCGGATTCCGGGCAGTAGGGACGTGGGAATTCGATCAAGCCAGAAAACTAATCGACCGTATTGCCTGTAATGGATGGCATGTTCCCAAAGGGATTGATCCTGCAACTTTCCACATTACTGAAACACACTGAAATAGGAGCATAACATATGGAATCTCAATATGATTTAAATGAAATACTGTCATATATTGATCCATCTTTGCTTAATTATCAAGAATGGTTGTCGGTGGGCATGATCCTGAAGGATGAAGGATATGATGTATCCGTCTGGGAACGGTGGAGTAGCATGGATACACCTCGTTACCATACGGGAGAATGCGAAAAAAAGTGGAAGTCCTTTACGGGCAGCGCTGCCCCTGTCACTATGGGCACTTTGGTGAAAATAGCAAAAGATCATGGATGGCAACCATTGAAACCGGGAACAGAATTAAGCTGGGATGACTTTATTGGAACAAAGGATGATAAAGTCGTTATTGAAAAAGGTTGGATCGAGGGAAAAGAACTACAAGAACCAAAGCAATGGTCTCCGGCAAAAGAACTTGTTACCTACCTTGAAACCCTTTTTGATTCCACTGAAAATGTTGGATATGTTACAGACACCTATGAAAAAGAAGGTAAATATATGCCAACAAAAGGATGCTGGGATCGCACCGCGGGAGAACTCATCGAACAGCTCAACAAATGCGATGACGACATCGGAAGAGTCCTCGGTGATTACAAGGAAGAAGCCGGTGCGTGGATCCGCTTTAACCCGCTGGACGGCAACGGATGTAAAAACGATAACGTCACTGATTACAGATATGCTCTGGTGGAATCCGACACAGTAGACATCGAAATACAAAACGCCATTATTCGCGAACTTGAATTGCCTGTGGCTTGTTTGGTATACAGTGGTGGGAAATCTATCCATGCTATCGTAAAGATTGAAGCCGGAAACTATGAGGAATATCGTAAACGGGTTAATTATTTATACGATATTTGCAATAAAAATTCATTAAAAATTGATGCGCAAAATCGTAATCCCTCGCGGTTATCGAGGATGCCGGGGGTGATTCGTAATGGCAAAAAACAGTACTTGATTGATACCAACATCGGGAAGGAAAGTTGGCAGGAATGGCAGGAATGGATCGAAGGTGTTAATGACAATTTACCGGATCCCGAAGGACTTGATACGGTTTGGAACCATTTACCGGAATTATCTCCACCTTTGATTGACGGTGTATTGCGCCAAGGTCATAAAATGCTTCTCGTTGGTCCTTCCAAGGCGGGGAAGTCTTATGCTCTTATCGAGCTATGTATCGCGATTGCGGAGGGTAAAAAGTGGCTTAATTGGGACTGTGTACAGGGAAAAGTCCTATATGTCAATCTCGAGCTTGACCGTGCCTCTTGTTTCCATCGTTTTAAGGACGTCTACGACGCTTTAAAACGTTTCCCGAGATACCACAGCAATATCGACGTATGGAACTTAAGAGGAAATGCGGTACCCATGGACAGGCTGGCTCCAAAGCTGATTCGTCGCGCCCAGAAAAAGGACTATATTGCCGTAATCATCGATCCCATTTACAAGGTGATTACAGGTGACGAAAACAGCGCGGATCAGATGGCAAACTTTTGCAATCAGTTTGATAAGGTATGTACGGAATTGGGGTGTGCGGTCATTTATTGTCACCATCACAGCAAAGGACAACAGGGACAAAAACGTTCTATGGATCGGGCTAGCGGATCCGGAGTATTCGCCCGCGATCCGGATGCGCTGCTTGATTTGATTGAACTGGAAGTGTCCGATGATCTCATTACACAACAGGAAAACAATGCTGTTTGCAGCGTTTGTCTTGATTATTTGCAGCGGACAATTCAGGATTGGGAAGATGAAGTTTCGCAGGATGATTTATGCTCTGAAAAAGCGATGCTTTCGGCCTGTAATCGCCTTATGAGCCTTAATCAATACCAAGATATGCTTACAGACGTCTACAATGCCAGAAAAGAGGTAAAACGACGCACAGCGTGGCGAATTGATGGAACCCTGCGAGAGTTTCCAAAATTTGAACCAGTGAATTTGTGGTTTGACTATCCCATCCATCGACTTGATGATAACAGTGTGTTGAAAAATGCAGAGGTTGAGGGGGAACAACCTCCATGGAAGAAAGGACAAAAGAAAGCTGAAAATGCAAAAAAAACACGAAGGGAAGATCAAAAAAAATCACTCGAGATAGCTTTTGATGCGTGTGCGATTTCCGGTGATGTGACTCTTGAAAATCTTGCGGAATATCTCGGACTTACCACGCGTTCGGTTCGGGAAAGGATAAAAAATCATGGTGGATTTGAGGTCAATAAAGGTATCGTGACCGAAAAAAAAATAAAGTGAAAAAACCATTTTTTTTGCAACAACTTCAAAATGAAAAATTTTTGAAAAACACCTGCACAGCGTGGTTCTTTCATTTTCATCAATTTTTTCACTCGAAAAAAAATTGATGAAGTGAAAAAACCAGATTATACAGGCACTTTTCAAAAAATGAAAAAATTGATGAAAAAGTACCCCCCTAAAGGGGGGTAAATAAAGACTTCACTTCCGTTCCGTCACGGGGGAAACGAAGGCGGCTGAAAGCTAAGCCGCCGTCCTTCCTCTCCCCCTGACGGATGACAAAGCAAATTTTCCAAAACAAAATCAAACCTGACCTTTCTTGACGTTATTAATGAAACACTAACCAAACGACAAAATCGAAAAGGAGGCCTAATATCACATGACCGCATTCTTCATCCCAATGATACCACCTACAAAGACTTATCAGCAACATAAAATCCGCGTCGTTAACAACAAACCTGTAATTTACGAACCGGCAGAACTGAAAGCGGTTAGAATGAAACTGGAAGCGTCACTATCAAAATATGCCCCCAGAGAGCCTGAGACGGCAGGAATTAGGTTAATAACCAAATGGCTATACCCAACTACCCCAAAACATTTTAACGGAAAATATCGGCTCTCACGGCCCGACACGGATAATTTGCAAAAAATGCTTAAAGATGTCATGACAAAATTGGGGTTTTGGATTGACGATTCACTTGTAGCATCCGAAATTATTGAAAAATTTTGGGCTGATACTCCCGGTATATTTATACAAATAGAGGTCTTGGAGGAAAAGAGTAATGGCACATGAAAAAATTAGACATTGGACGCAAGAAGAGCTTGAATATGTCCGCGATTGCAGAGAGCGACTTAAGCCGGTATCATATAGCGATATTGCCAAGGCTCTTGGACGATCGGCAGGGGTGTGCCAGTTAAAATATCATTATTACTTTGG
>CAJFVQ010000034.1 GCA_904420535.1 Candidatus Cryptoclostridium obscurum
CGGGAACAGGAGGTAGAAATCTTCTACCGCTTTATCGGCAAAATTGATTAAATGACACCAATATTTTTAACTATGTGATACCGGAAAGAATTATCCCGATATCAATAGTCTTGTCTTATTGAGCAACCTTTTTGACATTTCCCTTGATATTCTGGTGAAAGGAGATTTAAAGACAATGGAAGAACAGATCAAAGAGGAGGATATTAAAAAATGGAACCGTGGCAGTTTGATTTTTTTTGTGCTTTTGGCAGCTACGGCGGTTCTGGCGGTGCCCTTGTTTTTGTATGGCCACGGAATTGGAGTAGTGCTTTGGATTCTTCTAGTCGGTGTCACCGTATATGATGCCGTAAGAATCGAAAAGCAGAAGAAAATACATAATATTCAGACTTATCGGGAGATCGTTGCTTTTACCCAGGGAAAGCGGCTGGATGAGATCGAAAAGATCAGAGAATCTGCCAAAAGGCCTTATCAGACGGTATTGTATGCCATTGTTGCCGGATGCTGCGCCGCAGCGGTCTGCCTGATGATGCTTTTGATATTGGACTGAGATTGTGGAAAAGTTAGAGAATATCAATGCCACCATTGACAGAAAATGTGGGATGGAGTACAATAGATATAATCAATCAAAGGAATGGAGATGAAATGATGCGTCAGTTTTCTTGCTAACAATTTACGGTATGCCCTTTGGTATGCCATGGCAGGAAAGTGACGTTGTATTTCAATCTGTTTTGGTTATGGTGTCTTTTAAGGCCGTCGAGCAATTTTTTGATGGGCTGTGACAGAACGCAGAACCGCAGGAATGTACTTTCCTGCGGTATTTTTGTGTTTGGAGGTATGCCATATGACTGCAATTTTATTGAATGATTTGACCTTTGCTTATGAGGGCAGTGATGAAAATGTTTTTGAACGTGTGACCCTGTCGTTGGATTGTCGTTGGAGACTGGGATTGATCGGAAGAAACGGTCGTGGAAAAACGACGCTACTGCGATTGCTGGAGGGGACTTTGGATTCCCGCGGCGCTGTAGTGACCAAGGCGCCCTGTTTTTATTTCCCATTTTTGCCAAAGAATGTTTCCCAAGAGACCTTGAGGGTTGTGGAGGAAATTTCCGATGCGATGCTTTGGCAGATTCAACGGGAGCTCTCATTATTGAATGTGGAGGAAGAAGTATTATACCGTCCCTTTGAAACTTTGAGTCTTGGGGAGCGAACCAAAGTGCTGATGGCTGCTTTATTTTTAAAGGAAGATGGCTTCCTTTTGATCGACGAACCTACCAATCATCTGGATCGTGATGGGCGAAAAAGCGTTTCCGATTATCTTAAGGGGAAGCAAGGGTTTATTGTGGCCTCCCATGACAGAGCCTTTCTCGATGGGTGTATCGACCATGTGTTGTCTATCGAACGCAATGGAATCCGCCTGCGCAAAGGCAATGTCTCCCAATGGCAGGAGGAAAAATCCTTTGAGGATCAGCGAGAACGTGCGTCATATGAAAAGCAAGCAAAGGAGATGAAGCGTTTGGCCACCGCCGCCGGGCAGCGGGCGCAATGGTCCGAAACCGTAGAGCGGAGAAAGAAAAAGAAACATAGTTCTCCCAATGGCGGAGCGGGAACCATCGATCGGGGCTATTTGGGACATCAGGCCGCAAAGATGATGAAGCGGGCAAAGACCATTGATGCACGGCGGGAAAGAGCCGTGGCGGAACAGAAAAAACTTATGAAAAACATTGACACCGAGGAAGTCCTAAAAATACATCCTTTGTCTTATCATGGAGAGTGTCTGGCCTATGCAAGGGAGTTCCGTTTATTCTTTGGGGAAAATGCCCTTTGCGGCCCGTTGAATTTTGAGTTGATGCGGGGCGATCGTTTGGTCTTGAAGGGCAAAAACGGCGCCGGAAAAAGTACTTTGCTAAAGCAGTTGGCGGGGCAATGTTCCGCCAACTGCAAGGGAGAATTTTTTATAGGAAGCGGTTTGAAAATTTCTTATATTCCCCAAGATACCGAAGGCCTTCGGGGAACCGTCCATCAAATGGCAGAGCTTTGGGACATTGACGAAACTTTGTGGATGACGAATCTGAGGAAGTTGGGCGTGGAGCGGAAACAGTTTGAATTCGATCTTTCTACCTGGAGTAGCGGACAAAAGAAAAAAGCGTTGTTGGCCAAAAGTCTCTGTGAAGAAGCACACCTCTATCTTTGGGATGAACCCTTAAATTATCTGGATATGATTTCCAGAATTCAGTTGGAAGCGTTGATGATACACCATGGTCCCACCATTGTCTTCATAGAGCATGACGCCGCTTTTTGTGACGCTGTGGCCACGAAAGAATTAGTGCTGTAAAAGAAGATCCCCGATGATGCCCGTAAAAATGAGATAATATGTTTGATGGAAAAACCGTATCTATCTGCGATACGGTTTTTTTATGAAAGGAAGGAGGGATGCGTGCAGTGGCGGAGGATATAATCCGCAAAATTGATATATCCGCTGTGGTAGGACAAGGATATGGTACGTTTTGGCGATATCGGGGCCGTTATCGTGTCGTCAAAGGGGGGAGGGGAGCAAAAAAAAGCGCCACGGCGGCCTTGTGGTACATTTACCATTTGATGAAATATCCTAAGGCAAATTTGCTGGTGGTGCGCCGTTACGCCAATGGACACAGAGACAGTACCTGGGCGCAGTTGCGTTGGGCGGCCAAGCGATTGGGGGTAGCTCATCTGTGGAGAAGTACTAGAACGCCTTTGGCCCTGGAATACTTGCCAACAGGACAGAAGATCCTGTTTCGAGGTATGGATGATCCCGAGAGCATCCATTCTATCACCGTGGAACGAGGATATCTCTGTTGGGTGTGGATTGAGGAAGCATTCCAGATCGAAGAGGAAGGCGCCTTTAACAAACTGGATATGTCTATTCGCGGGGATATGGAAGAAGGATATTTTAAACAGCTGACTTTAACATTTAATCCATGGTCCGGCCAACATTGGTTAAAGGAACGGTTTTTTGATCGGGACACCGAGGAGGTGTTGGCTCTTACGAAAACGTATCTTGACAATGAGTTTTTGGATGAACATGACCGAAGGCTTTTTGAAGAAATGAAGCAGTGCTTTCCTCGCCGTTATGATGTGGAGGGACTGGGACAGTGGGGAATTGCCAGTGGTCTTGTCTATGAAAACTGGCGCGTGGAAGCTTTTGACTGGAAAGATTTGGCGATGCGTCGAACAGAGTCCCGCATTCTCTGCGGTCTGGACTTCGGCTTTACTCACGATCCCACAGCATTTATTATATGTGTGGTGGACGAAGGGCGGCGGGAAATCTATGTTTTTGACGAGATTTATCGAAAAGCAATGTTAAATAGCGATATTGCCGATGCGATCCTCTCCAGGGGATATGGGAAATACCGTATTGTTGCTGACAGCGCTGAGCCGAAATCCATTGCAGAGCTGAAACGGCTGGGGCTGACCAAAGTGACAGGAGCAAAAAAAGGGCCTGACAGTTTGCGTCACGGTATCCAACGTTTGTGCGGTTATACATTGATCGTACATCCCCGCTGTGTCCATACCAAGGAAGAACTAGAGTCTTACGTTTGGCAAGAACACAATGGAGTTTTGTGCAATACTCCCATTGATAGAAACAACCATTTGATGGACGCCCTTCGCTATGCCACAGAAGGACTGGACCGCAATATTTTTGTATTGAAATAGGAGGAATGATATGAAATCATTGAGGGATATTTTGGCGACGAGCAATTGGAAAGCATTAGAAAAATACTGCAATGAACTGGTAGCATCGGAAATGGCGAGAAACGGTGCCGCCATGGAGGGAAAACGTTATTATGAAAATGATAATGGCATTCGCCGCAAAAAACGGGTGGATGAATTGCTGGCCGGAGCGCGGCGAGATCGAAACCCACTCCGTAACGCGGATTTTCGAGTCTCCCACAACTGGCATCAGCTTTTGGTAAACCAAAAAGCCTCATATATGTTTACTTATCCGCCGATGTTTGACTGCGGCATCGACGTGATCAATGAAAAAATCAACGCTGTACTGGGAGAGGAGTTCCCTAGAAAAGTAAAAAATTTGGCTATTGATGCCGCCAACTGCGGCATAGCCTGGCTTCACTGCTGGGTTGATTCCAAAGGGAATTTTCATTATAATACCGTACCCATGGAAGAAATTTATCCTCTCTATGACGGAGGGCTGGATCCCTCCATGGAGTATTTGCTTCGTATATATGACATACGGGAACGAGATGATTCCATGGTACGTAAGGTAGAAATATGGAACGAACGGGAGGCGCTGTTTTTCCGTAAAGAATCAACAGGCTCCCTTGAGCCTGACCGTTGTTTTGATCGGGGAAAATATTGTTGGGAGCATGGTATGGGGGAGATCCCATTTGTCCCTTTTTACAATAATCGCAGCCACAGTGGAGATCTTTCCATGGTAAAAGATCTAATTGACCAATATGATTTGGTGGTGTCGGGGTTTGCCAACGATCTTGCCGATATTCAAGAGGTGATCTTTGTATTGCGGAATTACGGTGGAGAGGATCTCAACACTTTTTTATCGGAACTAAAACGGTATAAGGCTATTAAGGTGGAGGGCGACAGCTTGAGCGCCGGCGGCGTGGAGACCATGAGCATTGAAATCCCCATTGAGGCTCGAGTGAAGTTTTTGGAGATATTAAAGCGCCAAATTTTTATTTCCGGTCAAGGGGTGGATCCCGATCCCGCTGCTTTTGGCAACAGTTCCGGTGTAGCTTTGAAATATTTGTACAGCTTGTTGGAAATCAAAGCAGGATTGCTGGAAACGGAGTTTCGATCGGGATTTAAAACCTTTCTCCGTTTGGTGCTCCGTTATTTGAATGCGCCGGAAGACCTCCCCGTGATCCAGATCTACACGAGGAATGCCATTGAAAATGATCTGGAAACAGCGGAGATCGCCCAAAAAAGTGAAGGTTTGATTAGTCGTGAGACGGTTTTGCGTAATCATCCTTGGGTAGAGAACCTTGCCTTGGAAAGGGAATCCTTGGCGCACCAGACCGGTTCCGGTACGGAAAAGAATTAAATTGTGTGAATACGGAATATGGATGGACAAAGCATGCAAAAAGCACGCATCTTAAGATGCGTGCTTTTTGCATGCTAAATCAGAGTTTTTGCTTTGTTATAAATGGCCTGTACTTGGCTGCGGAATGCGTCTTCATCCAAAACCTTCCCTTGAGGCAAATTGTAAAAATTAAAAGGATCAAACTTTTGGCAAAGAGGTTTCATTTCCTCTTCCATTAGCCGGGAAAATGTCGGATTCTTTTGGTCCAACTGTTTGGCGTGAAGTGAATAGGTGACGGGGAAGTCATAGGAAAAATCTTCCGCTGAGATTTTACCTGATAGATACGATTCGATTTTTTTCATTACTGTTTCAATCATCATAAATTTATTATATCAAATTTTAACAAAAGAGACAAGATACCCATGTTTGCCCGAATTTATTCTCTATAATCAAAGGCGAAGGGGAAATCCCGACCTTTTTTGGCATTTTTGAGGGGAAATCAAAAAGACCGCGGGGGTGGCGGGTAACACCTGAAAAAAACGAAGTGGGAGGTTATTTATGAACACGCTGAAAGAACTTTTGGGAGAGGAACTTTTTGTCGCAGTGGTCGACGCTTTGAAAGGAAAGGGGCACGACGGGCGCGATGTGGAATTGGCAGTGGCTAACGATGGCAGCTATTTGCCAAAAAGTAAATTCGATGCGTTGCTGGCGGAAAATCGGAATTTAAAACAACGGCTGCACCAGGAACAAGAGAATGCCGATGCCTTATCGGCTTTGAAAACAGAAAAATCCGCATTGGAACAAGCTTTGGCGGAATCGGAAGCTTCTTGGCAAAAACGCTTTGATGAAATGGAATTTCACCATGGTCTAGACAACGCCCTTAGAGAAAACCATGTAAAAAACTGCAAAGCGGTGCGGGCCCTATTGGATATGGACGCCATCCGTTGGCAAGACGGTACTTTGGTAGGATTCAAAGAAGCTCTTGCATCTGTTAAGGCGGAAGCTCCTTATCTTTTCGAAGGGAATGGAGAAACTGTCCCTTATCGGCCGCGAGGCGGGCAATACGTTCCCGATTATTCCAAAATGAGCGACTCCGAGTATTATCAATTTTTGAACATGAAAGGATGATGTATCATGTCAAACACTTTTTTAACAGCTCAGGAAATCGCGAGACAAGCATTGCCTATTTTAAAGGATAATCTTGTCTTTCCTATGCTGACTTACACTGATTATGCCGATGATTTTGCCAATGTGGGGGACACCATTCAAATCCGAAAACCTCCTGTTTACGAAGCAAAGGAATTTAACGGCACCATTGAAACCCAAGATATCGTGGAAGACAAAGTTTTGGTAACCATGGATAAAATTGCCGACGTTTCTGTGGAAGTGACAGCCAAAGAAATGGCATTAGAAATTGAAAATTTTACCAGCCAGGTCATTGAACCGGCAGCCATTGCCATTGCCGAAAAGATCAACAGAGACGGTTTGGAACTCTATAAGGATATTTATACCATCGGTGGCACTGCTGGGACAACTCCTAATTCTTTGGAAGATTTGGCAGCTGCCAGGAAAATGCTGAATATCAATAAAGCTCCTGTTTTTCCCCGTTATGCCGTTTGGGACCCTGAAGCGGACATGAATTTCAGCGTCATTCCCGCCATTGTCAACGCTGAAAAAAGCGGTAGCACCGAAGCACTGAGGGAAGGATCAATCGGTCGCATTCAAGGGGTGGACAACTATATGTCCCAGGCGATCTGGAACCATACACCGGGAGTCAGTGCCACAGGGCTCACGGTGAAAAATGCCGTGACTGCCGGTAGCCACCAAGTGGATATCGGTGGCACCTCTTTGACGGGAAAATTTGTAAAAGGCGATATTTTGACCATTGACGGTACCACTTACACTGTGACTGAGGATAGCGACGAGGCAGTATCTAATAGCATTGCAGGGATAAAAGTGGCTCCCGTGCTTCCTCAAATCGAATCGGGAACCGACGTGGCTGTATCCCCTGCTCATGCAGCGAATTTAGTGTTCCACAAAAATGCTTTTGCCTTTGTGAGTCGTCCTCTGGAACTTGCACGGGGCGCCGAAAGCTATGTGACTTCCTTTGAAGGAATTACCCTTCGCGTCACTTTCAGTTATGATGCTTCCACAAAAAAACAGATGCTTTCCATTGATACTCTCTACGGATTTAAAACCATTTATCCCCAGTTGGCCATGCGTTATATGGGTTGAGATTTTGAGGTCATACTATGGAAGCAAATGAAGAAAGAATAACCGCGAATGATATTATTGCAATCGTGCTCCAACGTATGAAACAAGAAACTGTCGATGAAGAAATAACTTGGGCAGTGGAAAAGGCTGAAGATATTATAAAAAATTATTGCTGTTTGTTCGAGGTACCTCCGGAGGGAAAACTCCTCTGGGCGGATCTGGCGTTTGATCTGGCTCAAAGTGGCACCGGCGGTGATGCATTGCAAGGCTCTGTTGTGGCATCGGCTTCCATGGGCGATGTCTCCTATACCTTTAAAAACGGCGAAAACAATACGATAACTGCGGGAGCATTGGCCGAAAATTACCGTTACCGCCTTGACAAAATGAGAAGGGGACTTTTTCGATGATGAATTGGAAATACCACAATCTGCACATTTTTTATCGCGATCAATTTTCCCTTTACCGTTCTGTTTGGGAAGAAGATGATAACGGTTTGCCTTGGGAAACAGTGAGCGTTACGCCGATTTATGAAAATGTGCCATGTTATCTTTCCATGAATAAAAACTCCTTGGGCGTTGCTGGCCGTTTGGATCATCCGAGATCCGACGATCCCCAAAGAAATGTTGAGGAACAAGCTTTCTTGGTATTTTGCGGAAGGGAGCACGATATCATGGCCGGTGATATTCTTGCAATTACCCATTGCGGTGTGACACGAATTTATGTGGCGGGAGAACCCCATTTATATCCTGACTATCAGGAATTTTTGGTTTATCGGAAGGAGGATGCCTAATGGCGGAGGAGCTTTTGCTGCAAATAAGGCAGCGTTTGCAAAAAAGGTTTCCCCAGATAAAAAACTATGGAGAATACGTGGGGCGAGGATTTCAACGGCCCGGTTTGTTTACTGAAGTGAAAGGAATTTCCTTTCGTCGCGGTATCGGAAACAGATATCGTCTTCGTGTCAATCTTGCTGTGTCTTACTATGACAATGAACGAAATGAGGATGGGACGGCCGACCGAAACGGCCGTCTCCATTCCATGGCGATGTCATTGTATGACATTATGGAAATGGAAGGGATGCTCTCTTTAGAAATGTCCCACCACATCGATGAGGGCGTGTTGGTTTTTGAAGCGTCCTATGTGTTCTATGTAGAAAAGGCCCAGGAGGATACGGGGGCCTTAATGAATAAAATGAATCTGGAAATGGAGTGATGAATCATGGCAGGAGGTCATTGGACATTACAAGATAAAATTCGTCCCGGAGCATACCTTCGATTTAAAACCCAAAATGGAGGCTCCATCGGTTTGGGCGGCAGTGGCATCGTAACCATGGCTGTGGAGCTGGGGTGGGGGCCTCAAGGTGTTTTACAGGAATTGACTGCTGAGGAAATGAATGGCGGTGGCACCCTTTCAAAGTTAGGATTTCATAGCTGGGATACAGCAATTTTGCCTCTTTATGAGGCATTAAAAAATTGTGAAAAAGTATTGTATTACAGAGTGGACAGCGGCGGAACTGCGGCATCTGCCACTTTGGGAAACTTGACAGCCACAGCAAAATATAACGGTGTTCGTGGCAATGATTTGGCTGTAGGTATCGCCACTGTTAGTAACGGTTTTGAAGTGTCTACTTACCTGGATGGAAATTTGGTACATCAGCAAATTGTGCTTTCCGGGGCTACACCTGTTGCAAACGATTGGGTAACTTTTCAATCCAGTGGTGCTTTGGTGGCATTGGCTGTTACTTCTCTGACTGGCGGTGCCAACGGCACTGTTGCATCGGAGAATTATACTGCTTATCTTACAGCGGTCAAAGGTAAGGATTGGCAGGTGATGGCTTTGCCCACTGACGATGATGATATCTTCCCTAATGTGAAAGCTTATATTCGCGATCTAAGGGAGAATGACGGGAAAAAAGTCCAGGCTGTCCTTTATGATTATGCTGCCGATTACGAAGGCATTATCACGGTAAAACAAGGGTATCAGCGAGACGGTGTTACCGTTTCTCCTACAAATTTTGTGGCTTGGGTTGCTGGGGTTAGTGCCGGAGCAGAAATGGCGGAAAGTAATACTTACCGCGTGGTAGACGACGCTGAGGAGATCATTGGTGCAATGACAAATCAGGAAATTGAAACTGCTTTGGCCCAGGGATATTTCCTTTTAAGCACTCGTACCGACGGCACCATCGTTGTAGAGCAGGATATCAATACATTGGTTTCTTCCAACTCCGAACTACGGAAAAATAGAATGCTCCGCACTTTAGATCGTATTGCCAATGAGGTGGCACATCGCTTTGAACAGGGATATCTTGGCAAAATAGATAATGACGGCGCGGGTCGCGATCTATTTAAGCAGGAACTTGTTTCATATATGGAATCGTTGGCAGCGGCAGGAGCTGTAGAAACTTTTGACGGTAGCAGCGACATTACGGTAGAACGAGGATTATCTGCTGATTCTGTTACGGTGACCCTCGCAGTACAGCCCGTGGACGCCATGGAAAAACTTTATATGACAGTGGAGGTGCAGTAAATGAGTATTTTTTTGAAAATACAAGATACCGTTGATGGTAAGCTGGGCAGCGTTTATTTGACCATTGATGGACGCCGTTATGAGGTGCCGGGAATTCAAAAAATTGAGGCCCATGATGTCGTCAAAGAACGGACGTTGAAAACTGTGGGCACAGTTCGCACGCAAACTGCTGTCGCCGGAGTGGAGGGAAGTGGCACAATGACAATTCAGTATTATGCTATTTCTATCTTCGGGAAAATCATTGAAAAATACCGCCGTGAAGGGAATTTTACACCCTTTGATTTATTGATTGTAAACTATGATAAGGGAACCGGCCTGGGACGACGTTCTGCTTCTTTCAGTAATTGTACACTCTGCGGCGACGTGCCTTTGGCCGCTTTGGACAGCACCATCGATGATGCGCTGACCATTGATTTAAAATTTAAATACGATGATTTTTATATTCTTGAGGATTTTGCGGAACCGACTGCCATTGGGAGGGAATAAAAATGACATTGATGGACTTTTTACTGGCTCATCCAGTAGAGAACATGGAGGAGGAAGTGATTGTTTCTCCGCGTCTCCAAGATCGGCCGTTTTTGGTGCGCAGTGTGACCCTGGGAGAAATGGATCAATATCAGCGCCGATGTCGTAAAAATCGAGAATTTGACGGTGAGGCCTTTCAGATGCTTTTAGTGATTAATCATTGCGTCTCTCCGGATTTTCGAAGCGTTGAGGCTTTGGAGCAAAGTGGTTGCTCAACTCCGGAAGCACTGGTAGAACGGGTGTTGAAAGCTGGTGAAATCGCTCAATTGGCGCAATCCATTTGCAATCTCAGTGGATTTGGAGAAAATGTTAGAACCCTTGCCAATGAAGTAAAAAACTGATGGAGGAGGGCGACGGAGAGACATTTTATGCCATGTTCGCCCTCCATTTCTTCCATTGGCGTCCCCAAGAATTTATCATGCTGCCGCTGCGGGAAAAAGCCGCAGTGGTGGCCATGATCGACCGGCGTCTTGCAGACATGAAGCGTCGGCAATAAAGAAAGGAAGGGGAAATTGTATCATATTACATTAAAAAACTCAGCCACGAAATCGTGGCTGCTGTTTCCGAATAATCCGGAGAAAATTGAGATTACCCTGGGAGTGGATCATAAGGTCTATGATCTCATGTCTCAAGGAGAAACTGTAGTTCCCGGTTGTCGTCAAGGAAAGAGAATTTCTTTTTCTTCGACCTACCCTAAGAGTAATACCAACATTCGACCATGGCTGGAAAATGCCATCGAAACCAAAAAGGTGCTCCATTTAACGATTGGTGGTACATCTTTAGACCGTTCTTATAACTTTGGAGAAAGTTTGGATGTTGTGATCGATTCTTTTCGTTATTGGGAAAAGGGAGGAGAGCCTAACGTCGTGTTTTTTGAATTGGTCTTAAGAGAATACCGGCCCTTTTCATTGAAGGCGGTGACATAATGGCGGAAACTACATTTTTTTATAATACTGGTGGCAGGGACGAGCAAATGCAGCTTCTTCTGGAAAGCCGGGCGTTAAAAAAAGTACTTGATATTACGGATTGTATTACGGAGGTAACCTGGGAAACTGTGCGGATCGGCGTTCCTTCTAAATTATGTTTTACCGTATTAAAAACCGACGGCCTCAATTTCCATGAAGGCGATCATGCAGTATGGAAAGACGGAGGAGAGGTTCTTTTTCGCGGTGTGGTATTTACCAAAGATAAAAATCATCGAGGGGAAATTCAAGTAATTTGTTATGATTCTCTGCGCTATTTAAAGGCGAAGCAAAGTTATAATTTTACTGGAAAAAATGCTGGAGATATCATTGCAAAAATCAGCGGTGATATGGGCCTGAAGTGCGGTCAGTTAGAGAACACGGGGTATGTGATTCCCTCTTTGATTGCCGACGAGACGACGTGCCTTGATACCATCGCCAGAGCCTTGGAGCTAACGGGAGAAGCCACCGGACGAAGCTACTGTTTTTACGACAAGGATGGAGCTTTGACATTGACGGCTTCCACCAAAATGGTGAGTCCTTATATTTTAGGCACCGAAAGCTTTGCCGAAGGATATACTTACCGTACTTCCATTGACGATGGCGTTTATAATTATGTAAAGTTGGTACGTCCCAATGAGCTGACGGGGCAAGGAGACGCCTATGTGGCAGCGGGAAACGATGCCATTGCCAAGTGGGGGAAGTTGCAGTATTACGAGCGTGTTAATGACGAACTCAATGGAGCCCAAATAAAAGAAATGGCACGCAAAATCCTGCTTCGCGACAATCGATTACAGAGACATTTATATTTATCCTGTATGGGAATTTCTCAAATTCGAGCGGGACAAGTGGTAAAAATTCGTATTCCAGATATGGGGGAACTTAGCACTGATGATTATTTAACCGTAGAACGGGCTCGCCATATTTGGAATCGGGAGCACCGTATGGAATTAGAATTCTCTATTTTCAGAGAAGCTGATTTGAATTATGCCATTACCATGTCGGAATTCTCCGAATACATTGACGTAACAAAAAAAGAAATCAAAGAAACGACAAAAAAATCTTCCGGCGGTACCAAAAAGACTTCCGATGGGGATGACGGTGATACCGGTTCTTCCAGTGGAAAATATCGTTTGCCGTTTCACGGAACCTGGCGGGTTTCCACACCTTTCGGCAAAACCGGAAAATCCTGGTCCTGCGGGTGGCATACCGGTGTCGATTATGTAGGAATGAGTGATAAAACCGTTTATGCCATTTGTAGTGGTAAAGTGGAAAAAGTTTCTCGCAGCGGTTCTTACGGAAACCATGTGATCATCCGCCATACAGACGGTTATCGTAGTCTTTATGCTCATCTGGCTTCTATCCGTGTCAGCGTCGGACAGTCGGTTACCACTAATACGAAGGTGGGAATTGAGGGGCAGACGGGGAATGCCTTTGGGGTACATCTCCATTTGGAATTACATAAAGGTGCTTACCGGTATCCTCCTTCCCCGAAAATCAATCCTCATGTTTATATTTTAACCCATTGATTGGAGGTGGCATCATGCTTGAAATCATCCGCCGCGCTGTGGCGGAAGCACTGTCCCAATGGCAACTGACCGATTATACTCCTGGAGTGGTGGAAAAAATATCGCCTTTGCAGTTGAAATTGAGAGATGATCTCTACCTAACAAAAGAAAACCTCATCATGACAGATAAGATCAGTGATTTGACCGTCGGCGATAAGCTGGTACTTCTTCGCGTCATGAGGGGACAAAAATATATTGTTTTATCAAAGGTGGTGGCAGAATGACTTTATATTATTTTGAATCGGTTCTTCCTGAATCGTATTTTGATTTGGAAACTGAGCCGATTATGGCGAACAAGACGTACCGTTTGACAGAAAACCGAAAACGAATTCGCGGTGATTGCGACGGGAAAAGCAGCCTTTGTCAAAGTATTGCAAAACGACTCAGTACAGAGCGCGGAGCCTATCCCATTTACGGTGAGCTCTATGGCGTCGCCTTTGATGATTTATGGGATCTGCCTGCCACGCTGATAGAAACGGAAGTAGAAGCCCGTATCAAAGAATCATTACTGCAAGATGATCGCATTCTCTCCGTAAAAAATTTTGTGTTTCAGCGATGCGAAAACGGTTTGGAAGTCGAGTTTGCCGTGGCCACAGAGGAAGAGGAAACCGTAATCGATTGGAGGTTGGAATATGATTGATCCACTGGATTATACCATGGAGAATCTTCTCAATATGCTTTTATCGCGAATTCCCGATACTTTGGATAAACGAGAGGGGAGCGTGATTTATGATGCCTTAGCGCCGGCGGCTCATGAATTGGCATCACTTTATGAATCAATGGCAAATCAGTTTGAGCAATGCTTCATTGAGACAGCCACAGGCAATGCGTTGGACATGCGATGCGGCGAGTTGGGGGTTACTCGTCGTGCTGCTGTAAAAGCAATCCGTTTGGGATATTTTTATGATGAGAGCAACGCTCCCTATGAAGTGACTGTTGGGATGCGATTTGCTACTATTGATGGGAGCAACAGCATTAATTTTCAAGTGATGGAACAGGTGGAATCGGGAGTTTACCATTTGGAAGCGGAAACTGCGGGAGCATCGGCCAATGCCTACGAGGGGGAGTTGATGGCTTTACAATATACCGAGGGGCTGGCCAAGGCAGAGATTAAAGGGGAGCCTGTGATCGATGGAAGCGACGCCGAGAATGATGATACCTTACGCGCGCGTTATTTTTATCATATTACTGATGAGCCTGCCAATGGCAATTGTGCTCAGTATTTACAGTGGGCTTTGGAGTACCCGGGAATCGGAAAAGCCAAAGTCTTTCCGCGGTGGAATGGTGTAAATACTGTAAAAGTTAGCATTTTAGCCAGCGACGATGAACCCGCCTCAGTGGATCTGGTTAGTAAGTTCCAAGCATATCTTGACCCCAATTCTGGTGGCATGGGACAAGGCGTCGCTCCCATTGGCGCTCAGGTGACCGTGACTACAGCGACGGAAAAAACGATCAATGTATCCTTTACTGCTCAGCTGAATTCAGACCTTTTGGAAACCAATGCCAATTCCCTGGTGACAGTAGCTATTTCTGAGTATTTCAAAGATTCTGCGTATCGCAAGTCTAAAGTTTATTATATGGAAGTTGGTGCGGCAATTCTTAGTGTGGAAGGAATTGAGAGTGTTTCTGACTTAAAAATCAATAACGGTAGCATCGATATTGATTTGACTTCGGAAGAGATTCCCGTATTGGGTCAAATTTCTATGGAGGTGGCATCATGAGTACATCTTCACTTTCCCGGCTCCTTCCTGATTTTTACGGTGGCACAGAAGAATTTCAGGCTATATTCTATGCGGAAGAAAAAGCGTTGGAGGATGCGGCTGATCATTTGGAGACGGTCTTTGATGATACAACTGTTTTGCAGTGCTGTGAGGAAGTGTTAACCCGCTGGGAACATGCGTTGGGATTGGATAGCGTAGGATCACTGGAGCAGAGGCATATGGTCGTAAACGCAAAAATGAGAGGGCAAGGTCCCCTTTCCAAAGAGAAAATTCTTAATATTGTTTCGTCGTTCACCGGCGGTGAGGTGACTGCTTATGTTTCATTTTCTGGCAGTACCATTCTTGTCCAGGTGCTCCCTCCGGAAAATGGAGAATTGTTTGATTTTTCTGAGATTCGGAAAGCCCTGGAAGGGCGTATTCCCGCGCATTTACAGTTAACAGTAAATCGATATTACAGTACTTGGGAAGATATTGCTTCTGCCGCTCAAAACTGGCAAGGCATTGGTACCGACTTTTCTGACTGGGGTAAGGTGAAGGATTATATAGAAAGGTAAGGTGAGGGGAACATGCAAACAACAACGAACTATGGATTAAAGAAAATAGAGCTGACAGATTCACCGCCGGATATCACAGTAATGAACAGTAACTGGGATACCATTGACGCGGAATTGAAGGAAGCCTCCGACCATATAGAGGAAAGCGATACCCATATGGAAGATAGCACCATTCATGTAACCTCCGAGGAGAAAAGCAACTGGAACGGTAAGGCCGCGGGGGATCATAATCACGATACCGCCTACGCTCCCATCAGCCACAGCAATGATAG
>CAJFVQ010000035.1 GCA_904420535.1 Candidatus Cryptoclostridium obscurum
ATTCTCCCCACTGAAGAAACTGCAACAGAAGAAGTAACCTTACAAAATCTGGAGATTGAATCATGACAAATATAAAACCGGTTAGGATTTTTCCTAACCGGTTTTTTGTAGGCTTCTTTATACCTTTATACCAAACTAAGATAGTCAAAATATTCATCATGTAATGGTTTAGGATAAAGTACCCGATAAAGTTTATCAATACTTTGTAATAATTCCTCATCAGTTTCATTGCTCTCCTTTTTCAAAGGCAGATACATGATCTGATAATCCACTTTTTTTAAAGATGATATAATATTGGTTTTTCGCAATCCATTCCGAAGATAAAAGCCAATGCGCCTTGTCCGTAATGCTTTGTCATCTTCATCAACGGCATAGTGTGGAGACTCCACTTCCAAAACAATCCCCTGGGCAAGATGATTGTAGGTTTCTTGCAGAAGCTTCAAAAATACCGCCCCCAACCCCTGATTACGATACGGACGCAGAATAGAAAGATAATCCAGCAATATATAAGGCACCTTGGAGGAACGGCAAAGATAAGCATAACCACACAAAGATTCTTCACGATATAATCCCAAACAAAGATATTCATCCCGTTCCACCAAGGAGAGAATCAAAGGCAGAGGTTTTAGCTCCGCCGCAGGGAAATCATGTACCATTTCTGATTCATATACACGGGAAATCATTTCGTTGTCAAAAGGCCGCACTTGATAGTCAGCATTCATAAAATCAAACTCCTTGTCGTTTCCTGGAAAAGTCATGTTGTCGGAATGGCAGATTTTTCCATTACCAAATATTTTAATGATCGATGGTATGCCATTCCCGTTGCATCAAATCCTTTACTTTGGAAAAACAGTCGTGCAGATAAATTACATTCTGCCACTACTACCCATATGCGTTTGCATCCATATTCCAAAGCGGAAGTTTCCAGCGATCGTAAAATCATACTGCCGATTCCTTTCCCCTGGAAGGTACCGTGTACCAGAAGTAAACCCAAATACATCATATTTGGCGCAGGGTAATTCCATATAAAATCAAGCAAAGCAATCAGTTGATCTTTTTCGTATAGAGCAAAGGTATGTTTTGCTGTCGGCTCGACGCCGGGAGGCAACGCCCCGAGATCAGCCAAAGCTTCATTCAAAGATGACGGAAAGGGTTGAAAACGCCGAAAATAGCTGCCAACAGAAGTATATAGTGACCATATACCGTCGTAATCGCCGGGAGAAATCTCCTGGAGACGGTAAGGCTGCATTCGCTTTTTTAACACATCAATATCCAAGGTCATTCCCCTTTATCGCCTGGACCAAGATGGCAGCAACAACTTCTTGATCCAGAGAATCGACATATTTCAACACACCGGGAGCAGAATGGTAGCCTGTAGAAATCAACGGTTTATCCATCCAAATGACGTCATGCCATTGCCCAAGTTTAAAACCGCTTTGCTGAAAATAACCACACTGTTTAAAACCAAAATTCTGATGAAACTTAACGCTTTCATCATTGGGATAAGTAATACACGCATATGCTTTGCAATACCCTTGCAGCTTTAACAAACCAAGCAAGCCGCGGTAGAGGGCACTTCCGATTCCTTTTCCTCGATGTGATTGGGACAAATAGATCGAAAGCTCCGTATCCCAACGATATGCCGCACGGTCATAGAGATTACTGCCATAAGCATAACCGATGACACCGTCTTGAGAAGATTCACAGACAAGATAAGGGAACATTCCCAATGTTTTTCCGATGCGGCGCTGGAACTCTTTTGCATCAGGTGCTTCATATTCAAAAGTGATCGGCGTTTTTTCCACATAGGGACGATAAATTGACGCCAAAGTACTTGCATCCTCCATTTTCACGAGGCGAAGCTGATATTCGTCCATAATACCCCCTCAAAAAGCAAATCCACTTGAATCATTTTCAAATTAGCGTGTCAGTGTTGGCATATTGATTTTATTATAGCAGAAAAACCTATATTTTTCTACCTCGCAACGTTGAAAGATTTTCTATTTTAGATGCCTCATCCACCATACCATCAGTGTGTCTTCTCTAAAAAATTATGGTATAATAGCTATATTATTATGATTGGAGTGCTTTCCATGAAAGTAAAACGTACTGTTTATACGATCCTTCTGGATGTTGCTTGCTGTACCATATTGGCAGGGAGCTTTCTTTACCTCCTTTTGCAATGGGAACACTTTCCCGAGATCGTGCCAAGCCATTACGGATTCAGCGGTACACCAGATCGTTGGAGCGACAAAAGTTCCCTCCTTGTAACTCCGCTCATGGCACTTATCATTTTCTGTGGAATCACTGTTACAGAGCGATTTCCCCAAATCTGGAATACCGGCGTTAAAGTAACGGAAGAAAACCGGGAACGCGTATATTCCGTACTGCATCATATGATATCTACGATAAAGTTTTTGTCTTTGGTAATACTTACCTCAATCTCCGTAATCGCATCTTTGGCAAAACCAATTCCCCTATGGTTCCTGCTACTTTCACTACTCCTTCTATTTGGTTCCATGGTTTTCTTCTTGATAAAATTATTTAAGGGAAAATAAGCTTTTATGAACTACTTTCTTCAAGGTCTTACGATGGGTCTGGCCTATGTGGCTCCGATCGGTTTACAAAACTTATTCGTAATTAACGCAGCGCTACAAAATAAAAGAGGAAAAGCCTTTTTTACAGCAGCAGCGGTAATTTTTTTCGATGTCACCCTGGCTCTGGCCTGTTTTTTCGGTATTGGCGCGCTGATGGAGAATTTTCCGTGGCTGCAAAAATTCATCCTTTTGATCGGCAGTTTCGTCGTGGTTTTCATCGGCATCGGTTTATTGCGCACCAAAACAAAAGAGATCTCCCACCAAAATGCCGCGAAAAACAAGAGACAGGTTGTTTTTTCGGCTTGTATCGTTACTTGGTGCAATCCCCAAGCCATCATTGACGGCACCATGATGCTTGGCGCTTTTTCCGCTGCTTTACCTCCAAATCAGTCAATTTGGTTCATTTTCGGCGTATGCCTAGCGTCTTGTCTATGGTTTAGCGGTCTCACTGTTCTCATTTCCGTTTTTCGAGAGCGTCTCAATGAAAGAGTATTGCGTGGAATTAATCTCATTTGTGGAGTCGTCATCATTTTTTACGGACTAAAACTTTTTTGGAGTTTCATCCGTATGCTTCCATAATCATTCCAAACATCTATTATAAATTGACGTTCTATGCTAGGTAAAAAGCGTCTGATTTTTTAGAAAATCAGGCGCTTTTTATTATCGCTTATAAGCGTCATAATATTGGTTCAATCACTGCCCGAAAATAGCGGTCCAACTCTGCCGGCGTTTGCTTCATATGACCTCTTATCCACCACAATACCATTTCCACAAAACTGCCGGAGATATGGTTGATCAAAAAATCCTGTGGCAGATCTGTATTTACCTTTCTATTTTGATCAACAAACTGTGATTGAATCAATTCATTCAGACTGTCTTTGAAATACCGTAAAAAAATTTCACTGCTTTCACAGGAGAGCAGACCAATAATGTTTCTGTCATTTTCTTGTAAATGTTGTAGTAAATGGCAAAAAACAGACTCCGGTACATTTTGATTCGAATAGAGTCCGTGGGTATGGGTACAATCCATGGCAGTACTGATGATATGACCGAAAAGTTCTTCACAAAGCGCCTTCAATAAATCGTCTTTCGTTTCAAAATGAGCATAAAAAGTCGTGCGCCCTACATTAGCGACATCAATAATGTCCTGTACCGTAATTTTGCTGTAGCTTTTTTTCGCCAACAGGGTGCTAAATGCAGAAAAAATAGCAGTTCTTGTTTTTTGTTGGCGTCGATCCATTGCAACTCCTCCCGTATAAATCCCTAAAAATGTTCTGTAACAAACAAGCGAAAGGAATTATCCATTGCCTTTCCAAACATTCGATCATACAATAAAAGAGAACAAATTGTTTGTTAACAAATTTATTGTACGGCAAAATCCGGTTCCCGTCAAGAGAAAAAGCGGCTCGGGAAGCCGTGCGGATTGGAGGAAATGACATGATGAAAAAACTCAATGATCTACTGGCAGGACTTCCTATGACCATTGTGGCCGGTATATTCCTTTTGTTAGATTTGATTCCGCATCTAATGGAAGAGTTCAGTGGCCAACCAACGCACTTCCCATTTCTCCCCTTTGACCCCGCTTGGGTAACCGTCATCATCTGCGGCACTCCCCTGCTCTACCTGGCAGTATGGCGAATGATCCACAACCCCGGTATCAGCAAAATCTCTTCCGCGCTTTTAATTACTATCGCCATGTTTGCTGCCATTGCAATCGGCGACTTATTTGCAGCGGGTGAAGTGGCCTTTATTATGGCAATCGGTGCAATTTTGGAAGAAGCTACCACCAACCGGGCAAAAAAAGGTTTGAAAGAACTCATCAGCCTTACCCCTACCCAGGGCCGTAGATTACAAAACGGGAAAGAAGAAATCGTGCCAGCGGAAGATCTTCGACAAGGAGATATCTTGCGAATTCTGCCCGGTGAAACAATTCCTGTTGACGGAAAAATTATAAGCGGTGAAACTTCTGTTGATCAATCGATTATGACAGGGGAATCTCTTCCGGTGGATAAGGGCATCGGAGAAGAAGTTTTCTGCGGAACAATCAATCGATTCGGCGCCATCGATATCAAAGCGATCAAAGTCGGCGAAAACAGCTCCCTGCAAAAATTGATCCGCATGGTGCAGGATGCAGAGAACAAACAGGCCCCAATGCAGCGTATTGCAGACAAATGCGCAAGCTGGCTTGTACCGGTGGCCCTCTCCATTGCAATCGGAGCGTATATTGGAACCGGAAATATAGTAACTGCCGTTACGGTTCTTGTTGTTTTTTGTCCCTGCGCCCTTGTTTTGGCAACACCTACCGCAATCATGGCGGCAATCGGTCAAGCGACCAAACATGGTGTCATTATCAAATCCGGCGAAGCCCTAGAGAAAATGGGCAAGGTAGATACGATCGCATTCGACAAAACCGGTACTTTGACCTACGGCTGTTTAGCCGTTAGTGACATTCTTTCGTTTGATGATAATTTGGATGAAACCAAATTGCTGGCATTGACTGCTTCCGCTGAAGCCAAAAGCGAACACCCCTTGGGAAAAGCAATTGTTTCTCGGGCAAAAGAAAAGGGACTTTCCATCGTCGAATCAACAGCTTTCAAAATGACTACGGGGAAGGGAATTTATGCAAAAGTCTCCGAACGGGATCTATTGTGCGGAAACGAAAAGTTCCTGTTGGAACATGGTGTTACGATCAACCGCTCTGTTCAGACTGTTTTGAATCGCCTACGCACAGAAGGGAAGGCTTCGATTCTCGTAGCAGACGGAAAACAATGCGTCGGTGTAATTGCCCTTTCCGACGTATCGCGTCCGGAAGCCAAAGATATGGTGAAACAACTCGATGCAATGCAAACTGGTACCGTTTTACTCACCGGCGATCATCAAACAACAGCAGATTATTTTGCAAGCCGCGTTGGAATATCAGGGGTTCGTGCAGAATTGCTTCCGGAAGAGAAGGTTCAGAACATTGAAGCTTTGCAGAAAGAAAATCACAAAGTTTGTATGATTGGCGATGGCATCAATGACGCACCGGCCTTGAAAACCGCTGATGTTAGTGTGGCCATGGGCGGCATAGGGAGTGATATTGCTGTTGATGCCGCTGATATTGCCTTGATGAGCGATGATATTTCAAAAATTCCCTATTTGAAACGGCTGTCCAATGCTACGGTGAAAACGATTAAAATCAGCATTACTCTATCCATGTGCATTAATTTTGCGGCCATCACTTTTTCTCTTTTCGGAATGCTCAATCCTACCACCGGTGCATTGGTACACAACGCAGGTTCCTGTTTTGTCGTATTGATCGCTGCATTATTATATGATAGAAAATTTGACTAAATCTCGATGGGAAACTTCGTCTCAAGCTGATAATCATCGAATACACGCCCCTCCATACCGAATTATGGAAGGGCGTTTCGTTGTATGATAGATATTCACTCAGCTTTGCGAAGACATAGGAGAGTTTTTTCATGGACGGCAATTGTACAACTCAAAGCAATGAAACTTTATTAAATTGTTATCATTTTCAGCAAAAATTAAAAAACCCATTGACAAATATCCGAAATCGGATATAATATATACGAAATCGGACAAGGAGATGAGACGATGCATTATTTAAAAGCGGGGCAATACACTTATTTAGCCGGAGAGATTAATGCTCTATATCATGAGGCAGCAGTAAAGATGGGTATTTCAGATAGCGTTCAAAACATTTTATATGTAATTTGTGAGCAGGGAAACCAATGCCTACAAAGCGAAATAAGCAAGCGAACCGGTATCAGCCGGCAAACAATCAATTCCGCAATTCATAAATTGGAAAAAGACGAAATTCTATATCTTGAACAAGGAAAAGGAAGAAATACAATTGTTTGCTTAACAGAAAAAGGGGAAAAATTTGCATTAGAAAAAATCTATCCACTTTATGAAATTGAAAATAAAATTTGGAATGAATGGACGGATGACGAACAACAACAGTATTTAGTCTTAACGCAAAAATATCGCGACGCATTAAAAAAATATATGAAAACTATTTTGTGATGTGCATCCGTTTCAGGGAGATTATGATTATGAACAGAGAGAATAAAAGAAAATTATATGAAAAAGGTTACTATCAAACACATACTTGCAAAGACAGTTTCACCTGTAAAGTATGCGGACGCCCGGTCGTATCGACCGGAGCAGGCAGCGACCACCGAAATCACTGCCCTAATTGTCTTTCCAGCTTGCATTTGGATATTGAGCCGGGGGATAGAGAAGCTGATTGTGGTGGTATTATGGATCCAGTAGGTGTCTGGGTAAGAAAAAATGGAGAATGGGCAATCATACACCGCTGCCGGAGATGTGGACATTTAAGTTCAAACCGAGTTGCAGCAGATGACAATCCCATGAAATTAATGTCAATTGCAATGAAACCATTATCTCAACCGCCATTTCCATTGGAGCGCATCAAAGAAATGACGGAACTTATGGGCGGCGACGGATATTTATTCAACAAATAAATGGGATATATTTGTAAGGTCTCTACATCTTATCATTACCAATTAGATTATTAGATTAGAGGATATCATAAAATGATTGTCTTGATTACAGGTGCTTCTCATACAGGTAAAACGCTATTGGCACAGAAACTTCTTGAAAAATATAAATACCCTTATTTATCGATTGATCTTTTGAAGATGGGACTAATACGGAGCAAAAATACAGACTTGACCCCCGAAGATGACAGTGAACTGGAAAAGTATTTGTGGCCAATTCTTCGAGAAATAATAAAAACTGCCATTGAAAATAAGCAAAACCTTATTGTTGAGGGCTGTTACATTCCGTTTGGTTGGGAAGAGGATTTCACTGACGAATATCTGAATGAAATTTACTACTACTGCCTTATCATGAGCAAAAGTTATATTGAACAGAATTTTGAGGACATAAAAAAATATGCCAATAACATAGAGCAGCGTATTGATGACCATTGGTGTACCATAGATTCGGTGCTTGAGGATAACGCATCCTATCTCGATATGTGCCGAAAATATAAATGCAACTATATATTGATTGATGATGGTTATCAAGTGGAAATTGACCTGTAAAATTTTAATGTAATCCAGTTAACGGCTTTTCAAAAGACGAGATATTTCGTACCGATCTTGCTTATAAGCAACCAAGGGGCGACAGCATAAAATGCTGTCGCCCCTTGGTGATTGTTTTAAAAGTTACCTTAAGTCATAAGATAAAACATTTATTTCCTTATTTATTCGTATTCAACTCTTAGAAATGTCAACATAGCTTTGCCTACTTAATGTTATATTTTTTTATCCGATAAATCAATGCATTACGCCCGATATGAAGCTTTTTCGCTGCCTGAGTAACATTCCTTTACAATCCAATAACGCATGAATAATCTCTTCTTTTTCATTTTGACGAATGGTCTCAAAAACGCTCATTTCCGAAGGAGTATCGTCAGATTCTCTGCGCCCAAAGAGGACTTCATGTCCCGTATCTTTTGTAATAGCCATCGATTTCCTTGCTTTTGCAAAGTCATCTCCTTTTCGGCGGTAGCCGGTAAAGTGTTCATCAATTTCATGAAAGATATACGGCGGTAAATGCTTTTTCTTAATATAGTAATCATTCTCTGTAACAAAATTCATTGCAGATTCAATGCAGTGCTTTAACTGACGCACATTTCCCGGCCAATGATAACTGAGGAAAAATGGCACAATATCATCACTTAAACCCATAATGTGCTTTCCAAAAGACTGGTTATAAACAGAAATAAAATGGTTGGCAAGGGTATAAATATCATCTTTCCTCTGAGATAGAGGAGGAATACTAAGGCTAATCACGGCAAGACGATAAAATAAATCCGGTCTTAATTGCTTATTTTCAATGGCGTCCTGAGCTTGAATATTGCAACTGCTGATGATGCGCACATCTGTTTTTATTTCTTTACTACTACCCAAATGTTTTACAATCCCATCTTCAACGACTCTCAGCAGCTTTGATTGGGAGGATAACGGCATGGAATTAATCTCATCAAGAAATAGTGTACCTCCTTCCGCTTGTTCAAACAGGCCTTCGCGCTCTACCGCTCCTGTATAGGCGCCTTTTGCAGTGCCAAAAAGCAGGCTTTCCAAAAGATTCTCAGGGATTGCCGCACAATTCAGTGCCAAAAAAGGTCCCTGATTTCGCTTGCTGTTGTTATGAATATACCTAGCAAACATCTCTTTTCCACAGCCTGTATCTGCGATCAACATCACCGTAGAATCTGTTTCAGAAGCTCTTAACGCCATGTTTCTACACTCGACAAATTGAGGATCATTACCAAGTAATGTCGTTTCATGGTTTTCATGATTGTTGGAACTTTTCTTTTCCGCAGTAAAAAGCTGCTTCTGCAAATCAATATTATGTTCAATCATATGATTCATATCACTCAAGTCCCTTTGAATGGTATAAACACCTGCAAATTCACCTTCGACAAAAATGGGGGCTGCATTACACAACTGGATAATCTTCTTCCCGTTCACATTATAGCGGAAAACAAAGTCTTTAACTTCCTTTTTGGTAGTAAAAGCAGACAATAAGGGACTTTCATCATTTTTTAATCCATAAATATACTCTGTGGTTTCACCATAGACTTCATCTAAAGTAAATCCATCAAGTTTTTCTGCTGCTTTATTAATAAAAACAGGTCTGTCGTTTTCATCACAAATATAAAAAGCCTCTGGCAAACTGTTCAATATATCCATCATAAAAGGATGCTCTTGCAATAACCTTTCAATTTTGCCAACCATATCAGTGCCTCCCCAAGTATCAAAATAAATTATTGATCCACAAAATAC
>CAJFVQ010000036.1 GCA_904420535.1 Candidatus Cryptoclostridium obscurum
TGGTCATTCAATCGTCGCCAAAACAGTTATCTGCCAGCCAATGGTTGATATTTCGGCGCAAAGAGGGACAATCGGTTTGCTGCTTTGCGATATCTTTTCCAAAAAGTTCCATCTGCTTTTTTAATCCCTTTGCAAAGCGGGAAGCCTCGTCCGTAGTTCCCTGGGGCAAAAGAGGTATTGTAACGCCATGCTGTTCCATAATCTGATTGGTTGCTTCCAGAAAGTTGTGGACACGCCCAATCCCCAAATAAGCTGCGGCTTGATCAACAGTTTCTTTGATGGCGATTGGATCAAGGCCACTATCCAACCCGGCGTGGAGCATGTGCCGGTATTCCCCCATCCCTTGACATCCCAACAAAACAGACAATATACAGATCATTCTTTCACGCTCTGTCAGTCCGTTGGCAGCGGATAATTCTTCCAAGGAAAAGTCAGCGACAATTTTCACCCATTCTGGATCTGTTTCCCTTAGACTACTTGAGGTGCTTTGAAATAAAGCCAATAAGGATTCCTTCTGTTTTGGTTCCATGTTGTGCGCTTCCTTGGATCTAATAACAGTATCTCAAACCTGATGATTGGCTTGAACGATTTCTTGTAATGATATGTGTGCATTGCGATATCGCGCCCCAGGGTTTTTCTCCGGGATTGTCAGTCGAATCGCCTGATTGGGACAGGCATGAATACAAGCAAAACAAGTCTGACAATTTCCGGGAATATACTCCGCTTTTTCCTCTGCCAGATGGATGGAAGATGATGGACATACTTTTTCACAGATGCCGCAACCGATGCAATCTTCTGTAATGCATATAAGATGCTGCCAAAGGTCCGAAGGCATTTGATTTCTCCGATTGAGAAATTCCCGATGGGCGGCTCGATCCTTCTCTGTAACCGCTGCAATCATTTGTTTCTGTTTTTTGATATCATCGAGAATAAAAGCCAACTGCCCTTCCTCATTTTTATCCAGCTGCTTTTCTTCCTCCATGTCAAAGTTAGGCAACCAATTATCTACCATGAGAATGACGTTGATATAGCTGACTGCGATCCCACAATCCTCGCATAGTTGTTTTGCCAACTCCGCAGCGCCTCCATGGCGACTCCCATAGGTGAGGATCATATAGAAATAATCCGTATGGAAATCAGCTTTTTTCAAAAAATCCTTCACCATGGCCGGAACCTCGTGGCCATAAACAGGAGCGACGATACCGATCCGTTCTGCCGTAAAATTCAAAGATCCTTCACGGAGCGCCTGGGGAATACTAATAGGATGTTTTTCAATTCGTTTTGCAATATAAAGGCTGTTGCCCGTACCGGTAAAATAGAATACCATATCATTTTCCTCCCTAATTTTCTTGCGCGATAATCGGATTTATGCTATAATCCGATTGATTCAACCGCTTGTTACCATCGATTATAAATTCCGATTGTTACAATCGGTCAAGCGTTTTTTATGAAAATTTTTTGAATTTTTTATGGAGAGTTTTATGGAGAGTATAGGAGAAAATCATGATCTATACCATGATGCAGGTATGCAAAGAGGCTAATTTGACCTATCAGGCTTTAAAGTTTTATTGTAACAAAGGATTGGTCCCCAATGTCAAGCGAGATAAAAATAACCGCCGTATCTTTGATGAACGAGATCTAAAATGGATCAAAGATCTTGTTTGCTTAAAAAAATGCGGTATGAGCATTCAAGAAATGAAAGAATATTTAGATTTATGTTTGAAAGGCGAATCTACCATTCCTCAAAGACAAGAAATGCTGACAAAAAAACAAAAGGCACTGCGCAGTGCCATTCAGGAACTGGAAAACAGCGTCGCCTATATCGACTGGAAGCAAAATTTTTACGATGAAGTTCTTTCAGGGAAGCGCCCCTATATCAGCAATCTCATTGGAACAAAAGATTCGGATTGCTGAAAATTCAAACCACCGTTTCAACAAAAGTTCTTTGAAGCAGCGGCTTTTTACGGTTAAACACAATCCGAATGCGCGCCAATAACGGCAAACGGAATAAGGCATATGGTATTATGATGAAGCGATCTAAATTATTTGCAGCACCTGCCGTTGTCGTCATTCGGCAGAGGCTCACCATATCAAAGGCATTGGGACGGTTAGCGGCGTTTTGATTTGGTTGGAAAGGGGCCATTGCTCCATGATGAAATAGTCGCGATCTCGTAAGAAGCCCCCTTCCTTGCTTCGGTTCCCTAATTAGACCATTTCTCACTAAAATAAAAAACCTCTCTTGTCTTGGCAGATAAAAGAGGTTTTCTTTTTTGGTGAAGCTTTTGCAATGGAAGACAGACACTTTACATGATGAGACACGGTGCTTTCAAAGTTTTCCTCTATCTCATCGGACAGGACATCGTCAAGGGAATGGGCCGGCCTCCTCCGTTGAAAGTTAGAGCTATGAACCCGCGTCGAGCATTTTCAACATTTACATCTTCCAATTTGAGGGCATGTAGGAAGACTTTAACTTGGGGTTTGGCGAAAGTAATCTCCTTATCTCAACGGCAAGCTGGACTTGTAATTCGTCTTTCTCCTGTTCGCGTTTCTCGATCCGCTCGGTCATCGTATCAACCGCCTGCACGTGTTCTAATCTTTCCACCATAGCCCTCTGTCGGCACTGACTCGGCGACAGATATTACCTTCCCATTGTTCTCTACCAAATTTTGAAACTCTGGTCGCTTGCCTGTTTTAGCAGAAATTCAGTCTATGTAGCACATGCCACTCCTCTTGACAAAACAGGCATCATTCCGAATCTGGCCTCAATACGTTCTCCCATTGGTTGTTAAAAATCACAGGAATGATACAGCTTTCATTATCCGGCCTGATCGTGATGCTTCCATTCCGCCAGGCCATTCATATCCTTTACAAAATTGTAAAAAGTCTCTTCTCCTTCGAGATGAAGGTCATTGTAATAGATGGGTTTCCCCAATAAAATTTTTATTGCCCTCTTAACTCTTCCCCAAAGGGTATTGTAGTTGTGATCGTATCTGGAATCTTGAATGGAAATATTATAACTGACATCGCCATCGTTCCAAACAGCTTTTTCAACAACAAGCATGCAACATTTACAATCGCAGGGCAATGCAATCATATTACTTTTTTCTTTCACTTCATATCCTCCATCAAACAGAATAGGATTTCTTTCAACTTTCTATTCATGACACTGGATCTACTGGTCTGGGCAAAAATACAATTCAGCGATACATCGACAA
>CAJFVQ010000037.1 GCA_904420535.1 Candidatus Cryptoclostridium obscurum
GAGACGGTGGGATTCGAACCCACGTGGCGCTCATCACGCCAAAACGATTTCGAGTCGTTCTCGTTATGACCACTTCGATACGTCTCCACAATTAGAATTATTTTATCATAACAGTGCTTATTTCACAAGAGGGGAAAAGGGAAAAAACCTATTTTTTACGGCAAGAGGCAAAAAAATCCTCCACCAGCTTGCGGCATTCCTTCTCACGAATGCCACCGTAAAGAGCAACCTCATGATTGAAGAGGCCGGGCCGAAAAAGATCTATTTTGCTGCCGGCAGCCCCCCACTTCACATCCCAGGCACCAAAAACAACCCGTTCGATTCGAGATTGCAAAATGGCCCCAGCGCACATGGGGCAAGGCTCCATGGTGACAAAAAGCGTACATTCCGAAAGCCGCCATTGCCCCAAATACGCGGCGGCAGCGGCGATGGCTTTGATTTCCCCGTGTCCCATAGGGTCCCTATCGAATTCTTTCGTATTGTGGCCCCGCCCGATAATTTGACCATACCGAACAACCACTGCGCCTACGGGGACATCACCGCAGACAGCAGCCTTTTTCGCCTCAGCGATGGCCTCATCCATAAAATAAAAGTAATCGCTTTTCATCACAGGGATCTGCCTTTCCAAAAAGATCAAATGCCTTTCTCCCATTATAATACAGCAAAATATATTTGGCAAGGGAACCCAGAGACACTTGACGTCTCTCGTCTCATATGATATACTAATGATATCATAATTATATATTTTTATATCTTTATGATATCATATTTCGGAGGTGAAGTTATGGAAAAATCTGCATTTAAAATCAATGGTTTTGTCATCTTGATTCTAGTTCTTGCCTTGATCGGAGCCGCAGTTTACTGCTTTATCGCAACCCCTGCCCTTACAGCTTGGGGAGTTACCGCTTGCGTAATCGCAGTCATTCTCTGCTGCGGCTTGGTCGTTGTGTTTCCCAACAAGGTCGCGGTACTGACTTTTTTCGGCAAATATACGGGAACCGTAAAAGATACAGGAATATGGTTCGTCATTCCCTTTTACATTGCCAAAAAAGTTTCGGTTAAAGTTGTTAACTTCAACAGCGAACGATTAAAGGTTAACGATGTTGAGGGGAATCCTGTGGAAATTGCGGCTGTCGTCGTATATCGCGTTGTTGATGCTGCCAAGGCGATTTTTGACGTCGACGATTATCTGGAATTCGTAGAAATTCAGAGTGAGACCGCTCTTCGCCACGTAGCGGCAAAATATCCTTACGATAATTTCAATGAAAAGGACGGCATTTCCCTACGCAGCAGCGGAGAAATCATTGCCAAAGAGCTGCAAACCGAACTGGAGGAACGGCTTTTGGTGGCTGGTGTAGAAATTATCGAAGCACGTCTCACCCATTTGGCCTATGCTACGGAAATTGCCAGCGCCATGCTCCAACGTCAACAGGCTGCCGCGATTCTAGCTGCGCGGCAAATCATTGTAGACGGTGCCGTGGGAATGGCACGCATGGCCATTGAACGTCTGGAACAGGATGCTTCCATTGATTTGGATGAGGAACGAAAAGTGGCGATGATTAATAATTTAATGGTCACCATCGTTTCAGACCGGTCTGCCCAGCCGGTAATCAATACAGGAAGTTTGTATTGAGTCATGCCTCCGAAAAAGAGCTTCCCTCTCAGACTCGATCCCGAAATCTATGAGGCTATTGAGAAGTGGGCCGCCGACGAAATTCGCAGCGTCAACGGCCACATAGAATATTTACTGAGAGAGGCGCTAAAAAGAGAAAAACGTTTAAAAAAAGATGGTAAACCCAAATAATCAAAAAGACTCCCCCACAAGGGAGTCTTTTTGATTTGGAGCCAGTAGAATTATAAAAACAGTATTGACCAATTTTTTCCCTTCTGTTATAACATGCAGCATGCGACATAGAAGGAAAGAATCATCGTGGAGCTTATTCATATCAAGGTGCTGAATACGGCAATCGAACGTATCTTAAATAAAGAGCTGGCAGAATACGATATTACCTATACACAAGCGACAGTAATCGGCTATTTGAAGCACCATCCGGAACAGGACATCTGCCAAAAAGACATTGAAATCAACTTGGGACTTACCCACCCCACCGTAAGCAGCATCCTTTCTCGTATGGAAGAAAAAAATATGATCGAGACACGAAATATGGCTTCGGACAGAAGATATAAATACATTGATCTCACCGAAAAAGCAATGAATATTTCCGACGAAATACACACCGTAATCCAAAGAATAACCGCAGAATTATTTGCAGGCGTCAGCAAGGAAGAGCAGCAAGTTTTTAGTAACGTTTTAAAAACATTGATTTCTCAAGTCGATAAAAAAACAGATTAGAAAGAAGGTATCCGTCTTGTTTAGAAAAAGCGGGTACCTATCATAAAACACGTATACGTCGTATACGATATAATTAAGGAGGCATAATCATGAATTAAATTAGTGAAGATTGTGGAGAAAAGATATGGAATAAAAAATTTATATTGCTGTTTATAACAAATTTGCTGATGATGGCAACCTATTACGCAGCAGTGCCAATGATACCGGTTTACTGCCAAGAAATTGGCGTCACAGGCTCTAGAATCGGCATCGTTTTGACAGCAATGTCCATCACTACGGTACTATTTCGCCCTTTTGCCGGATATATTCTCGATAATTTCAATCGATATCGCGTATACATATTATTTTTGGCTCTCTTTTGTTTGCCCTTTTTGGGATTTGCAGTCACGACATCTTTTGTTTTGTTAGTCGCTCTTCGTTTGTATATGGGATTGGTTTATTCTGTTTGCGGTTCGGCAACGATGACCTTGGCCGGAGATGTCTTGCCCTCCTCCAAAGTGCGTCTTGGGGTGAATCGTTTTGCCCTCACCGTCTCTTTAGGGATGGCTGCCGGCCCCTTTGTGGGAATACAGGTGCAAAGTCATATTAGTAGTAAACTGTCGTTCCTCATGTTATTTGCTTTCGCGGTAATCGCGCTGATTTGCGTATCCTTTTGCAAAATCAAGTATCCAAAAATGGAAAGAAAAAATTTTCTTTTGCTGATGCTTTTTATAAACCGGCGTTCCCCTTTATGCTCAATATGATACTCATCATGATACCCTTTGGAGCAATGCTTGCCTATTCCGCCATGCTTGCCCAGGAAAAAGGGTTGTCTGCTGCAACGCCTTATTTCTACATATTTTTGGCAGCAGGGATGTTCCTCTCAAAACTTTCAACGCAAACAATGATTGATCAGGGAAAACACAAGATTCTCGTAGTCATGAGCCTAATGATTCTCATCGTCACTATGGGAAGCTACTATTTCTTAAATAGCACCCCTCACCTGCTTATGGCTGGGTTTTTACTGGGGATCGGATATGGGCTTTTGCAACCGCTATTTCAATCATTTGTTACGGGAACAACGCCAGCACCGAAACGCGGCGCAGCAAACGCTACTTATTTACTTTCGTATGATATAGGAATTGGAATCGGCTCTCTGCTCATGGGCATACTACAGGAAAGCATCGGATTGTCTACAGGATTTGCAATGACATCTGTTGCGTACCTTATCGGTGGGCTCATCTACCTGGTCTATGTGGAACCCTATTACGCAAGACAATCCTCTTCCGGCAGTCTTTCTTATGGTCTCTATGGGCATCAAATCACGGAATAATTTCATTGCCCACATTTCTCATACCTGCATCAAGTCCAAGGGAAAAAACTTAATACCGTAAAAATATCATAAAAAAAGAGCGATACATTTTGTATCGCTCTTTTGGATATATTACGGGATCTCTCTGCCAAGTATATTTTTCAGAATAAGGAAATTCAAGGATCCAGAGATACAGAAGATTGGGGGTTGAAAGGAGGGGCAGAGGATGACCATCCCGAAATATACGAACAAATTATATTGATTTTTGAGATTGACTGGTGCTACAAAGTCAACTGGCCAAAGCGCGCCCCAAATCATTGCAAGCGCTGCAGGCTTCTTCGTCGGGTTCTTCGCAGCAGATCACGCTATCGGCAACCAGGGAAGCTCCTTTTTCCCTTACTTCATCTTCCCAGTTGCGCATCCATTCACCGTCACCCCAGCCATAGGAGCCGAAAAGAGCAATTTTACGCCCATTCAAAAGAGGTTCACAGCGACGGAACATAGGTTCAAATTCCGTTTCTTCCAGCACCTCTTCTCCCATGGAAGGACAGCCAAAGGCGATGGCCTGGAAATCGTCCATCATAGTTTCATTAAATTCGTCGGCCATAAATAATTTGCATTCAGCGCCCTTTTCTTGAACGCCTTTGGCGATTTCTTTGGCCATTGCTTCGGTATTACCGGTACCGCTCCAATATACGATTGCAACACACATGAAGTCATACCTCGTTTCTTTTTAATATTGTTTATTTATTTTAAAGAGCAACAGCAAGGCTGGTTACGGAAGCGCCGTGGTTCCATTGAGTCATCAATCGGCGACGGCATTCTTTATAAGAATCAAAAAGCGCTTGGGCCTTCTCCACGTCACCGTAGACTTTCCAGCAACCAGAGCATTTACACCCTTTGCCACCGTTGGCGATAAATCCTTCCACATCTTCAATAGGATAACCAAGGAACAGGCCAATTTCATGGGGAAAATCCTCTTCTGCAGTAAAACGACCACGTAAACGAAAAAGGGCATCTTCAATTTCCAGAGATCGGTAACCAAATCGCTTTAACAGGACCTGCGCCCTGACAGTAGTTAGATTTCGCTTCAATTTTTTGGGACGATAAATATAGATGAGGCTCCGTTGACCACGAGTACGAAGAATCGTTACATAAATTCCACTGGGATTTAGCTTGCGATTCCAGGCAGCAATCATAGAATCTCGCTCCCAGGGAGACTGGAAATCTTGGCAAAAAAGGTTCGCGGTTTTTATCCCGGCTAACGTTGGAGCACAATAATAAATCACAGTATGCTCGGAAATAAGATCACTCCCCTTATCCATTGAAAGAAATCTTAGTTAGCGCACACTAACCATATCGGAAAAATTAATGTTAGCGTACGCTAACTAGCTAAGAAAAAAAATGAGAGATTTTAGGTTTCAGGAACCATATCACTGACGATTGACATCAAGTTAGCCATAACTAACTTTGATGAATTAATCATATTACATTTCCTTGGTTTTGTCAACCCTTTTTTCTTAAAAAGATTTGTGTTTTTTCTGTGTTCACTCTGCATGAAAGTTCCTTCCGCAATGATAAAAAAGGGGAACCGGTACCAACGCTTTTCTTGTTACTTGACATTTTCTTGCGGTGCAAGTAAACTTTTGGTAGAATACTGTCCCTTTGTCGTCGATCCCGACAGAAGCCACAAAATAGATATCAAGATAAGACAGGAGGAAACCATGAGACAATGTATGGATGCGGCGAACTTGCACCGTCGCCTCAACAAAATAGCAGGCCAATTAAAAGCAATCGACAAAATGATCGATGAAGATGTTCCCTGCGAAGATATTTTGATCCAGATTAACGCCGCCAAAGGAGCTTTACACAAAGTGGGGCAAGTCGTTCTGGAAGGGCACCTTAACCATTGTGTGCGCGATGGCATTGAGCATGGTGATGCCGAAAAGACCATTGCTGAATTTGCCAAAGCTGTGGAGCATTTCTCCCGTATGAGTTAAGAAAAATAGATCTTTTACCAAAAGCAGCCTCTTCGGCTGCTTTTTTCTTGACAAAAGAAGTCATCCATGTTATCTTATACGCATACTCCTATGGGTATTATTTTACGTAATAATCATGGATTCGCAAATGGCGATTTTCTCAAAAATACAAACACAGTATTTTAACAACGAAGCAAACCGTTTGATATGATTCATCACGGCTTAGTTAATAACAAAGTAAAAGAATCTTCAAAATCGTAATTTCCCTTTCTCCTGTCATTTCTTCAGAAGAACTTTTGGTTTCTGTCACCTAAACTTTTAGGGAAAGCCATTGTCTCCCATGATTTGGCTTGTGGGCAGGGCCATAGGGACCAATCTCATTCTCCATGATACCTGATCGCAGGTTATCATGTTTCGGCAGGGAACGAGAGGTTCATGGCAGATCTTGATATCGTGGTCGGTGACGAAGACCGCAGCGGTTTATCGGTGCAAAAAGACAGCTGCAAGATGGCCTTCGTCACCAGCGAAAATTTTTGCGGGCTAGGCCCCCTTTCCATAAATGCAACATCGGTAAAATCATTTTGTGTACCAAACAAATCAATCCGTATTCCCTAAAAGGGATGCGGATTTTGTTATTTCAATCATTCCTTCGGTATAACCTCCGTCATTTCGTAGCCCTTCGCGGCTTCAAAGCAGCCTCATAACTGTCATGGGTCACAATATCGGAAGTGCTTTTGACGGTGTTTTCACGGCAGGCCATCACCACCAATGAATTCCTTGGCAAACTCCGTATACCTGAAGACCTTCCAACGGCCGTCCTCTTTGACCAA
>CAJFVQ010000038.1 GCA_904420535.1 Candidatus Cryptoclostridium obscurum
GCCTTTGGGGGCAGTTTTGTAATCCTTTTCATACATGGCAATCAGTTTATCAAGGATTTCATTGACTTTTTCCGTTGCCATTCCGGCAACAGCATATGCAGCTTCTGCCATCATTCTGGCTTCCATCCCTGTATTATAGTTGGTGGAAACCCCTTTGGCTGCGGCAACACCGGAGAGGATTTCACGACCACTGGCCGTATCGGTAATGGCCTGGGCTGCGGTTTCCAGTAGACACATCACAGTGCAGGGGCCTGCCATGGTGTAGTATTGGTTTCCAAGCATGATATGGGTATTGGCGTCGATGGCACGGGCACAGTGACCTGCAATGGCAAGAGCCTCTCTTGCCGTAGTGATCCCCCAGCGAACGTGGACAGGGCCGTCAAGATGCCATGTTGCCTGGCACATAACAAAAGCGTTCAAGGTCGTTGCTACGTCGACGATGGTGGTCTCTTCCAACCGTCCTGCGTAACCCCCAAAGATTGGCATTTGTTCACTCATGATGATGGACCCGCTTAAAACGTAATGAGCGCAAAATGTCAGTGCACTGACGTCGATTTTTAACTCATTGAGCTGGGACACTTCATGACTGTCGGAAGGTCTCATGCCTCCGGGAAAGTCAGCGGCGATAACTCCCGCTGCAGAAAGGGAAGTTTCATTCCCCTACAACCCCATACCGGAACGTCCGGCACGATCTTGGGCGGCTCTCACCATAATGGCCTCACTTTTCACCGCAGCGATTTCCCAAGGTGTTCCTGGTTGCGGATCGTGTCCCTGGATGGTTTGGAGTACACCGTCTACGATGGTGTCGACCAAAGGTTCCTGGGCGTAGCTTTGGTGGATATTCAGGAAATGTTCTTCGGAACAAGGAGCGCCGGTGGGGCCACCTTGGATGATGGGAGGACGCTTATCATCATAGCTTCTGCAAGCCAAGTTTACAGCATTGTTGCCTTCCCCATAGATCACAGAGGAGGGGGCATGGCTAATGGCGTCCAGTACTTCTTCTTTGGTGTATTTAATCACGCGACCGGTATCGATACAATAAACGCCGCAAGTGACCAACATTTCCAATCCCGCTTGGAACAAATTATCGATCAATTCCTGATCTGTGGGAATGATGGTGCTTTTATCCATTTTAATATTATATTTTTTCTTTAATTTACTGGCGGTTTGGGGAATGACTTGATAATCCCAAACACTTTCTTCCATTTTTTCTCCGGTTTTTGCGCGATCATAAATATCAAAAACCGTCACTCTTTTTGCTAAAGTCATTGGAACGACTCCTTTCGCTTCTATCGTACAATCTATTTATCACTTTTGAAACATAGTTTTATGCAAGTAATTTTTTAATTAAGTTAATGGATTCACTGGCGCTTTCGGCATAGCCGTCTGCTCCAATACTGTCAACCCATTCCTGAGAAACCGGCGCGCCGCCAAAAATACATTTGAATTGGTCCCTTACGCCTTCTTCTTTCAAAACGCGAATAATATCTCTTTGTGCAGGCATTGTTGTGGTCATCAATGCAGAACTGGCAATCACATCTACGTTATTTGCAATGGCCTGTTTCACAACTTCGTCGACGGCAACATCGCGACCTAAGTCAATCACTTCAAAGCCACCGGCAGTCAACATGGTTTTCACAATATTTTTGCCAATGTCATGGATATCGCCTTCTACAGTATGGAGCAAAACTTTGCCTAGGCTGCTGCTGGCTTTTTCTTCTTCACTCAAATCGCCGGTCAAAATTTCAACCGCGGTTTCAAAAGCTTCTGCTGCGATCAGAAGATCTGGTACAAATACTTCACCTTCATCAAACTGTTCGCTTACAGTATCCATCCCTTTGGCCAGACCTTCGTTGATAGCTTCAATGGCATTTATGCCTTCTTCTTTTGCTTCTTGGGCTGCGGTTTCCGCCAGATCAGGATCAAGTTCTTCAATGGATACTTTGAGTTTTTCCAATATTTCTTCTTTGCTCATGTGTAATTCCTCCTCAATACTTTCGCAAATGAAAAAGCCTTTGCGTGATAAATTGTTCACTCATGCAAAGGCTCCATTGCCAAATTATTTAAATGAAAAATGAAAAAGGCGCTTTTGAGTTCCATGAATCTCAAAAGCGCCTTTGCTTGGTTTGAATTATATACACGTTGTAATTGAAATGCAATAGTAAAATTTTGTTATATATGTTTGTTATTTTGTTGAATCAAAGAGATGAGAAAAAACTCCCTTACACAGTATGGTAAGGGAGTTTTGAGATTTAATTGAGAAAATTCTTCTTTTTGTAGATGATATGCCCTCCCAAAATTGTGAGGACAATAATTATAACTCCAATAGCAATTTGGATAATGCTAAAATCATGATTAATCATATTATTGGGAGCTGCATAAAAAATGGGGGAAATATATTTTAGAAAATCAAACTGCGTAGCAATTTTCCCCATGAATCCAATAATAATGGAGATAATGGTCAAAGCCAGCATAATGGGAATAGATTCTCCGTTACTTCTGAGAAACGATGAAAAAAAGAAGCCAATACAGAGATAGACCAACCCGCTAAAAAAGAGACCAAGAAAAACGGGAATCATCGCTAAAATAAGACTATTTGCTCCAACTTCTTCATCGAGAATTAGTAACATCAGCAAAGAAATTCCCGAGACCACCAAGGAATAAATCAGATAGTGAAGAATGGCTGCAATTAATTTCTGACGTGCAATGCTCTGCCTTGTGATCGGTTGGGAAAAAATAAACTCAATAGCCCCGCTGCCTTCTTCTCCGGCCAAGGTTTTTGCACCGAGGATCGCGGCATAGAGCATGGAAAGAACAATGGCAAATTGGAAAAAGTATGCAAAATACTGGGTAATTACCGCAATACCGCCTAAAGATTCCAAGTCAAAAATTTCAGCAACGATGTGAGGAAGAGAAGAAGCTCTGTCTGCGAGAGCATTGGCAATATTTTCCGTTCCTAACGACGGGAAAAAAAACATTGCTATGGCAAGGAGGCCGCTGATAATAATAGACCAGGTGATCATTTCTCCGATGCCGCGGCGGAATGCGATTTTAAAAACATTCATTCTTCGACACTCCTTTCTGCGGTATCGTTTTTCTCTTTTTCTAAAAGAGGTTTCAGGTTATCAACTAAATCGTCGCCAACGGTCAAGTCATTGAATTCCATGGAACGAATTGCTTTTGCCAGCTGTTCCAAATCGCCGCTATATGCGATGGAAATTTTACCATTTTCAGATGTCATAATTTTGGCACCTAAGGCTTCAAAAATGCTGGGGTCAAACTTCGTTGTTTTTAGCCGAATGGATTTCGCTGCGGTGGCACGTTGTGCCACATCAATATTGTCATTATGCTTTACTGGTGCTCCAATGAATTCATCTTCTTTTTTATCCACCGATTTCTTCATGTTTGATTCGTGCTTAGGGATGGTGGGTATCGCGATAGTTTTATCGGCAATTTCTTTTTCGGAATCACCTTGGAGAGGTACTGCTTCTGCAATACCCTCTTCCCCTTGTGGTATTTCTGTTTCCACGGAGGACAACGATTCTTCTGAAATGTTTTCTTTCAGAGGTTCATTGAAAATGCTGTCTGACAAATCATCATCTTCAATTTCCGACTCTGTTTGGATTTCTTCGGCAGAAGTCGAAATAAATGCAACGGTTTGATCCTGCCATGCTTCCTCATTTGGCATTTCAGCTTCTGTTATATCAGGAACGAAGTGGACTTCTGTATTCCGTTCATCCGTAATTTGTTTGTCAATATATGCCACATGGGTACAAATTCCTTGAAGATCTTCTTCCTGTTCTGCCGTAAGAATAATAGTAACACCTTCCTTATTCTTCTTTAGCAAGTATTCAAAAAGACGATTCTTCATGGCAGAGTCAAGCCCACGTGACGGCTCGTCCAAAATCAGGAGCTGAGGATCGTTAACCAATGCTGCTACAATTGCCGCAGCCTTTTTGTCGCTTCGATCCATAATATCGAAGCTTTCCCCTTTTTTTACATCAAACAATTCCATCAATTCTGCGTACTTTTCGGTTTTCATTGGTGTTTTATGGAATTTCATCGAAGTTTTAATATATTTTCCGGCCTTCATGTTTCCGTAGCATTCTACTTCAGCAGGAACGTAACCGATGGTCATTTTATTTTCTTTGGCCTCGGTAATAATATCGTTGCCGAAAATGACGGCAGATCCGGAAGTGGGAAAAACGTAGTTTAACAATAGTCGCACAAAAGTTGTTTTCCCGGCACCGTTAGGACCTATTAAGCCAAAAATTTCGCCGACTTCGATGTCAAGATTGACATTTTCAATGCCAGTTACTTTGCCATATTTTTTGGTTAAATCAAACGTTTTAACGGCAAGCAAATTGACACCTCCTTTTTTTCATATTCATATCTAAGAATAATACTTTTTTCCATTTTGGTCAATGATTTTTTTTGTTCTAAACCTCTTTTCGCTTTCATAACTTAGAAAAGAGGAGTCATTGATTATGGAAAGGTAATTATAGCATGAATCATCCAATTCTTCAATATTTGCCATCTCAGATCGCAAAAGACCTCGGTGCCTCTGATCCTAAGATCCAGGAAGGACTAGAAGAAGTTCGTTTGCGCCGGGATGCTCCCGTCTGTCTTTGCAGCAGTTCTCTTCAGGGGTTTCTAAAAAAGGGCGGTGGCCTTTCTGTGGATGCTTCCACTTCCTATTTTTGCAGTGAAAAAGAGCTTCTTGATGCTCTTAATATGGTGACTTCCGGTTCTGTTTATGCTCTAGCAGAAGAATTTCGCAGGGGATACATTACGCTTCCTGGCGGCCATCGTGTTGGATTAGCCGGACGCGTCATTGTGGAAGGAGGCCATGTAAAAACAATACGTGGCATTTCTTCCTTAAATTATAGAATTGCCAAAGAAGTCCCGGGAAGCGGAAAAAAGGTTTTGCCTTATTTAATGGAAAAGAGGAAATTGCTCAATACTTTGATCATTTCTCCTCCTCGTTGTGGAAAAACGACGCTTCTTCGAGATTTGGTTCGAACGTTATCGGACGGAGCCGGAGTGGCGCGCCCTATGAATGTTTCTTTGGTGGACGAGCGTTCGGAAATTGCCGGCGCTTATTTGGGACATCCTCAGTTAAATGTCGGTTGCTGTACGGATATTTTGGATGGCGCTCCCAAGGAGGAGGGGATGATGATGGCAATTCGCTCTCTGGCTCCTGATGTCCTTGTCACTGATGAAATTGGAAGTATGGGAGATGGATATGCAGTAAGAGAAGCAGTTCGTTGTGGCATTTGTTTGCTCCTTTCTGCCCACGGCAATGATTTTGAGGATGTGAAAGGGCGTCCCATGATTGACGGCTTAATTGAAGAACGTCTCTTCCGCCGTTATGTTGTCCTTTCAGCAGAACATGGACCTGGGACTTTATGTGGAATCTATGATGAAAGAGGGAGATCGATTTGCTGAGATATTTTATCTTGTTATTGATTGTTTTTATCATGGGATTCATCGGTATGATGGCATGTCATTGCTTAACTACGCGCAGAAGGGAGCTGGAGTGGTTTCAAAGAGCTTTATTTTTATTGGAAACGGAAATGGATTTCTCTAGAGATCCGCTTCATGTTGCATTAGAGCAAACCGGAAAGCGCACCGGTGGCAAAGTTGCTTCCATTTTCTGCCGAGCGTCAATACTACTACAGGAAGCTCCTTCCGTCAGCGGTGAACAGGCTTTTTTAGCGGCTTTAGAAGAGGCCAGAGATGAACTGCCCCTGAATGACGAGGATATCGCAGTTATAAAGCGGATTGGTTGTGATTTGGGTATAACCGATTTGGAAGATCAGAAGAAAAAAATAGCTCTTTGTGCTAAAGCCATTGAGGTACGTTTAGAATCAGCCTGCAATTCAGAAAAAAAGTGGCAACGCATTTGTAGTGTTGGCGGCTGGATGACAGGAATTATTTTTGCTTTGATCCTGATTTGATAAAATCTTGAGGTGATGATTGTGGATGAAATTGGTATTCTGTTTTTTCTGGCCGGATTGGCAATTGTTGTGACCATTATCCACATTTTATTGAAACAAGCGGGTCGGGAAGAATATGCCTACCTTGTCCTTGTACTAGGAATTACGATTGCTCTTATCAAGGTGATTCCTATGATTATGGATTTATTTCAACAGGTAGAATCAGTGTTCTATCTCTATTGACAGGTGGGGATGTTCTATGGAATTGTTGATGTTTGTCATTGCGGTTTCCCTGATTGCTGTAGTTTTGGCAGTATTTTTAAAAAATGGCCGCATGCCAGTTCTTGCAATGTTGGTTTCCCTGGCGGCGGGTATTCTTATTTTTTTAAAGTTGATACCGTCTTTGGTAAAACTGATCACCGAAATAAATTCTCTGGCGCAGAGTGCAAATCTTAATATTGATTATATGGTGCTAATATTAAAAGTCGTTTGTATTGCATATCTTGGGGAATTTGCGGCTCAAATATGCCGCGATGCAGGTGAAAATGGCATTGCCCAAAAGGTGGATCTGGGGGTTAAACTAGTTATTATGCTTTTGGCTTTGCCATTATTGGAGACGATTATTGAAACGGTAACAGAATTGTTGGTTTGAGGTGAGGCCATGAAACCGCTGATCGCTTCTTTTGTGGTAATGATCTTGCTTTGTGCTTTTTCTTTCCCCATCAGTGCTGAGGAAGAATATGTCATGCCGGAAACTCCTGATCTTGATCGTGCAGTCGATGATTTGGATCGGGAAATTCAGGAAACTTATGATGATTTTTCCTTAAAAAGCTATTACGAGTCCTTTAAAAACGGGGAAATCTCTTTTGATTTTCCCAATCTCGCCAAAGCTTTTTTCCAAATGACTTTTAAAGAACTAAACGTGTTTATGCTGTTATTAGCGCAATTATTTTTTTTGGGAATTATCGCAGCTGTTTTCCAGACGTTTCAGTCGGGCTTTTCCCAGGGAGGGATCTCCGCTTTGGGGCAATGGGTTATTTTCCTTGCCTTTGCCGTCATCGGAATGCGCAGCTTTCGTCTTGCATTTGATTTGGGGACAAGCGCTATATCAGATGCATCTAACTTTTTATATGCACTGCTACCGGTACTTCTGGGAATGTTGAGTTCCCTTGGCGGCTTGGCTTCGATGGCTGTGGTAAAACCGACGCTTTTGGCGATGATTACGTTGTTTTTGGGAATTTTGGAACGCTTTTTTATGCCTCTAATTATTTTTATGGCGGTTTTGGCTTTGGTGGGGAATATTTCTCCTCAGTATTCTTTTGAAAATCTTAGGCGCTTAATTCGCGATGTCATACTTATAGGTCTTGGCTTTATGATGACGATTTTTACCGGTCTATTGGGACTGGAGAGCCTTGCGACCGGGGCGATTGACGGCATGACAATGAAAACAGCCAAAATGGCTGCGGGAAATTTTATTCCAGTTGTTGGACGTCATATCTCCGATGCACTTGATTCGATTCTCGGCGCTTCATTGTTGATGAAAAATTGTATTGGTTTTTTCGGTATTTTTGCAGTAATTATCGTCATCGCCATGCCATCAATAAAAATATTTTTGATGTCTTTGATCTACCGTTTGGCCGCCGCAGTGCTGCAGCCTTTTGGTCAAAATAATTATACGGAAATGCTGAATCAGTTTTCCTCAGTTTTGACGGTCCTTTTTGCATTGGTGGCGTCAACAGGGATTTTGTTTTTTTTCCTTATTTTTACTGTGGTGCTTTTGGGTAACATCACCATGATGTTTCGCTAAAAGGGAGATGATGGAATGGAACTTTTAAAAAATATGGTAGGTGACCTTGCCATCATCGCCTTGATTGCCTCATTTATGGAAATTCTTGTGCCTTCAGGGCCCAGTCGCAATGTGGTGCGTCTTGTTTTAGGCCTTTATTTTTTGGCAGTGATGTTAACCCCCGTTCTTTCCCTCATGGGGAACGATGATTTTGCGTCGCTTGACTTTTCCAAAATTGAAATGATCGACGAAACCTGGGGTGATGAATGGGAAGAGCAAGAGAATGATACTGATATTTATGATGTAGCTGCCTCCAGTATTGCCTCGGAAATTGATGGCAGATTGGGAGCGATTTATGAGGAAGAGAACTATAAGATTGATTCCTCCGTAACCATGAACGAGACTGAAATCCAAAATGTTACTGTAGAAATCAGCGGCGTTTCTTCCGGCAAAGAACGGGTAGTTTTTGATGAAATCAAACGCTTTCTCAATAGTGAATACGGCATATCGTCAAAACATATTGATATAGCATTTAAGGAGGCGGAAGATGAAAGCGAATGAAGTATTCTCCATGGCAAAGGCAGACCGAAAAAAAATGTTTTACCTGATTGTCCTGGCGATCATAGCAATGATTCTTTTTGTTTTAAGCGGTACCACCGGTCAGAAGGAAGACGCTGACAATGAAGCAACTTCTGAAACTGTCTCAGCTTCTGCCAAGTCAGATATGATGGCAGAAACTGAGGAGCAGTTAGAAACGATTCTCGGGAAAATAGAAGGTGTCGGTAGCGTCAATGTTGCCATTGAATGGAAAGGCGATACGGAAAAAGACTACGCTTACAACGAAGAAACTTCAGAACGAAGAGATGACAGTGAAAGTGGTTCCGAGGAAACAACTACCAGAAAAGAAATGGTATTGTTGGATGGGGATACCTCACCTGTAGTCATTGGTGAAGTGCTTCCTGAAATTGTCGGAGTGATTGTTGTTGCCGAAGGAGCCTATCAAGCCGACATTCGTGAATCGCTAAGTGAAGTTGTTTCAACTTATCTTGGCATTGGAGCCAATCGAATTGAAATTACTGCAATGGAGGCGGGATCATAATGCAAAAATGGAATTTTCCAAAAGGGCAGGGGAATGGCCTCAAACCATGGATGAAAGTGACACTGTTGGTGTTAGCGGTCGTGGTGTTAATCACTATTTTTGCCGTACCTCGCCTGGACGAATCATCCAAAGAAGATCCGTCAGTGGAGGACGTTGCTACTGGAGTGATCTATGAACAAGACTTTTTCGCCGATTATCGGAGAAAACGGGAGAGTTGGCGAAGTGATGAGGAAGATCTTTACCGCAGTATTATCAATGATGACTATATGGATGCTGCGGACAAAAGTGCGGCCTCTGCAGATTATGATCTATATCTTCGCCGTTGCGAACTGGAAGATAAAGTGGAGGAGATTTTAAAAGGTCGCGGTTATTCCGATGTTATTTTTTCTATTGAGGATAATCTTTCATTTTTAATTTTGCAAAAAGATTCTCTCTCCGAAGAAGAAAGAAATGATTTATCCGCTTTTGTAGAAGCATATGCCGGGGTAGATGGAGAAAAACTCACAATATTTACGGCAAAGTAAAAATATCCCAAAAAAGAATTGTTATTTGAGTATGATTTTGATATAATATAAATAAACATTTATGATACGAATTTTAAATCCTCATAGCTATCCTTTGGGGGATATTTACAATTACGGAGGAATCGATATGTCTGATACGAAAAATATGAATGACGCTCTTGAAACCAAGACTCCGGTAACCAGTGTCAGGATCGCCGATGATGTGGTATCGGTCATCGCTTCTATGGCGGCGAGCGAAGTGGAAGGCGTCGGCGGCATGACGGGTAGTCTTGCCGGAGATCTGGTGGAAAAATTGGGAAAAAAGAATTTATCCAAGGGGATCAAAGTAGATGTCACCGATACAAGTGTTGCCATTAGTCTCAGTTTGTTGATGGAGTATGGTTATAAATTGCATGAAGTTGCAAAAAATGTGCAAAAAGCAGTCAAAAACGCGGTAGAAGCCATGACAGGACTTACTGTTTCCGAGGTCAATATTATGATTCAGGGGATCGTATTTCCCCAGCCCGAAGATGGTACGGAGGAGGAAACACAGACTTCCGAATCATAAGATTATGATTAGTCTGTGAAGATCAGATGTCTCATTTTAATAAATTGATAAGTATGGTTTTCGGTTGTGTTCTGGTGGCTTGGGGGATTGTCAATCTGCTGGACGGTTTATTTCACAGTCGCTTGACAGTGTTGATCACCCAGACTATCGCGGACCACGGTGCCTTGGCTTTTGGATTTGCACTGCTATTGTTGGGAGGCTGTATCATTATTTTGAATCTCGTCATCCGCCCCCAGAGGACAGTCAAAGTTCCTGGAAGTAGTTCCCAAAAAACAGTTCAAGTGGCTTTGAGCACCATAGAGTCTATGGCCAAAAATGCAGCATTAGCAGTACCGGGTGTAAGTAACGTCAATACGAAAATTAAAAATAGCCGCCGTGGATTGATCCTTGATATTAGTATCCATATGGAATATCATGATAAAATAACCGCTGTGACGGAACAGTTGCAGGACGATATCAAAACCTTGATTGAATCAGGAACAACCGTTCCGGTGCATTCGGTACAAGTGACAGTGGTAAAAGCCGCTGGAGAAAAGGATGCCGCTGGTTATCGAAGCAATCAGAAAGCGGCAACACGGCAAAATCACGGCGACAGAGAGGGAAAACAGTGAACAGACATCAGGCGAGAGAAACTGCCTTCCGTATGATTTTTCAAATGGATGTTGGCAAAAATGAGTATGAAACCGCGAAAGAAACAATGTGCGAAGCGATTGCAGATGGGTACATTTCCACGGAGGATTGTCCATATATTGAAGATGTTGTCCAAGGGGTCGCAGAAAAACGCGCTGCATTGGACGATTTTATTATGGCCCATGCCAAAGGTTGGAAGTTGGAGCGTATCAATCCTGTTGATCGTAATTTAATTCGTCTATGCCTCTATGAAATTCAATACTTGAAAGATGTACCTTTTGAAGTCGCCATAGATGAGGCTGTGGAATTGGCAAAATCTTACGGTGAAGAGGAATCGTATGCTTTTGTCAATGGGATCCTTGATAATGCGAAAACTCTTGTTGCGGATGATCAAAAAAATGAAGTTTAACAGGAAGTAATCAAAACAATGATTTTAGCCATTGATACTAGTTGTTACACGACTTCCATGGCCCTGATGGATATGGAAGGCAATCTTTTGTCCGATCAGAGGAGAGTCTTGGATGTTCCCCTAGGGGAACGTGGGTTATCCCAGTCCGAGGCTCTTTTTCAGCATCATCGAAACCTTCCTTTGCTGATAGAAAAAGTGGCACAAGATTACGATTTGCGGAATTTGGCAGCGCTCGGTGTGAGTACACGTCCTCGCCCAGTAGAGGGATCTTATATGCCTGTTTTCCTCGGAGGAGAACAAACGGCTTCTGTGATTGCCGCTTCACTACGGGTACCGTTGCACCGGTTCAGTCACCAAGAGGGGCATATGATGGCTGGTCTCTTTTCTTCAGAATTCCGACCTCACAACGGCCATAAATTTTTTTTGGTACATTTTTCCGGCGGTACTTCAGAAATCCTTTTGGCGGAAAAACATGGCAACGGTGATTATCTTTTGACATTGTATGCATATGGAAACGATCTCCATGCAGGTCAATTTGTCGACCGGATTGGGGTATTGCTGGGATTAAAATTTCCCACCGGCGCAGCGCTGGAACGTTTGGCCGCCCAATACCAAGGCGAAGTTCCCAAAATCAAAACCTGGGTGAAAGGAAAGGAATTTTCTTTTTCCGGTCAGGAAACCGCTATTCGGCGCCTTGTCGAAAAGGGGCTTCCCCATGGTGCGGCGGCCCGTGCCGTGGAAGAGACCATTGCCAGAACCATGATAAAAGTGTTATCCAATGCTATGGAAGAAACAGGGATCTTTGATATTTTACTGGTTGGCGGCGTGATGTCCAACCAGTTGATTGCCGATAGATTGAAACGAAAATTACCAACAGCGCGTCTTTGGTTTACGGCTTCCCGGTATGCTTCTGATAATGCAGTGGGAATTGCGGCGATCACCAGAGAAAATTTATGCAATGAATCATATGGAAAGTGAATCTTGAAACAATGGCAGAACGAAAAGTTGTGACAGTAAGTCAGTTAAATTATTACATTAAAAAACGTTTTGAAAATGATGAAGCATTAAAAAACCTATGGATTGAAGGAGAAATTTCTAACTTTAAAGCACATTCCTCCGGGCATCTCTATTTCGGTTTAAAAGATGAGACCTCTTTTTTGCGGGCAGTTATGTTTCGCAGTAGTGCTTCTAAACTGAAATTTCGCCCAGAAAACGGCCAGAAAGTTATGGTCAAAGGCTCAGTATCCGTTTATGAAAGAGACGGGCAATATCAGCTTTACGTCAGTTCTATGGAAGTAGCGGGGGTCGGTGACCTCTACGTTGCCCTTGAACAACTAAAAAAGAAATTAAATGCGGAAGGACTTTTCGACCCTTCTCATAAAAAATCAATTCCGCTTTATACCCCAAAAATCGGAGTGGTGACGTCACCGACAGGGGCTGTATGGCACGATATTCAGAACGTATCAACAGCACGTTTCCCTTCGATCAGTTTATTGCTCTATCCCGCGGCAGTCCAGGGCGATGCTGCAGAATTTGAGGTGGCCGCGGGGATTGCATATTTCAACCGTCGTGACGATGTGGGGCTCATTATTGTAGGACGTGGTGGCGGCTCTATCGAAGATTTATGGGCATTCAATAGCGAAACCGTCGCCAGGGCAATTTATCGTTCTCGTTTACCGGTAATCTCTGCTGTGGGACATGAAACAGACTATACCATTGCGGATCTTGTAGCGGACCAACGAGCGGCTACGCCTTCTCATGCCGCAGAAATGGCGGTTCCTGCTTTGAGTGATTTGAGAAAACATTTGGCGATGCTAAATCATTCCTTGGACAGTCAAGTTAGCTTTCGGATCTCATCCTATCGCGACCGGCTGAAAAAAATTGCGGAAAGTTATATTTTCCAGCAAAAGGATCAGCTGTTCCGCAATCAGATCCAGCAAGTGGATATGTTATCCCAGCGACTGGATGCGGTATTCCAAGAATCCTATCAAGAAAAAAAGAACAATTATCGAATTTTGGCAGAAAAACTTGCTATGCTCAGTCCCTTACACACTTTAGAGCGTGGTTACAGCATCTGTCTAAAGGACGGAAAGCTGCTTCATGACGCTTCTGCGACCGAAAAAGGTGATTCCGTAATAGTGCAGTTATCGAAGGGACATTTAAAGTGCCGAATCGAAGAAGGAAACGAGGAAAATTATTATGACAGATAAACAGAAGATACCCTTTGAAGATGCTGTAAAAGAATTGGAAAAAGCAGTGAAGATTATGGAGAGCGGCGATTTGGGACTCGATCAGCTGCTGGAGCAATATGAAAGGGGCATCCATCTTTTGCGCTGTTGTGAAGCGAAATTAGCGGAAGCTGAGGGAAAAATAGAGGTTCTGACCCAAAAGGAAATTAAAACAGAATGTATTGAAAAGGCGGAAGTGCAAGATGGTTCAATGCCAGAGGAGACTGAAGAAATACCTCTTCCAGAGGAACCATTGACCGACGAAAACACTCTATTTTGAGGTTTTGCCATGGATATTCAAAAAATCTTAAGGGGAAAACAGGAACAGTTCGAAACCTATATTGCCGATTTACCTCGCATGGAATCGGGAACTTTACGAGACGCTATGGCGTATAGTTATTTAGCACAGGGAAAAAGACTGCGTCCATCTTTATTTCTTTTGGCAGCAGAGACCTTTGGCGCTGATTCCCAAGATCTATTGCCTTTTGCCGCAGGGATTGAGATGATTCATACCTATTCTTTGATTCATGACGATTTACCGGCAATGGACAATGATGATTACCGCCGTGGTAAGCCGACGTGTCACAAAATATTTGGCGATGGTATGGCGGTTTTAGCAGGTGATGGACTTTTGACCGAGGCCTTTCAGATGATGATATCAATAAGAGATATCGTGGAGCCTGCAAGACTTTTGGGAGCGCTGGAAATGGCTGCCTCTCATAGTGGTATTCAAGGAATGGTCTATGGACAAAGTCTCGATATTGAAGGAGAGGGAAAACCCCTGACTTTAGAGGAATTAAAAACAATCCATTATTATAAAACAGGTGCGCTTTTGAGTTTTTCCATGGCGTCCGGTGCTTTATTGGCTGGTGCCAAAGAAGATGAAGTTAAGGCGATGGATTTTTATGGTCGAAAGTTTGGACTGGCTTTTCAAATAACCGATGATATTCTTGATGCTACTGGTTCTTTTGAAACTTTAGGAAAGCCCATCGGCTCTGATCAGAAAAGTCATAAAACAACTTATGTTACTTTGCTGGGGATTGAAGGAGCAAGATCTGAAGCCCGAAAAGCAATGAAAGAGGCAAAGGTGAGCATTTCAAAGATTTCCAGAGATCTGGCGGTATTTCATTCCTTGGGAAAATATGTAATAGAGCGAGACCGTTAGGTCACCCTTTTCAGCACTTGAATTATTGTTTGAATTTCTGTAAAATATAATATAAACAGGTGATGCGGTATTCTAGTCAGCAATTCTTTGTCTGAAGGCGGGCCTAAAAATCCGTTAAGAGCACATCGATGAAGTTTCTGGTGTTGGCTTCTTACGCCCAGTTTGGGGCTGATACTGGAAGTTAAGGTTATAGGGGAACCATCAATGGCATGATGATCTTACCCTGTTTCCGTGGAGACCCAAAACTGTGGGGAACTTTTTTTGGTCGGAAAGGGAACTATGGCTTGGGAAGAACCTGCATTCGGATGCACTGGGTGCAGTGTAGCTTGACTTGCGTGGTTAAGGTGGAATATCAGAACAGCTTGGATGATCACCCGGACCAAGGTTTTATCCGAGTTATGAAACCGGTACTGCAAAAGAGTCTAAGACATCGAGGCGCTGCCGAGGAAAACTCCTAGACCGTTTATTTTATAAGGCTTAACCGGGATTAAAGTACGGACTAAGTGGCAATCCGGTACCGTTAAGGATTTTTGAGTAAAGGGAAACCGCCCCACCGGCGACGGTGAGGTTCAAAAATGGGAAAGCCTTCCGGACCAAAGCCGTAGCGTTTACCGGCGAAGTTGTCACCTGTTTTATCTATATGAGAGGAACTTTATTTTGTCAAACAAAAAAAGTGAACATAAACGGAAGGGTGCATTGAAACACTTTTTACTGGTGTTCCTTGGTACCCTTTTTTTAGGAGCATTGATTAGTACCGTAACTACGGCAGCAACGGAGCATATGGGGACCATGATCACTGTACTCATTGTGCTGCTGTTTGTTATTTTTATTGGAATTTTGTTTGATGGTATTGGTGTAGCGGTGGCTGTGGCAGATCCGGCTCCTTTTCATGCTCGGGCCTCGCGCCGGGGACCGGGAGCAAAGGTCAGTTTGAAATTAATGCGTCGTGCCAGCGTTGTGGCAAATATATGCTGTGACGTTGTGGGAGATATCTGTGGTATTGTTTCCGGTGCTTTAGGAGCTACCATCGCTTTGTTATTGATCGATAAGCTGAATTTTCACGCCTTATTTGTTTCTTCTTTGGTTTCGGGAATGGTAAGCGCTTTTACAGTAGGCGGAAAGGCGCTAATGAAGACTCTGGCAATTTCAGAAGCAAATAAGATCATGAAATGGGTCGGAATTTTATTGGATTATAAGAACTGGTCTCTTTTATGGTCCACAAAAAAGGATGGAAAAGGAGCATAAACCGAAATGTATGATATTTTGGGGCAAATCAACAGTCCCGATGATGTAAAAAAACTAAATTCTGCGGAACTGACTTCTCTGGCGAAGGAACTCCGACAGTTTATGATCGAGCATGTTTCCAAAACAGGTGGCCATCTTGCCCCAAGTTTGGGCGTAGTTGAATTGGTATTAGCTCTTTGCAGAGTTTTTGATTTTCCGCGGGATCGTTTGATTTTTGATGTAGGCCATCAATGTTATGCTTACAAGATTTTAACTGGAAGGCGCGATGAGTTTGCTACTCTACGCCAAACTGACGGTATCAGCGGTTTCCCAAAAAGCGAAGAAAGCGAATATGATGCTTTCAATACAGGACACAGCAGTACTTCAATTTCCGCTGGATATGGTATGGCTGTTGCCCGAGATTTACAAGGGGAAGATTATCATGTAATCAGCATCATTGGCGATGGTGCTTTAACCGGAGGAATGGCTTTTGAAGCTTTAAATAATGCTGGCAGCAGCGGAAAAAATTTTATTGTGATTCTAAACGATAATGCCATGTCCATTTCGCAAAACGTTGGCGCTATTGCAGATTATTTGAGCCGTTTTCGAACGGCTCCGCAATATGAACGAAGAAAACGAGCCGCAGAACGCTTTTTTAATCGTTCCTCTTTTGGGCAGCGAATTTTTGGTCGTTTACGTCGCATTAAAGATAGTTTGAAATATCTTGTCGTGCAAGGGGTTATATTTGAAGAGTTTGGTTTTACCTATCTTGGTCCCATCGACGGTCATAACATCGATATGATGCAATCATATCTCAAAATCGCCAAAAATTTAAATGGCCCTGTTTTGCTCCATGTTCATACCAAGAAAGGACGAGGGTATCTTCCTTCGGAAACGGATCCCGATCGCTTCCACGGTATTGCTCCATTTGACCCTGAAAGTGGAAAATTGGTTCAAAAAGGACCTAAGAAGTTGACATTCAGTCAAAGCTTCGGCGATACTTTGTTGGAAATGGCATCTTCCGATGAGAAAATATGTGCCATTACTGCTGCTATGCCCAGCGGTACAGGTCTATGTCCTTTTGCCGATACATTCCCCAACCGCTTTTTTGACGTTGGAATTGCAGAACAACATGGAGTAACCTTTGCTGCTGGTTTAGCGAAAGCCGGAATGCACCCTGTCGTTGCCATTTATTCATCCTTTTTGCAACGTGGATTTGACCAGGTATTCCATGACGTTTGTTTGCAGTCGCTGCCGGTGATCTTGGGGGTTGATCGTGCCGGGATTGTGGGCGAAGATGGGGAAACCCATCAAGGTATTTACGATATTGCATATTTGCGAATTTTACCAAATATGACACTAATGGCCCCCTCAACTCATAATGAGATGGTTGATATGTTGCGTTTTGCAAAAGAATTAAACGCTCCGTGTGCATTGCGCTATCCAAGAGGTAATGTTTTAGAGTGGGACAAAGAGTTGGATTTACCTCCCCTTGTGTTGGGGCGAGGAGTATTTGTTTATGAAGGGAAAGACGTCATGCTGGTTCCTTTGGGAACCATGATGGAAGAGGCATTAAAAGTCCGGGAATTTTTGGAAGAACGGGGAATTTCAACAGGCGTTTTCAATCCACGGTTTGTGAAGCCTTTGGATCATGATGCTTTGCGTCACATCGGCATTTCTTATAATTTAGTCGTTACTATGGAAGACCATGTAATCAATGGAGGGTTCGGCTCCGCTGTTGGTGAATACTATCATGAACAGGAAATAGACAGTGATCTTCTTTCCATAGCTCTTCCCGACCATCCGGTCAAACAGGGAAAGAGAGAAGAAATCTTCAAAAAATACCAAATGGATGCAGAATCCATTACCGAACGCATTGTAAAACGTTTGGAGGAAAAACGATGAAGAAACGTTTGGATCAAATTTTGATGGAGCGTAATTTATTTCCCTCCCGGGAAAAAGCGCGCTCTGCCATTATGACAGGACGAATTCTCATCAAAGGTAAGAAGGAGACAAAGGCTGGAACCATGGTTCCGGAAGATGCTGTGATTGAAATGATAGGCAATGATTTGCCTTATGTCAGTCGCGGTGGACTAAAGTTAGAAAAGGCTGTTGATTGTTATCAACTGGATTTTAAAGGGAAAATTGTCTTGGATATTGGCGCGTCGACCGGTGGTTTTACGGATTGTTCTTTGCAAAACGGCGCTGCAAAAGTTTATGCCGTGGATGTGGGCTACGGTCAGCTGGCGTGGTCGCTTCGGAATGATGATAGGGTAATCGTTCTGGAAAAAACGAACGCCCGTTACTTATCTAAAGAGCAAATTCCGGAACCGGTGGACTACATTGTAATTGACGCGTCTTTTATTTCGCAAAAAAAACTGATCCCAAACTTGCTCCAATTCATGAAAGACGACACTTGCTTTATCACATTAATTAAACCGCAGTTTGAGGCGGGACGTGAGCAAGTAGGGAAAAAAGGAGTTGTGCGAGATCCTTCTATCCATATCGAAGTAATCACAGACCTTGTTTCCTTTTTTCATCAACAGGGACTGGCAATACGCGGATTAACATATTCTCCCATCAAAGGGCCGGAAGGAAATCGGGAATATTTGGTAATTCTCGAAAAAGGGGACGCAGTTGTTACAGCATACGAGATTTCATCTATTGTAAATGAAGCCTTCGAAACTGTATAAAAAATTTTAGCATGAATATTCATCTACCTATTTACAGCAGGATGTTTTCGTTGTATATTATATATAGAGGTAACGGAAAATGCGGAAAATCTGTGTTTTATCCAATTTGAGCAAAAACGGTGTACTAGATCAAGAAAGAGAAATTGTGAGCTGGTTAGAAGATCGTGAAGTAGATGTGCTCACTCCCGCCCATCCTTATGATGTTTTGGATCAGGATTTCCTCTTTCAGTATTTTGAAGGTGTTGCTTCTCAATGCGAGGCGGTACTCGTTTTAGGAGGCGATGGCACGTTATTGTCCGTAGCGCGCCAGGCCGCTTACTATAGTCTCCCTCTATTGGGTATTAATATGGGTCGTATTGGATTTTTGGCCGAATTGGAACAAGGGAAGGAACTTTTTCTCTCTCTGGAACGTATGCTGAATAAAGACTTTTTTCTGGAAGATCGTATGATGCTCCAGGTCAGTATCCGATGCAATGGCAGGAAATGGAAAACATATCACTGCCTTAATGATGGAGTGATTTTAAAAGATGATCGCTCCGGTCTGATCGAAATTACAGCATATATTGATGGTCGAGAATCCGTTTCATACCATGCAGACGGCATTATCGTAGCGACTCCGACCGGCGCCTCAGGTTATTCCTTATCTGCGAATGGTCCTTTGGTGTCTCCGGAGATGGAAGCGATTATCATAACACCGATTTGCGCCCAATCCCTTTATAGTCGTCCTGTTGTGGCCGGCGCCGACCGTGTGATTACTGTGAAAACCAAAGTTTCGGAAGGCGGATGTTATCTGAGTATCGACGGGAAAACCGCTACTGTGCCATTGGCAGAGGGAGATGAGATTTTTTTTGAAAAATCTTCTATGAAAACTGTTTTTATCCGTCTGAACGGTAAAACGTTTTTTGATGTCTTGAATGAAAAATTGCGCGGTAGAAGATAGCGCTTTAGGGACAATTCCGAGACCCTTGGTAGTATTGTAATATGAAAATACTTGTTGTTAATGTTAAAAGCTTTGGCTGTGATGACTTGCGATGAGAATACAAAAAACTGTTGTAGAAATGATCCATGACACCTTAGATTTTGTAGTAAATCAAGGAGATATTGTGGTTGATGCCACTGCGGGAAATGGTCATGACACATTGAAACTTGCGGAACTTGTAGGGGAAGATGGTCATGTCTATGCCTTTGATATCCAGCAAACAGCTTTAGATCACACCAAAGAGCGTCTGGCGGAAGCAGACTTTTTGCAAAGAGTAACCTTGTTACATTTGGATCATAGTATTATGGATACGGTGATAAAAGAAAAAATTGCTGCCGTTGTGTTCAATTTAGGATATTTGCCCGGTGGGAGTCATCAAATTATTACGGAGCCACGGAAAACCATTACCGCCTTGGAACATAGTTTGGAATTACTTCAATCCGGCGGTGTAATATTAATCGGGGTTTATTGGGGCCACCCCGGAGGAGAGATCGAAAAAAATGCAGTGGAGCAGTGGCTTCGCCAATTGCCTGCCGCAGATTATGACATCATGGAGACATCTTTTCCCAATCGACAAAAAGCGCCAATTGTAATCACATTGCAAAAGAAATGTTAAGGGAGAAATAAAATGGGAACGAAAGCATCGCGACAGAAGATGATTCAAAAAATTATTGAAAAGGATGAAATCAGCACGCAGTTTGATTTGGCAGAACAATTAAAAAAACATGGTTTCAATGTTACTCAGGCTACGGTTTCTCGCGATATTAAGGAAATCGGATTGATTAAAATTCCAATTGAGGGTAACCTTTCAAAATACAGCATGCCCGTGAATATTTCTATGGGAAATATCGCGGAACGTATGCGCCGTATGTTTATGGATAACGCTGTGTCGATTAATAGTGCGGAAAATATTATTGTGATCAAAACATTACCCGGGACTGCCCAAGGTCTGGCTGCTTGTCTTGATCAAAGTAACTGGCCAGAAATCATTGGAACCATTGCTGGTGATGATACCATAATGCTGGTAATTAAAGAAAAAAACCTTGTTGACAGTATCATGAAAAAATTTGATACCTTGATTAACTGAGTTACAAATGGAGGGAGAAATGTTAGCGGAGCTTTATGTGAAAAACTTTGCTCTCATTGAAAACCTGCAAATTGAATTTCATGACGGATTGAATGTGATCACCGGGGAAACTGGTGCCGGAAAATCACTTCTTACTGATGCCGTAGGCCTTTTGATGGGGGGCAGGGCAGATAAAGAGTTTATCCGTTACGGATGCGCAAGGGCTTTGGTAGAGGGTACTTTTACCGGCCCTTTTTCTGCTTCCCTCAATGATTTGCTGACAGAGAATGATATGAATGACGATGTCATTGTAATTTGTAGAGAAATTAGCGCGGAAGGAAAAAACCTTTGTCGTATTAACGGGCGCCGTGTCAGTCTTGGTTTTTTATCATCTTTGGTGCCTGGGCTGATGAATATGCACAGCCAAACGGAACATTTTTATCTGCTCCATGAAGATCATCAACTTTCCTTGTTGGATCGTTTTGGCGGCGAGGAAATTATAAAAGCAAAAGATACACTATCATCGGCTTATCATCTTTGGCAAACTGCTGCAAATAAGCGTAAGGAATTGGAACAAAAGAACGAAGATCGTGAAAAAGAAATGGATTTTTTGCGATTTCGCATCAACGAATTACGGGAACTTGCGTTGGAGCCTGGCGAGGAAGAATCTTTACGACATGAGATTGCGCTCTTAAGTACCAGTGATCGCCGTTTTAGCGAGAGCGATACAATTTATCGTGCGCTTTCCGATGCTACGGAATCCCTTTATCATGCCATGGAATCTGCCAAGCGCGCTTGCGATTTTGATGCTGATTTGGCAGAGTCGGCGGAATCTTTAACGGAATCTTATTATAATATAGAAGATGCCTGCGAATTTTATCGACAATATCGTGACAGAATTGATTCTGATCCCTTAAGACTAAACGAAGCAGAGGAACGCCTGGATCGCATTTTGCGTATGGGGAAAAAATATCACAGCGACTGCGACGGTATGATTGCATTGCTGTCATCTATGGAACAGGATTTGGCGACATTTGAAGATTTTGATGACAATCTTACACGATTGCGCAAAGAAGAAGATGATGCTTACGCTCAAGTATTGCTCAAAGCCGATGCCTTATCGGAACTTCGTGCATCTGCAGCTGAGCGGTTAAGCAAATTGATTTTAGATGAGATTCAAAGTCTTATGCTGCCTGATGCAGTTTTTAACATAAAGCTGGATAAACAATCAATGACTAAGGAAGGACAAGATCGCGTCACTTTTATGATTAGCATGAATAAAGGGGAGCAACAAAAGCCCTTATCAAAAGTGGCCTCCGGCGGAGAAATGTCACGTATCCTTTTGGGGATGAAGGTGATTTTAGCTCAGATGGATCAGGTTGGCACGATGATATTTGATGAAATTGACAGTGGGCTAGGTGGCAAAACCGCTACCAAGGTTGGTGAAAAGTTGCGCCGCTTGTCACGGGAAATTCAAGTATTTTCTGTGACTCATTCCGCGATTGTAGCAGCGTGTGCCGATTATCACTACCGTATTGAAAAACATGACGAAGGAGCGCGTACCGTTACCACCATATCAGAATTGGATAGCGATGCTAGAAAAAGAGAAATTGCTCGAATGCTTTCAGGAAACGAGACCAGCGAGGTTTCACTTTCCCAAGCAGAATCTCTGATTGAGACAATGTCACACTATGATTAATTAGAAAAGGATTATTTATACGTCCTTTTTCGGATTTCGGAATATTAAAATAGAAAAAACGGACTGTTTCCAGTCCGTTTTTTTTTATGAATGGATCAATTGACAATCATTTTTTGGTTGTGATAAAAAACAAAAATTTAGCTACTGATATTGTCATTCAATAAGTCTTCCTTTTTCAGTCTTTTATGATGAATGACCGCAGCAGTAATTATTCCTGCTGCTATAATCAACACAATGATGGAACCAATTACAATCCAACGATGCTCCGACCAGAAAGAAGAAAGATGTTCCGAAACATTGCTTCCGCTGCTTTGAGAGCTTTGATCTTCATCCAGCAAAGAACCCGATTTTGCTCGTTTGGTAATAAAATAATCAGAGCAGTGGGTGATAATGAATCTTGTCGCGCCTGATTCTACCGTTACTTTATCAATATAGTCAGCTTTCATTTCTTCTACCAGATAGAAGAAAAGCAGATAATTCCCGTCTGTCAAAGACGTCTGCGGGATTTCAATGAGCGCTGCTCCCGGTATTTCACCTTCATGCATGAAGTGAATCATAAAAGGCTTTTCTGATAGTTCACGGATATTCTCTTCATTCTCACAATCCTTTTTGCCAAAGTAAATCTGCATATTAAAGTCCATAGGATTGGTAATATCCATGCCGTTAAACGTGATGGTATAAGCTTCGCCGTTTTCTGTAGTGCCATCAAGGATAAGATTAACATTTTGTCCTTGGATTTCCTCAAAAACAGACTTGGGAACGATGCCGTTGGAAAAATCAGCACTGCTGTATTGACGCATATGTTTGGATACTTTTTTCTGCGTGAGAATATAGTCTCCGCCGCGGTTCGCTTCAAAAGTCGCTCGCATATTTTTGAGCGACACCGGCATTTGCTCAAAATCATTTTGTGAGGCATTGTAATAATACATGGAGTAGTTGCTGCCGGTCAAATCTACACTGAGTGTTACCGTTGCTTTACCGGGAAACTCTCCCTGGTGAGGAAAGTTTATGTAGTAAGCGTCGGAAACATAATTACGAATTATTTCACCATTGGACGGCGCCGTAAGAATCCTGGCATCAAAGTTCATTGGTTTGCTGATGTCGGTACCTTTGAATGTGATAGTATAGGCATATTTATTATCACATACCCCGGTTATGGTATATTCCAAATCTTTTCCTGCAATCAGTTCAAATACTTCTTTGATAACAGTATTGTTTTGGAGTCCCTCGATAATTTTACGAGCAAGGAGTAAGTCACTGCTATGCTCCAAACTGTTTTGCTCTGTCTCAGAAAGCTCCAGATAGCGCTGATAAAGAGCGTTTACCGTATCTGCGTCACTGAGACGAATATTGATAGGATTGATTAATGCGGCGATATCTTCGTCAAGTTTTTTTGCTGCATCAGTTTGTGTATTGCCGGGTTGGGGGTTATTGGGTGTTGTTTGGTTGGATAATTCTTCAAGTTCATTCAAAAGAATTTGAAGCTTACCACGGTTGGTAATTTGCGATTTGTCGCTACTATTTAGCAGGTTGTACTTTTGGGCCGTGTTATAGATAGTTTCCAAATCTTCCATTGTCGCTGTTTCGGGCAATTGCTCAATTTCTGTGATGATGGCTTCGATTTTCTGGGCGCTAACGTTGGATTCTTCTCGATAATCATACAGAGGTCGAAGACCGTTGACATAACGATAATAAGCCACCAAGGCATAACGTGCTTGATCTGTTGCAATATTGTTGCTTTGGCCGGCTGTGGATGAAGCGTGGATAAAACCGCCGTCACTGCTGTTGTAAAAATTCATGAGACCATCCAATACTGTTTTGCCGTTCCTGCTGATAAATCTTTGATCCGTAAGGGGATCGATATGAAATGCACATAAGGCAATCAATACTTGGGCAGTGCTTTCTGCATTTGCCACGGAACCGTTGCCATATCCGCCATTGTCCAGCTGGATTTCTGAAAGGAGGGCGAAAGCTTCATCTACAATTGTTTTCACGGTTTTTCCGTTAGAATATACAGTTTCGGAATCGTAGTAAGGGACCAATGCTTGCAGTACAATAGCGGTAATATCAGGATCGCTGGAATTTCCGGATAAAGCAAAACCTCCATCTGCAAGTTGTTTTGAAATGAGATATTCTAGAATTGATTCCCGCGTAGTTGTAGCTTCTGTCGGAACCTCATACTGTTTACAGTCTAGGGCGATTAGACCGTAAGCTGCGGCGTTGATTCCTTGTTTCCACATTGGTGTCATAATACTACTGTATATTCCATCTGCAAGTAAATTAACGGCCGCACCGTTGCTGTCACTGCCAAAAGATTTAGGGTTTCCTCCCAAAGCTGCCAATGAAAGAATAGGACGTTGATATTCAGTGGCGGCAATATCGCTGAGAAATCCATTATTAACATATTTTTTTGTGACATAGTTTTCCAAACTTTGAAGGTAGGACTCTGTGTCATCGGGATAACCGAACCTTGCAATTCCCAACGCTAGCCAGTCGCATTCTGTTTGTCCAACGGCAGTCAGTGCATTTTCATTGAAAGCGTAAAATTGATCTTGTTTTGCCCAATCAATCGTGTTTTTAATAGCATTTTCCAAATGATCCGTTAAATTGTTGACAGGGCGAAGTGATGAAGTGGTTGCCGTATGATCGGAATTCGAATCACTCTCCGTCGTTTCTTCTTCATTATCAATCGCGGCTTGTGATGCAGTGATCACTTGATCCGTAATATTATTGTAGCCTGATAAATAGGAACGAATTTGCAGTTCCGTAAGACCGGCACTGTAAATATAAGCATGGGAAGTTCGATTGGCCAGTTCATCATATTCTACGTCCCAGATAAAGTGTCCACGTTCCATCATTACCTGTTGTAGTGTTTGTGCATTGGTCGTGCGTTCTGTTTGCTCCTCATCGCGGGGCGGATTGGAACTTGCATCATCATTACCGCTGCATCCCGTAAAAACAAAACACAATATCACAAATATCGCTGCAATTAAAGAGCGCTTTTTCATTCTTTCTCCTTCTTAATCCTTAGAAATAAGGGATGATACAAAATACAGGGTGACAGCAATACCCCCCTAAAAACAGTGATTCCAAATTTGAATACCTTAAATTTTTATTTTGGCAAACATAGGTATCGGATGAACCTTTCTAGAAGGCATGGCAATGTGCTTGATGTCCTAAAATTTTTTAGGTGAATATAACGGCTTTGTGGTGAAAAGTCAATTTGTTGATTTAAAACAAATTTATTCAATCCAGTATTGCCCCAAGTCTTCACCAAGATCACAGGTATAGTGCCATTCAATGACATCGCCATCTTGAACTTGGTACCGGCTGCAGCCATAATTGGGATACCATCCATTAACGCTATACATCCAACCGCTCAATTCTCCGCAATCAAACTCGTAAAGATTATTAATTCCTTCAATATAATGGGAATTGTACATTGGCGTCCATGAGTATTCCATATGGATTTTATTATTTTGACATTCACGGAGCAGTACGTCAAAGACAGATTCACCTTCATAAAAAGTTACAGTTTGCTTTTTATAAATCACCCCGTTTGAAGGTACAAGGCTTTCTTTGTTTGCGGTAAGATCTTCCATATTACTTAAAATCGTGGAGCACTCAATATATAATGTGCATGTATGGGGTTTCGATTTATCTACTGTGGTATCATCGGGCTCTACAGGTTTCGGTTTTCCTTCAGGAATGGGATCGGTATGATATTGATCTTGACCGGATTCCGCATTGTAAGAGGTGCTGCTTTCTGCATTGGAATACTTGTCATAATCGGCGTTACTATCACCAACGTCGTCGACGTCGATATAACCGTCATCGTTTTCTTCCTGATTTGCATTTTCTTGAGTTTCTGTAGCGGCCACTTCTGTATCGGAATTTCCTTCCGCTGCATTTTCATTGCCACAGGATGTGAGCATCATACCTAAACTCAAGATCATAATTAACAGCAACAATAAGATGCTTTTGCGTTTCATGTTCTGCCTCCTCCTTTTGACTCTCTTTGTTTTTAGCATGAAAAAACACAGATAGTGCTAATAACTATCTGTGCCAGTAATTACCGGCACAAAAAGATGCTGCCATCACGTTGTGCCGATCTCAGTGATGCAATTTTCGCTTGTTGATATTTTAAGCTTCTTCATTGAGATTGTCAATGAAAATCCCGGCTCTATAACGTCATCATGGAGGTTTTGTGATAACATTTTGGAATCATCAGAACGTTGACAAAAAGGCGAAATGTGCTATTCTGATTTTGTTAGATACATGCCATTTCGCCGCTTTCCAGTGCGGGCAATGCCGATGCCGGTGCTGGAATCGCACTTGCGTGAAGAAAAAAGGAGGGATGAAAAATATTTTGGAATGATAGTGCCGAATCATTTCAAAAATAGCACTTCAATGTTTTATTTGGATTCATTTGTTTGAAAATCACCGACTACGATATCAAGAAAGGAATAAGAGATGAAGAAGAGACTTTTTTCTTGCATTGCCACAGTTGCGGCAATGCTGGTTTTAGGTTCCGTAACGGTATTAGCAGCGCCTGCTAACCGTTTTGACGATGTACTTGAGGATGCTTGGTATGTTGAAGATATCAATTATGTGATTCAAAATAATCTTATGAACGGGATGTCCGATACTTTCTTTGGACCGGATGATCTAATGACACGCGGCCAATTCGTTGCCATGTTGGGGCGATTGGCCGGAGTGGAAGACGCTTCTATAACAGATCCCCAGAAAACTGTCTTTAACGATGTGAATGCCACGGATTATTACGCTTCGCATGTGGCATGGGCCAGTGAACTCGGTATTGTAAAAGGGATTGATGAAACCTCTTTTGCGCCCAATGCCAATGTCACCAGGGAGCAGATGGCCGCTTTGGTCGCCCGCTTTTCTAAGCTCAGTAGAGTTTATCTTCCTACAGAAGCCAGCAACTTTGCTGACGATGCTTTCATTGCCGACTATGCAAGAGAAGCGGTTTATGGCATGAAAAGTGTTGGAATACTTCAGGGAGTTGGGGATAATTATTTCGCCCCTAGAGGTTATACAAGCCGTGCGGCAGCAGCAAAAGTGGTGCGTTGTTATATGGAATATGAACCTGTGGATACCGCAGTGATTTCCATTGAAAAATTTACGTTGGGGCAAGGATATATTCTTATACCGTCCGTTGTTCCCTTGGAGGATCATGCCACTGTCGACAGTGTTCTCCATCAAGTTTCGTCGGAATGTGGGATCTCGTTGAAATTTAATACAAGTTATGGTTATTTGACCTATGTCGAGGATCGCGAAAACACTATTTTGGATATACCCGCTTTTATTTTGGAAGAAATGGCAAAATCTCAAACCAATTTGGGAGATCGAACCAATGAAACTTTTCTCGGCGAGTATGATTATACTCCCCAGGCGGGATGGCTGTACTGGGTAAATAATACCCCTGCGAGTGTTTCTGCAAATGAATACTTTATAGGTGATTGCGATGTTGTTCGTTTCCAATTCTCTCTTTATGGTTACGGTGCGGATTTAGGCCGTGCAGATGATTGGACGACTCCGTATCAAACATCTGCTGATAAAGATGAGTTGATGGTGGCCGTTGCATGGGCCAATGATTCGGATGATGACGCCTACACCCATGCTCTGGAAGTACTTACAGATCTTGAAAGTACTCAAGATGAAGTCGATGCCGCGTTACAGGCACTTCCTTCTCTGAAATAATGTGATGGTCTGGGAAAAGGTGGTGTTTACATGGCAAAATTGACAGATGACGTTTTAAATGAAATTCGTGCCAAAGCCAAAGAGCTTCAAAGGGCTCCAATGAAAGGCGAAATGAAACAGAAACGTACTTATTGCGGCGGCTGGCATCATGCAGTGCTAATGGCAGGACTTTGCCCTTATGACGGTCACCGTCGGGATGAAATCCGACCTCCTAAAAATGGAAGCGAATATACCAATGCGGAATTGCTTTCCTTTGTACGTGAAGCCGTAAAAAATAACATTGCGCCGCAGAAACATGATGTTCCAGAATATGGATTTATCGAGTATCGTTTTGGTCCCTGGTCTAAAATCATGAAAAGAATGGGTTATCGCTACATTCGTGAAGAGAAAACAGTTCCTCGCCATTCATGGGTTCATAATGCGCAACAAAGTTCCAAAAAAGAAAATTTAACGCGCTCAAGGGCTGTCTAATCAGTTGAATAGCTGCTTTCATTATTAATGGATAAAAAGAGACGCTTTTTAAGCGCCTCTTTTATTTTCTTGATGAAAGCTGTTGACGGTGTATCATTCTTTTCAGTTAGTAAAAAAGTTGCGTAAAAAGGAAAATAGTGGTATTATGACGCAAATATGGTGAATCCATTTAAAAAATGTATCAAAAGCAAATTTATCTAGCGATGGGGAATGATCCAAATAGGGGAACACGTTGTTGCGGATTAAGGCCCCGTAGAAATATTTGTCAAAAAATGTGGGAGATATGGTACACACAATGGAAAAGTCAGAAGCTTGTATTGGTGCAAATATCCGTAAAATTAGGCAGGCAAAAGGCGTAAAACAGGAAGATTTGCTTCATATGCTACATCAATGCGATGTGAAAATTTCCCGAGATGAACTGGTGAAAATCGAAGCCGGGCAACAGGATATCACAGGGGCACAGCTTAAGGGAATACGGGATTGCCTCAATACCTCCTTTGATGAATTACTACAACTATGATTATAATTTGACAAAAAAAAGAAAGGCGCAACTGACAAACGTTGCGCCTTATTATCATGGACTTGTATCAGATCACGTAAAACAAAATGCAGAAAAAGTGAAGCACTGTGCCGCCCAATACGAAAACGTGCCATATAGAATGCATGAACCGAAATTTTTTATGGAGCGCATAAAAAATAACGCCTACAGTATAAGAAATTCCACCGCCAAAAAGGAAAATTAAACCATTGGTCCCCAGGGCCGTCTTTAATGCAGGAAAGGTAACTACAGCAGCCCACCCCATGGTCAGATACAAAACCATAGAAATCTTTTTAAATCGCTCCAAGTTGATGGCGTTTAATACAATACCCAAAATAGCCGCAGCCCAAATGACACCAAAAAGCCACCAACCTTGGACCCCGCCAATGGCTACCAAAGCCATGGGAGTATAGGTTCCCGCAATCAACAAAAAAATGGTACAATGATCAAATATGCGGAATAGTGCCTTTACTTTGGGATTGGTAAAGGCATGATACAACGTAGAAGCTGTATAAAGAATAATCATCGTAGAGCCGAAAATCGTCGCTGACACTAGGCCAGTCATGCCGTTTCCTCGTGCCGTCGTAATTACCATAAGGACCAAAGCTGCCACCGCCAACAGCGCGCCGATGCCATGAGTAATAACATTGCAGATTTCCTCTGCCAAAGTATAAAATTGAGGATAGTTTTTTCCATGAAACGCCGTTGATCGATTTCCTGTTTCCGTCATAGTGCGACCCTCCTTAAAAATAGTTTTAAAAACTATTTTATGATATATATTATACCATATTAATGAAGAATTACAAGAGGTTCCTGCCAATCTTTTGTGAAACTTTTCCGTTGGTATTGTAAGTTTTTGGTGCATCATGTATAATAAATAAAGGTGATAACATGATTATTCTGGGAATCGACCCCGGTACGGCCATATGTGGGTACGGCGTGGTAAAAAAAGAAAACTACCGTTTTCGGCTTGTGGATTACGGCGCTGTAAACACCCCTGCAAGTATGTCACTGGAAAATCGTCTCGTACGAATTTATGACGGAATCACCATGCTCATCAACAAATATCAACCCGATGAGATGGCTGTGGAGGAGTTGTTTTTTAACAGCAATGCTAAAACCGCCATTTCTGTGGGACAAGCCCGGGGGGTAATTCTTTTGGCGGGTGCCCATAAACATATCCCTATCTATGAATATACGCCACTTCAGGTAAAACAAGGAATTGTAGGATATGGCCGCGCCGATAAAAAACAAATTCAGTATATGGTCCAAACCATGCTGAATATGAGAGAAACTCCCAAGCCCGATGACGCTGCTGATGCTTTGGCCATTGCCATATGCCATGGCCAGAGCAACAAAAATTTGATGCCGTGAATATTCATTATGGGTGTGGGATTCTGAGTCGTGAATTTTAAGAAAGGCAGTAACTAATGATTGCATCGGTAAGAGGAGAAATCATACTCATAGAAGAAGATAGTTTGGTCGTAGAGGTAAACCATTTGGGATATCAAGTTTACGCTCCCTTGCAAAGAATGGTGGGACAATATCAGTTAAATGACGAAATTTTTCTTTATACACACCTTATCGTGAGAGAGGATCAGTGGACACTTTTTGGTTTCCTCACGTCGGACGAATTGACCTTATTCCGATTGCTTCTAACAGTCAGCGGTATTGGCGGCAAAGGGGCGCTTGGAGTTTTAAATCAAATGTCTCCCCAGCAAATTGTTGGTGCCATGGCGACAGAGGATAGCCGCCCTTTTGAAAAAGTGACTGGGATCGGTAAAAAAACAGCCCAGCGCATTGTTTTGGAATTGAAGGATAAAGTCGCAAAGCTCTCCATTAGCGGCACAGAAGTTTCTGGAGAAGAAATGTTGACTGAGCCCATTTCCGATCACGATGCCATTGAGGCCCTTTGCCAGTTAGGTTATACCAAAGGCGAAGCTAAAAAAGCTGTGGTGAAAATTTTATGTGACGATCCTGCCATAGACAATGATAACTTATTGAGAAAAGCGCTTACGATGTTGAGCAAATTCTGAGGAAATCTTGGTTGTGATGATTATCAACTTTGAAATAGAGGTATTGTTTTGACTGACGAACGAATTATCAGCTCATCTTTGCGTCCGGAAGATCTTCCTGGAGAAGCGGGGATCCGCCCCATGACTTTGGCGGATTATACTGGCCAAGATCGAGTAAAGAATCAAATGTCAATTTATATTGAAGCGGCAAAAAAACGCGGTTCTGCCCTGGATCACGTTCTGCTTTACGGACCACCGGGACTGGGGAAGACAACCCTGGCCAATATCATTGCCAATGAGATGGATGTTCATATTCGCACAACATCTGGACCTGCCATTGAACGGGCAGGGGATTTGGCTGCCATTTTAACGAGCTTGGAACCTCATGACGTGCTGTTTGTCGACGAGATTCATCGTTTAAACCGTTCTGTGGAGGAAATATTATATCCGGCCATGGAGGATTTCTGCATTGATATCGTTATTGGGAAAGGTCCTGCCGCTCGTACTATGCGGTTGGACATTCCCCCCTTTACTTTGGTCGGCGCCACAACCAGAGCGGGGATGCTTTCATCTCCCTTGCGGGACCGCTTCGGTGTAATCAGTCGATTGGATTATTACAATACCGATGATCTAAAAATTATTTTACAACGGGCTGCTACGATCATGGGGGTTCCTCTCACCAATGAGGGTGCTGAAGAAATTGCTCGCCGATCCCGCGGGACGCCCCGTATCGCCAATCGACTTTTACGCCGTGTCCGCGATTTTGCCGAGGTCAAGGCTGACGGGCGAATTGACGGCGAAGTGGCTCTGCAAGGCCTTGATATGTTGGAGGTAGATCCTCTGGGTCTTGACAACGTCGATAAAAAGGTAATTATTGCCATTATAGAAAAATTCAATGGCGGCCCGGTTGGAGTGGAAACCATCGCTGCAACCATCAATGAAAGTGCCGATACGGTAGAGGATGTTTATGAACCATTTTTAATGCAGCTTGGTTTTTTAAATCGTACTTTACGAGGACGTATGGCAACGCCTGCTGCTTATCGCTATCTTGGTTATACGGAACCGAAAAAGGAGGAGGAAAACACATCTTCTCTTTTTGACGATACCGAGGATTGAATTTATGATGAGAATATTGTACCATGCCTGCTGCGGCGTCTGCTCTTTATATCCTGTCAAAGTGATGCGGGAAGAAAATATTGATTTCGCTCTTTATTATGCCAATCCCAATATTCATCCTTATAAAGAGTGGAAAGAACGAAAAAAAACTTTTGTTGCCATGGCAGAAAGTCGTCATGTAACGTACTATATTGAAAAGGAATATCCCCTAGAGGAGTTTCTCAAAACACAGCTTCATTATGACAACCGTTGTGAATATTGTTACCAAAGTCGCTTGACTCTTGCGGCAGATTTGGCGCTCCGCGAAGGTTATGACGCTTTTTCTACGACTTTAACCATTAGCCCATATCAAAATTTGGAATTGATCCGTAGGATAGGGGAGCGCATTGCCAACGAAAAAGGAATAGCTTTTTATTTCCGTGATTTTCGGGAAGGATTTCAATGGGCCCAAGAGACTGCAGAGGTTGAGGGACTTTATCGCCAAAAGTATTGCGGTTGTATATTTAGTGAACGCGATCGTTATATGAAGCGAAAGAAGAAAAAAGTTACCGGAGGAGAAAGCTCATGAGATTCAAATATATCATATTGGCGATGGCTGTTGTACTGCTGATGCTCATAGTCAGCAGTGGTGCTTTTGCCTATGACCAATACGAAAATCCCATTCGCGTTCAAATCGGAACCTCGGTGCATACTGTAAAAGCTGACAGCGGTAATTACCAGGTTTTAGATGAACAAGGAAATGTGGTGCAATCCGTCACCCAAGGAAAAAGTGTGGAACTACAGCCGGGTCAACGCTTTTCCTCTGTCAATGGTTTTGGACGTTTTCTCTATGAAGACAAATCTTATCGTGGCGATGCTTATTGGATCGACGGTAATATGGTAAATATTCTGAGTATGGAACAATACCTCTACAGTGTGGTTATGCGGGAGATCGGGGGATATGCTCCATCTTTGGAAACTTTAAAGGCTCAAGCGGTAGCATCAAGGTCTTATGCTTGTAACCGGATTAATAATCCCAGAGATGAACATTTTGATATCTACAGTGGAAGCAGCGACCAAGCTTATGGTGGTTATAGTGATGAAAAGTATAGCAATGACTCTAATTCTGTCAGTGCTCGAGTGCGCGATGCCGTAAATAATACGGCAGGTTTGGTGCTGTATTACAATGGAAATTTGGCCAATACTGTATACTGCGCCAATGCCGGAGGGCATACAGAATCGGCGTCTACCGTATGGGGAGGAAACTATCCGTACATGGTAGGTGTTTCCAGTCCTCAAGACGGTCAGTCCTTCGTAGCTGATGATGGCGGCACCCAAACGTTAAAGACGCCGACAAATTACTATTGGACCAAAACTATGCTTTTCAGTCAGACGGCTTTGAAAGTGGAGGCTAGTACAGGAAAAACTATTGGCACTTTAGAAGAAGTTAAAGTGGATCATGATGGCGCCGGCAATTATGTGACACAGATTACTTTTGAAGGATCCGGCGGCACCGTATCTTTGAGCGGTGAAGAGGTTCGCTCCATCCTTTCTTTGTATAGTGGTTCTTTTGATGTGATGGTGGGAACCAGCTTGAGCGCTTATCAATCCTTTGGAACACGTCTCATTGAAGGGGCTGATTTTGATTCTCTTTTGAATCCCACAGGCCAATATGTTACGTTTGTCGGCCACGGTTATGGCCATTGTGTAGGAATGAGCCAGTGGGGAGCTTGTGTGATGGGCTATCAAGGGAAAAAATATTATGAAATCCTCGATTATTATTACAATCAAGGTCGTGGTGACGATACGTTGACTATCGAAAAGTACCGTTGATTTTCAAAGGAAGTCTATATAAAATTATGAAACTAGAAGATTTTAATTATGACCTTCCCCAGGAACTGATTGCTCAGCAACCTTCAGAAAAAAGAGACCAAAGCCGTTTGCTGGTGTTATCCAAAACTGACGGTACCTGGGAAGATCGGATATTTTCAGACATTGAAGAATACTTGAATTCCGGTGACATTCTTGTTGTGAACGAAACAAAGGTAATCCCTGCTCGCCTCATGGGTCGTCGTTCCAGCGGTGGCAAAGTGGAAATTTTTCTTCTGAATCGTCAAGAAGGAGATACTTGGGAAGTTTTGGCGCGGCCTGGGAAACGGGTTCGTATCGGTGATATCATTTCCTTTTCTGTACCTGAAATTACTGCGGAAGTGGTTGGTATTACTGAAAGCGGAGGAAGGATTGTTACCTTTCATTATCGTGGCATCTGGGAGGAACTTTTGGATCGTATCGGAACCATGCCTCTCCCTCCTTATATTCACGGTTACGAAGGGGATTTGAGTCGTTATCAAACGGTATACGCCAGCATCCCGGGATCCGTAGCGGCGCCCACTGCCGGTCTTCATTTTACTCCGGAGCTTATAAATCGTTTGGAAGAGAAAGGTGTATGTTTCGCCAAAGTTAATCTGCGGGTAGGGCTTGGTACATTCCGTCCCGTTGAAGCGGAAAATATTGAAGACCATCAAATGCATGAAGAGTATTATGAAATTGGTTCCACAGCGGCAGCTGCTATTAATGAAGCGAAAGCCAAAGGTGGCAGGGTGATTGCTGTTGGTACCACATCAACGCGGGTTTTGGAAACTGTCGCCGACGATAGGGGCCATTTAGAAGCGCAATCTGGATGGACGCAAGCATATATTTATCCTGGATACCGATACAAGGTGATTGACGGACTGATTACCAATTTCCACCTGCCCAAAAGTAGTTTGTTGATGTTAGTATCGGCTTTGGCTGGGCGAGAGCATGTTTTGGCGGCATATCAACATGCGATTGAAGAAAAGTACCGTTTTTTCAGCTTTGGAGATGCAATGTTGATTATATGATTTTAGCAATGGAACCCATGTATAAAACTTTTTATAAACTTCTTTAAAAGCTTAATTTGTCCGGATAATATAAATTAAAATGCCAAATAAATACCAAATAGGAACATTCCTATTTGGTATTTTAATTTTTACAAGTACTTTTTATTGGAAAAAATCAAAATTAAATGTTGAAGATTATTTTTAAAGAAAAAATTACCGGACGAAAGTTTGCATCATTGATTTTAATTATCTCTGGCTGCATGTGTGCAAGCGGGGTTTTGATTGGAAATCAATATATCAATTTGATTGGTTTTGTTTTTGGTTGAGGAGCTGGCTTAAGCAATGCTTTATATAGTGTTTTTACTAGAATGGTCTTAAATCGCCGCTATTTTCCATATCTATGTACATTTTATTCCTCATTATTTTGTAGCCTGGGTGCTGCATTGTTTACTGATTTTCAGCATTTTGTAACAGGTATCGACTGGAAATCCCTCATATTTTTTTGCTTAATTAGTTTAATTAGTGGCCTGATTCCCACTGTTTTGTATGTTTACGGTATGCAGCATATTGAAACAGGAGATGCCTCACTTTTGTCTACTACGGAATTAATAACAGGCTCTATAGTTAGCATGACCTTTCTTGGTGAACCCCTCTCCTGCATTGTCATTGTGGGGATAATTATAATAATTCTAGGAATGTTGGTAATGAATTGCAAAAAAAATAGGAAAAATCTTAAAGCTTTTTTATCCCCATAATGGAGGTGTAAATTTTTATCCAAATAAATTTTTATGAGCTACTGAGTATTCATTTTCACTAGTGTTCATATAAGATTTGCCCTGATGATCTTGACCCGGTCCGCTTTCTATTATATAATTGGCTAATAAATAGTGTCATTGTTATTTTGAAAACCATAATCGTTTTGCAACGATACCTGGACGGTTGTTCGTGCTTGAATTCGCATTCTATGTGTAGACAAGTCGGAAAGGGGGAGAACATCACGAAAGAATCTGGCGAAGATTATTTGGAAAATATTTTAATTTTACAAAATAGGAACGGAATTGTTCACTCCATAGATATTGCGGCAGAAATGAATTTGTCGAAAGCAAGCGTCAGTGTTGCCATGAAAAAACTTAGAAACGGTGGCTATATCCGAATGGGGGATGATTATGAGATCACCCTGACACCGGAAGGCCGAAAGCTTGCTGAGGCTGTATATGAGCGTCATTTACTATTTTCCAACGTATTGATTCATTTGGGAGTTGATCGTGAAACGGCTTTGCGGGATGCTTGTCGTATGGAGCATGCAGTCAGTGCAGAAAGTTTTGAAGCATTAAAAAATTACTTCCTTCAAAATGGCATAGGCAAAGATTCCTCGGAAGCGCCTGGAGATAATGATTGATTTTAAAAATGCTATATCAAAAATAAACGAGCGATATCTTACGATATCGCTCGTTTCATCTTTAATCTCACTAATTTCTGTTTATTCCTGTGTCGCTTGGGCTGTGAGATCACTGAAAGATCCCATATCCGTGTACTCGGAAAAATCGGGGAATTCGATCGTCACTTCTTGACCAATATTATTGTAAGTTGAATCGGCATGGATACTCATGGAGAAACTGGTAGAAGAGCCTTCAACGTCCAAATTCATATTCATGGTGAAATCCATCGTTTGGGTTTCAATATAACCATCATCATTTAATGTAATGACGCAGTCAATGTCCCCGATGGTAAAATCGGCGGTGTCCGTGGTGGTATTCAGCGACGTAGCCATCATCTGATTAACAAAATCACTCATCACTGCGCCATCAATTACAAGGGTTAGTGTTTTATTGTCTTCACTGACTTCAATAGATTGGATTGATTCTTCAGGATACGATCCCATTCCCATCTGATTTTCCATCTGCGTCATCATTTCTTGAAGATCCATGGAATAACTCATTTTCTGCCCCATAGCGTCAATGTAATAATGACCTTCATTATAATAAACGTTCATTGGAATTTCAGTACCGGACAATCCCATGTCCATTGCCATTTGGAGCTGCATAGTATCGGTATTGTAATCTTTGATCTTGGCATCGATGGCATAGGTAATATCCATAGATTCTCCTTCGATATCCATCGTAGAAGTCATATCCATAGTCATATCCAGATCGCCCAGCGCCTCAGTTTTTTCTGCCGCTGCAAGATAAATGTCTACAGGATCTTGTTCGCTGCTTTCTTCTTCTCCGCAGGCAGCAAAAGATAGTGCCATTACAATGGCGGTCATTGCACACAAAACTTTTTTCAGATGCTTCATAAGTATTCCTTTCTTGCTTTAGAGGATAGCAGTAACTATAATATTTGTTTATTATTATAAAATAAAATATACAATATTACAATACACTCAGGAAAAAAGATTTAGAAAGCGTTGCCAAAAACTTGTTTCTTCCTCTTGAGGTGCCGTATATACTGTCGTATCCTGAGCGATGGATGGTGTACTCATTACAAATTGTACCGAAGATGCGCTGCCTTGTTCCGAAGCAAAGGAAATATTTTCTGAAGTATTCTCTTCTGTATTTAGCATGGAAGTCGCTTCTTCCATGCCGTTTCGCAATGCAATTTGTCCTTCTAACAGAGCCTGAAGACCTGCGGGGAATTCGTCGAGATTTTCATATAAAGTGGATGTTCCCTGATAGAGCGAATCGATCCCTTGAAATAGTTGTTCCTCCATATTGGACTGAATCGTTTGAAAACCGGTTTTTAAATCTGTAGCCGCACTTTTCATAGCCCCGATTCCCTGAGTATAAGCTTCAAAATTAAAAACAATATCATCAATATTAAATTGATTTAACAAATTACCTGCCTGATCCAATTCCTTTTGCAACGAAGAAAGTTGATTTTTAAGGGAAGAAAAATCGAATCCGTTGTCCAGTCCGTTCATCATTTTTATCACAGAAGCTTCCATTTGTTCCAGCCCTGCGCTGATTTGCTGATATCCGGCTTCCATGGAATCAATTCCTTGAGAGAAATTGTTGTTCAATGTTGAGAAGCTTCCATTCAATTCTTCCAATTCCGAAACGGACGTAGCGATACCCTCCTGATTTTTCAGATATGCTTCGGCGAGAGCACGAACTTCCGGATCTTCGTGGGTCAAAAGAGCGTTGGCGGAACCAGTGTTTCCAAGTAAACTTCTAAGACTCGACGTAGCGCTGGTATAACCTTGGTACAAAGACTGATATTGGCTATTGATTTCTCTTAACTGATCGCCCATGTTGTCATTGTTTGTTTTAAGCTCAGAAATCCCCTGGCTGATCCCTTGCAGGCTGTCGTTTAATGATGTTAGTGCAGATTCTAATTCCGCGATCAAATTGGCATAATTTGCTGTTTCTTGGTCGAGACTGTTTAAAATTTCTTTGATTTTCTGACTGCCTTGAGCTAATCCTTGTTTTGCTTGTTCGATATTTTTTGTCGTTTCTTCTAAAGCGCCCATGGACTGTTCCATTTGATTGGCGAACACATTGATATATTCTTCAAAAATATTCAGCCCCTGAGCATAACTTTGAAATCCTTGGGAAATGACATCGGTACTTCCGCTCAAAGCACCGGTTCCGCCATTGATGGCCGCTATAGCCACCAGAATATCGCTGAAACCGCTTTGTAATTGGCGGTTCCCGTCAATCAATTGGTCCATTGCGCTGTAAATCTGATCAATATTGCCGGTAATATCCTCTAAAGCAGAGAAAGAAGACATAGAGAATGGAGAAATCACTGCAGAAAGGCCGCTCAATTCCAAATCTTGTGCTTGAAATGTGATGGTTGCGTCTAAAGATTCCCCTGGAAGAATCGTATAAGCCAAACTGTTATTTTTTCCTGTAATAACTGATGTTGCTCCCGTCGCTGTAATGTCGCTGCAAAGATCTGTATTTAGTGTTTGCGTCAGCTGCATGGCAAAATTTTCTCGGAAATAGGCAGAGGTATCGGCATTGGCAGTAGCCTTGATATGGATCATTACTTCGCCGGATTGTCCCGCCAAATCTTCTGCGTCTACGATTGTACCGTTGAGACGACACGTTATAGATAAATTCCAAGGGAGAACCGCATCTGTCATGGTACCAATATAATAGAAGCCGTTATCATATGCAGGAAGTTCCCATGTGATTTTTTCACCGTCAACGATTGGTTTTTCTTCTCCCGTGATGTTATCTATGGCAGAGTAATTGCCATAGTCAATATATGTTCCTGCTTGAGGAGTCTGAATATGATTTACAACCATAACCTTTTCCACAGATCCGTCGCTGTTGAGTTCTGCATAAACAGTCTCCGTTTTGCCACTTTCTTCTGCAGCTGCAGGAAATGATAATAGAAGGACTGCAAGTAAAATCAAGATGACAACAGCTGGGGTTTGTTTCAGTTTTTTCATTGGGATACCTCCATTCGTTCTCTTCTTTTATTTTTCTTCCGAATTGTCGTTTTCATGATAAGTTTATCGCAAAGAATCAAGAGACGGGGCAAAACCGTCAATACGATAAGTCCGCTTAAAAATGCTCCTCTGCCTAAAAGATAGCCAATTTGGCTGACAGATCCAATGCTGGACATGATTCCTTCAGCGGTACCTGCCGCCGTTAAAATCAATGCGGAAGTAATGACAGATCCTCCTGCGGTTTGAAGGGCCGCCAACGCTGCGGCCTCTGGCTCCATTCTGGTACGGTGTTCCATATAGCGGTTGGCCATTAGGATGGCATAGTCGATGGTGGCGCCTAATTGAATGGAGTTGATGACCAGATAGCCGATAAAAACTAAATCATTTCCTTGGAAATATGGAACAGCCATATTAATCCAAATAGAAAGTTCAATGACCAGTAAGAGTAAAATAGGGATCGAAATCGAGCGGAAAGTAATAAGTACAATAGCACCGACTGCAAGGAGAGAAAACAGAGTGATCACAATGTTGTCTGTCTCAATGGTATTTTTGATATCTGTGGTAGCAGTGCCGGTTCCCGCCATGTACCATTCTCCGGGGTAGTAGCGTTCTACAAGATTTTGAAGTTCTTCCGTAGATTGATAGGTCATTTCGCTTTCGCCCTCAAAATTAAGAAACGCGACGATACGACTGTAATTCTCGGATAGGAACTGACTTGTCAGTGATTCGGGTAAAATATCACGGGGAATGGCGGAACCGGCCAAAGTCGAGATACTTTTTACACTTCGTACATAATCAAGCTGCTCTAGATCGCGGCAAAGGGCTTCTTCGTTGCTTACGCTGTCATTGGGAACCATAATCATTACAGGATCCGATTCTCCAAACAAGGATGTAATTTGTTCTTTCTGAGAAGATGCAGCCGCTGAAGATGAACTGCCGGAGGTATCTCCATAAAGAAACGTATTATTTTGTTGTGCCAGAAAACAAGGAACTGCCACAAGAATTGCGATGATGATTACAGCAATTTTACCTTGTACGAAGCGAGAATTTTTGAATTGCGGCATAAATGCTTTATGACGCGTTTTGTCAATGACACGATGGAGAGATAAAATCATTAGAGGTAAAAAGGTTATGGTGCAAAGGAAGCTGAAAGCAATTCCTTTTGCCAGAACCAATCCCAAGTCAGTACCGATGGAGTAGCTCATGAAAACCAAAGCAAGGAATCCGGCTACGGTTGTAAGGGCACTGGAAGAAATGGAAGAAAACGATGCCTTGACGGCACTTGCCAATGCTTGATGCACTCCAAGGCCTTTGTCGCGTTCTTCCAAATAACGATGAAACAAAAAGAGGGAATAATCCATGGAGATTGCCAACTGCAAAACGGCTGACATGGACTGGGTAATAAAAGAGATATTCTCAAAAACAATATTGGTTCCCATATTCAACATGACGGCAACGCCGATGGCAGAAATATACAGGAGCGGCTCGATCCATGTTCTTCCCGCCAACATTAAAATTAAAAGGCAGATGGGAACGATGATGAGAATAATTTTCGTCATTTCATCATTGACGACTTCTCGCATGTAGCGACTGTCTTCTGCAGCACCGGAAATTACGGCCTTACCATCGGTAATATCGTAAATCTTTTGAATCGCTTCATCGGTAACAGTGCTATAATTTCCTTCAGTAAATTCAATCGTAAAAAGCGCGTTGTTTTCCAAATAATAATCGTCAAGATATCTTTGGTCGATAAATTCCTCCGGTTCAGTAATATCGGCGTAATCATCGAGCCAAAGCACTGTGGAAATACCATCAATGGCTTCTATTTCTTTTTTTACCTCTGCGGCTTCTAGCATTGTGACATCGGAAATCATCACTCTGGCAGTACCAGGATAACTAAATTCTGATTCCAAAGTACTTATGGAACGTTTTGTAATGCTGTCTTCCGGCAAATATTGGGTCATATCATAATTTACATCAACCGTGGTTGCCATTGCCGCACATATGATAATGAGAATGAGAAAAGTGAAATACAGTAGCTTTTTATGGCGGTCATAAAATTGGATCAGCGACAGCATAACGAATCTCCCTCTCTAAACTATTTTTGCAGTTGCTCAATAACAAATCCAGCGTCATATTCATCCGCTTTTTTAGTTTTGGAATAGAACCATCAAAATGTTGAAAAATATAAATCATGGACTCCGTAATAGAAATGGCTAAAGTATCTATAATAATGGGATCGATTTTTATGTTTGGATCTTCCTCCATCATATTTTTCATGATACTTTTTCGTATCATAGCAATTAAGTCTTCTCGCACATCAGGAATTGGCGATTGGGGGTCGCCTTTGATTAGAATCATAAAACCGTCCTGTTCGGCTATGAAAAGTTCCGTTAGAGAATTTGTCAACATTAAAATGGTATTTTCTGAGTAATCGGAATAATGAATTGTTCCTACCATTTTAAAGATCGCTTGAATTCCATCCCAAGCCGGGGCGACAGTCGCTTGATATAAATCTGACTTTCCCTTGAAATATCGGTAAATATTCCCCGGTGTAATATGGGCTTCAACAGCAATATTTCTCAGTGAGGCCTTTTGATAACCGGCATGCAAAAATTCAGCGGTGGCCGCCTTTAAAATGCGGTTTCTGATGAATACTTTTTGAGTCTGCATGATACGCCTCCTAATCGCGGTCGAATAATAAACCAGTGTTCACGATTGAATTTATCATACAGTGAAATAATTGTCAATAAGAAAACAATAAACAAAATATGAATTTTTATTAAAGGCCAAATAACGAGTTATATAGTCAAGAATAATAATTTTGGCTATATATGGTTATTTTTTCTTAAAGTGGGCATGCTATCGTAAAATAATGGGAGCATATGCAGAATGAAAGGAAGAGAAATTTGCGGATTGCCTGTTTTTTCTTGGCAAGAAGGAACGCTTCTTGGCCATGTATCCCAATGTTATCTCGATCTAAAAGATGGCGTTATGGCCGGAGTGGTTTTGGAACGGCCTCTCACAAAGCGATGGTATACGGTGATTCCTTCTTCGGAAATTTTAAAGATTTATCGTGATGGCATTATTGTAAAATCATCCGATTCTGTTGTAGAAACAAACCAACTGGGAAGCGGAAAAATATTCTGCAGTGATTTTTTGCGCCGCGCCGAGTTACGATTTTCCGAAGGGGAAGTAATTTCCGATTTAGTTTTTAATCAAAAAAATGCCATTGATGGCGGAGAAATTTCCAAGGGATTTTGGAATGATCTTTCAGAAGGCCGGTCGTTTTTACCTTGGTCAGAGTTGAAACGTCAAATCAGAGTACAAAAAAATGGTAGGTGATCAAATGCGCTGTCCCGTATGCAACAGTAGGAAAGTGGGGAAGATAGGCGAGAACCGATATTTTTGTTGGGATTGCCAAGTAGAGTTCAATAACGCTGCAGAAATCTACTCCATTACAGAAGAGGGCAATTTAATGAAAATGGCGGTTCATGGGAGGTGAACTTTTGTTTAGTCAACACAAATTTTGCGTTCTTTCCGCCTTTCTCATCGGCAGTGCCGTGGGCTACCTCTACCACGATTATGCCAACAGCGGCGGCCCTGGGAAAAAGCACAGGGGAGCGGTTTTAATCTTCCCTGACCATATGGAAAAAAAGGCAAAGTGTTTCATGAAAAATCTGAAGCACACATGGGAAGACCTAATGTAAGCGGTATCCGCATATTTTGGATTGTAAAACCGTAAGCCTCTTAACCCGAAGTGAATGCGATCAAAGCACCGTTCACTTCGGGTTTTCTATATTGTATTTTTTAAGGAGTAGCGACTATGAATAAAAAAAAGGTTATATCCTTGATTATATTACCCTGTGCAATCATTTTCGCTGCATTGGTTTTTTGGCTATTTTATGATTTGGTGTTGTTGGTAATGGGCGGAGCTATCATTGCCTACTTGCTTTACCCTATGATGAATCATTTCAATGAAAAAGGAATGCCTAAAAAGGCATCCATCTTTTTAGTATACAGTATCGTTAGTATGATATTACTGTTCATTTTATTCGTGTTTCTTCCGTATTTTTCCGGAGAATTATCCTCCTTTTGGGCAAAATTACCCCAGTTTATGGAATATCTCACATCCATTTGGCAACGGATCATGGAAACAGTTCGTAACCTCCTTGGCACTGAGGGGTTTTCTTCCTTAGAACGCTATTTTACTTCATTTTTGCAAAATCGCTCCAGCGATTTTGCAGTACGCACTTTAAATGGCATGATGGAATTACCACAAAAAATTACCTATTTATTATTATGCCCTGTTTTGGCCTATTACTTTTTACGGGATCATCAGAAAATAGGAGGAGTGCTCATCAGCATATTTCCTCCTCAACATCGCAGTTCTGTTTTGCTTTTGGCAAAGGAAACCAACGATGTTTTATGGGGATTTATTCGTGGGAACCTTCTTGTCTCTCTGATTGTTGGCGTAATAACATTTCTGGGTTTATGGATTCTGGGCGTAGACTATCCTCTACTATTGGGAGTTTTATCAGGAATTCTTGACATTATTCCGTATTTCGGTCCTTTCCTCAGCGCTGTGCCGATCCTGATGATTGCATCCTTTCAACCAGAAGTACATTTGATTCTTGTCATTATTCTTATTATTGGAGTGCAACAGTTTGAAAATATTTTCGTCTCTCCCCGTGTCATCGGTGACCAGGTGGGACTACATCCCGTTTCCATTATTATTTTGGTGCTGATCGGCGGTTATGCCGGTGGTCTTCTTGGTATGGTTTTGATGATTCCTTTGGCGGCCATAGGCAAAGTTATTTTACGATTCTGTTATGAAAGATTTGTCTCATGTGGTTCTGATTGACATTTATGCAAGAAAATTCTATAATAACATGATGGAATCTTGTATTATTATCGTACTTTTTACATAAGAAGTTGCATTGGAGGAAAATCATGGAAGGAAATCAAATCAGAAAAGCATTCTTGGATTATTTTGAAAGCAAAGGCCATCAAAAGGTACCCAGTTCTTCCCTAGTACCACATAATGATCCCACTTTGCTTTTTACCAACGCGGGTATGGTTCAGTTTAAGGATGTATTCCTTGAGTTGGAAGAGCGTCCCTATAAAAGAGCAACTACTTCTCAAAAATGCGTTCGTGCCGGCGGAAAGCATAACGACCTTGATACTGTGGGAAAAACAGCTCGCCACCATACATTTTTTGAAATGCTGGGAAATTTTTCTTTTGGTGATTATTTTAAAGAAGGAGCAATTACCTATGCCTGGGAATTTCTGACGCAAGTTCTAAAATTGGACAAAGATCGTCTTTATATTACAATCTATAAAGATGATGATGAAGCAGGGGAGCTTTGGCAAAAAATTACCGGGATTTCTCCAGATCGTATCTATCGCCTTGATGAAAAAGATAATTTCTGGGCGATGGGCGACACGGGGCCTTGCGGCCCCTGCAGTGAAATTCATTATGACCGCGGCGAAGAGTTTGCCTGCGGCCCCGACTGCGGTATTGGTAAATGTGACTGTGATCGTTGGCTTGAAATTTGGAACCTTGTGTTTATGCAATATAACCGTGATGAAAAAGGAAATATGACTCCTCTACCCAATCCTTGCATCGACACGGGAATGGGACTGGAGCGTATTGCTTCAATTATGCAAAATGTTCCTTCAAATTACGACACAGATTTACTAAAAAAACTTATTAACTTCATCGAAAAGGAAACAAACATTGAGTATCATAGTGATGAGCGCGGTTTCCCCATGCGCGTGATTGCTGATCATGCCCGTTCTTGTACTTTTTTGATTGCCGACGGTGTATTACCTTCCAATGACGGAAGGGGCTACGTGTTACGCCGAATTCTTCGGAGAGCAGTACGTTTTGCTCGAATTCTGGGTATGGAAGGCGTTTTTTTGGCCAAAGTCGTTCCCGTAGTTGTGGATCTGATGGGAGAACAGTACCCGGAAATTCGCGAAAAACAGGATTTTATTATGAAAGTCATTGCCAACGAAGAAGAGCGATTCCATCTTACTTTAGCAGATGGAATGAAAATGGTGGAAGATAAAATTGCAATCGCGAAAGAACAGGGAAAAACATTGATTTCCGGGGAAGATGCGTTCCAGCTTTACGATACCTATGGATTTCCTATTGACTTGACAGAGGATGCCGCTGAAGAACAAGGTATGACCGTAGATATGAGCGGCTTTGAAAAATGTATGGAGGAACAGCGTATTCGTTCCCAGGAAGCTGGCAGTGCAGAAACAGGAAAAGAGCTTGCTCTGGTATTGTCCGGACTTTTGGGAGATATAAAGGCTACAAAATTTAGCGGTTATACAACCATGGCAGATGAGGCCAAAGTCCAAGCAGTTATCCTCGGAGAAAGGAGAACCGATGCGATTTCCGCCGGTGAGGAAGGCTATCTTGTCTTGGATCGGACCCCTTGTTATGCAGAAATGGGGGGACAAGTTGGTGACCGTGGTCTTATCACTGTGGGAAGCGCCAAAGCGGAAGTGCTTACTACGTTCAATCTTCCCAACGGAATCTATATTCATAAAGTCACTGGAATAAATGGGAATATCAAAGCCGGAGATATTTGTAGTGTAGAAGTGACGATTCCTTTGCGGAAAGCGACGATGCGGAATCATACAGCGACCCATTTGATGCACAAGGCTCTCCGGGAGGTTCTTGGAGATCATGCCAATCAGGCAGGCTCTTTGGTAACAGAGGATCGTTTGCGTTTTGACTTTAACCATTTTTCTGCAGTAACACCGGAAGAGTTGCAAAAAATTGAGGATCGTGTCAATGCGGAAATTATGAAAGATTCAGAAGTTGTTACCAAGGAAATGGATCTTGAGGAAGCTAAAGCCCAAGGAGCTATGGCATTATTCGGAGAAAAATATGGCAGCCGTGTTCGATTTGTGAATATCGGCGATTGGAGCAAAGAACTTTGTGGGGGAACTCATGTATCCCGTACCGGAGAGATCGGCCTATTCAAAATTGTTTCTGAATCCAGCATTGGCGCGGGGCTTCGTCGTATTGAAGCAGTTACTGGCGATGCCGCGCGAGCCTATTATCAGAAAGAAGAAGACCGTTTGGCCGAATTAAGCAGTATACTCAAAGTGAAAAATGACGACCTAGTCACTAAAGTCAAAGCCCTTTTAAGTGAATTAAAGGACAAAGAAAAAGAAATTGAAGCTTATAAGCAAGCGGCTGCCGAAGCAGGTGCCAAAAATGTTTTGGAACAGATTGAAGCGTTTCCTTCTGGAAAAGGCCTTGTTGCCAACATGGGAAATATGGATATGAACGGACTGCGAGAAACAGCTGACCGTTTGAAAGAAGGTCGCAGTGATTTGGCCCTTGTTCTTTTTGCTATAGATCACAATAAGGTAAGTATTGTTGTAACAGCTGGAAAAGATTGGCAGGGAAAAGGCCTTCAGGCCGGTAGATTAATCAAAGAGATTGCCCCCATTGTGGGTGGCGGTGGCGGTGGACGTCCCGATATGGCCCAGGCTGGCGGGAAAGATACATCGAAAGTAGCCGAGGCAATGGCCAAGGCTAAGGAATTACTCGGTGCGATTTAATTTCCACCGGGAAGGAAAGGTGGTTCTACTATGAGTAAACCGACAAACTACGACGCAACTATGGAATTCTGTAACGCCAAAGAAGTAGATGTCCCTGCGATTATTCGATCCGTAAATATTGCTCTTACGGAAAAAGGGTACGCTGCCACCAATCAAATTACCGGTTATCTGATCTCCGGTGATCCGAGTTATATTACCAGTCATAACGACGCGCGCAATCTCATCCAAAAAGTAGAGCGCGATGATATTGTTGAAGTTCTGGTTCGCTATTATCTGGAGCATGCCTGTGACTAAAATGACATATCGTCCTTTGGGGCAGACGGGATTTATGGTTAGCCCAATCGCTTTCGGTGCATTGACCATCGGACCGCTTCATAAAAATCTCCCATTATCTGAGGGAGCGGCAGTCATCCGCGAAGCGCTGGACTTTGGCGTAAATCTCATTGATACTGCAGAATGTTATGAGACCTATGACTACATTCGGGAAGCTTTAAAAGGACGAAAAGAAGAAATTTACATTACCTCTAAGTCCTATGCTTGGAATCGTTCCCTTATGGAAAAGGCTTTTGAAGAAGCCAGACGTAAATTGAATCGTGATAAATTAGATATTTTCCTCCTTCACGAACAGGAAAGCGGATTAACCATCAAAGGTCATTGGGAGGCAGTGGAATATCTTTTAGAACAGAAAGCAAAAAATCGTCTGACTGCAGTTGGTATCTCTACCCACGCTGTCAGTGCGGTATACGCCGCTGCGGATCTTGATGAAATGGATATTATTCATCCCCTAATCAACAAATACGGTCATGGCATCATTGACGGCACGCGCGATGATATGGTGAATGCCATCGCTTATGCGGCAAGAAAGGGGAAAGGGCTCTATGGAATGAAAGCCTTAGCCGGAGGGAAATTGGCTCATAAAGCCAAAGAATGTTGCCGTTGGGCTTATGAAATTCCCGGTTTATCCTCCTTTGCTGTGGGAATGAAAAGCCGTTGCGAAGTTCGTATTAATGTGGCCTGGGCACTGGGAGAAGAACCGGATTCACAAGATCTGTCTGAATATATTGTGGAAAGACGGCATATTGAAGTAACAGACCGTTGTATTGCTTGCGGTCAATGTTTACGCCGTTGCGGTCAGCGGGCGATTTCGCTAAAAGAAAATGATGCGAGGGCTTTTATTGATGAAAGCAAATGTGTTTTATGTGGTTATTGCCGCGATAATTGTGACCAGGACGCAATCAGTATTATTTAAGCGAGAAGGAGCAGTATGAGAATTTTGGCGTTGGATGTGGGAACGAAAAACGTAGGGGTAGCAATCTCCGATCCTTTGGGAATTACGGCCCAAAGTTTACCCACGATTCGCAGAAAAGGAAATACAGAGCAGGAAATTGATAACCTTGCCGACATCGCGAAAGATATGGCAGTAAAAGCCATCGTTGTGGGGTATCCTCGCAATATGAACGGTACCGAGGGACCTTCTTGTGAAATGGCTAAAGATTATGGCGAGCTTCTGGGGAACAAAGTCAATCTTCCCATCGTCTATTGGGATGAACGACTCACCTCGAAAATGGCGGAATCTGCAATGTTGGAAGCTGACATGAGTCGCAAAAAACGTCGAAAAAACGTAGATTCTTTGGCTGCAATTCTAATTTTGCAAAGTTATTTGGATTATTTAAAAAATCATCAATCTCAAGAGGTGCATTATGACAGATAAAGATATGGAAATGTTGGAAAATGAAGAATATGAAGTAAATTTAGTCACTCTCATTGACGAAGATGGAACAGAGCGCGATTTTGAAGTTTTAGAAATCATTGAAGTGGATGGTGCGGAATATGTTGTGATAGCTCCCCCTGAAGGCGATGAGGATGAAGATGAAGCATTGATTTTCCGTTTAGAAGTTGACCCCAAAACCAAAGAGGAATTATTGGTGGATATCGAAGACGATGACGAATGGGATAAGGTCGCAGAGGTCTATATGGGGATGGTAGAGGAAGAAGAATAATTTTCCGACCATGATCAATGGTGTGAAATATGCAAGAAAACAAAAAAGAAATATCTGATACAACAGAAAAAAAGGGCCGACTCAACAGAAAAAAGAAGCTTTGGCTCATTTTTGGCGGCATCGGTTTTTTTCTATTGCTATTCTTAGGCGCATTTTTCGGTTATGATTACTATGATGTCCATCAAGGAAAAATCGCTCAAAATGTTTATTTTTTGGGTGAAGATCTCAGTGGACTCAGCGAAAAAGAAGCAAGAGAAGTGATTTCAGAAGCCTATGATGTGCAGATAGCCCGGAACATTCGGCTCTATACGGATAGTGCGGAATGGATCTATACTGCTGGGGATCTGGGGCTAATTCGTGACGATGACAATATTTATAATGCTGCTTGTGAAGTGACCCGTGCCGGCAATATTTTTCAGCGTTATCAAGAACGATATCGCCAAAGACAAGACCAGGTCGATTTGACTTCGGTTTTTCAAGTAGATGAAACAAAGATTGATCCAATTTTAACAGCCATTGCGGAAGAAATTGGAACCACAGCGCAAGATGCCTCCTTTGGTATCAGTGATGATGGATCTATTTATATCAATCCTTCTGTGAATGGTTCTGCACTTGATGTAGACGCTACAAAAGAGCTAGTTTCTGCTGCATTATCTGACCGTACGATTAATGAAGTACAAGTAGTGATCAATACCAATGCGGTACCGGAAACAACAACTGAAGATTTGGAGGCTATGAAGATTAATGGCGTTCTTGCGACTTTTAGTACAAAATACAATGCTGGTCAAGCTGATCGATCTCACAATCTTTGGCAGGCCTGCGAATATCTTGATATGACCATTATTGAGCCGGGAGCCACATTTTCATTCAATGATACTGTAGGGCAACGAACTGCAGAACGGGGATTTCGTGATGCGGTTATCATTGAAAACGGTCAATTTACTCCTGGGATGGGTGGTGGAGTTTGTCAAGTGAGCACTACGGTTTATGGTGCGATCCTTCGTTGCCCTCAATTAACGGTCACGGAACGTAATCCCCATTCTCTGGTCATTGCCTATGTGGATCCGGGGCAAGATGCTATGGTTGCTTGGGGATCTTCAGATCTTAAATTTCGCAACGATTATGAAACTCCGGTGTTAATTCACGCATATTGCAGTGGTGGAACGATTACCGTAACATTTTATGGGAATACAGAATACAAACAAGATGTAGAAATCACCTCGGAAGTCGTTCGCTATATTCCTTATACTACAGAAACGGTCACCGACGAAAGCTTGGCTCCTGGTACGCAGCAAGTAAAATCCAGCGGTTCCAGAGGCTTAGAGGCCAATGTTTACAGGAGTATTATAAGTAACGGGCAAGTAATATCCACTGAAACCGTATCTACCAGCACTTATCGCGCTCAGAAACGAATTGTTCTGGTGGGACCGGATCAGTAAATATATTTATAATATCGAATATTGTTTGAACCACGAAACTAGCAAAGGATACAGTATTATGAAAAAAGTAGTAATTATTTTAATCATTCTCGTCGTTCTGGCGGCCGTTGCAATACCGCTCTATCGGTATTTTATGCCTTATCGTGTAGATAGCGTTACTGTGGAAATTCCGGCCGAGACTACCTCATCGGAAATTGGATCTATCCTTGCCGATCACCATGTTATTCGCGGAGAATTGGATTTTAAAGTTTATTTAAAACTCTCTGGCAGAGGGAATGATTTGCAGCAGGGCAACTATACTTTTGACGGATCTTACAGCCTGAAAGAAGTGGTGGACCGTCTGGAAGAGGGCGGAGAAGATTCCGTTGGTACAAGGGTCACCATTCCAGAAGGATACAATATGGAACAGATCATTGCAACACTGGAAGAAAAAGGCGTTACTACCAGGGAAGAATTTTTGGATGCTGCCGCCAATGGCGATTATAATTATGATTATATCGGTGAAAAGGGAGACGCTCTCCGTGTCCAAGGGTATCTTTTCCCTGAAACCTACCTTTTCGAAAAAGGTATTTCTGCATACGATGTAATTAATACCATGATTGCGCAATTTGACAGTTTACTGACAGACGAATGGAAAGCACAGTTAGCTACGCGGGGGCTTTCAATCCATGATTGGGTAACCATGGCTTCTATCGTTGAAAAAGAAGCTGTAGTGCAGGAAGACCGTCCCATTATTGCGGGTGTTTTTTACAATCGTCTGGATCAGGGGATGCTTTTGCAAAGCTGCGCAACAGTGCAATATGCTTTGGGAGAAGTAAAACCCGTTTTGACCAATGAGGATGTTGCCGTCGATTCTCCTTACAATACCTATATCCATGAGGGGTTGCCGCCGACTCCCATTGCTTCGCCAGGAGAAGCCTCGTTAGAAGCAGCGCTGTATCCCGCCGATACGACTTATCTCTTCTTTGTGGCCAAGCCCAATGGCGCCCATATTTTTACCAATACTTATGAAGAACATCTTGCTGCCATTGAGGCTATTGAAAGAGGGGACTATGATAACGAATAAATGCTCTAGACCGGAAATTCTTTCCCCTGCCGGAGATATGGAAAAACTCCAGTTTGCCCTTGCCTATGGGGCAGATGCCGTATATCTGGCAGGGGAGCACTTTGGTCTTCGAGCCAAAAGCGGCAATTTTACCATGGATAAACTAGCCGAGGCCGTTAAAATCGCTCATAAGCAAAATGCTAAGGTTTATGTAGCTGCTAACATTTTTGCCCATAATCGTGATCTGATTGCTATAGGAAAATATTTTTGTGATTTGCGCGACATTGAACCCGACGGATTGATTATTTCTGATTTGGGTGTAGTTGCCTTGGCCAAAGAATTTGCCCCGGAAATCCCGATCCACATCAGTACCCAGGCAAATTCTGTGAATTGGCGTACTGTGGAAATGTGGCGGCGATTGGGTGCAAACCGCATAGTATTGGGACGGGAATTGACCCTTGAAGAAATCCGTGAGATTCGCCAGCGGGTTTCCATTGATTTAGAAATATTCGTTCATGGTGCCATGTGTATGTCGTATTCCGGACGATGTCTTTTAAGTAATTATTTCACTGGTCGAGATGCCAATAGAGGCGCATGTACCCACCCATGCCGTTGGCAATATGCTCTGGTGGAATCTCAACGTCCCGGTGAATACTTTCCACTGGAAGAGGATGATCGTGGGAGTTATATTATGAATTCCAAAGATCTAAACTTATTGGAATTTATGCCGAAATTTTTTGAAATCGGCATTCATTCTCTCAAAATCGAAGGCCGCATGAAAAGCCCTTATTATACCGCTGTCACCACAAAAGTTTATCGTGAGGCTGTCGATGCTCTCATGGAATCACAGGAATTATTTCAGGAAAAGCTACCCTACTGGCAAAGGGAGTTAGACAAAATCAGCCATCGCCAATATTGCCACGGTTTTCTTGAAGGACCTCCCCAATCTAAGGACCATCGTTATGATTCTTCCTCTTATATTCGCACTTATGATTTTATCGCTGTGGTTCGTGGTTATGATGAGAAAAAACGTTGCCTTGTTTTAGAACAAAGGAATCGTTTCCGTGTGGGTGACCAAATAGAAATTCTTTTACCTCAAGGGGATTATATTTCACAAACCATTCGTGAGATATATAATGAAGAATGGCAGTCGATTGATGTCGCTCCTCATGCCCAGATGGTAGTCTACCTTCCCAGATCGCAGCCGCTTCCCGTAATGTCGATTCTCAGGAGGAAATGCAATGAGCATTGAACCTTTTACTTTACATGTCCAAACAGCGCCTCATCATATTGATTTTTTAAATCGCGTTTTTGAGGCTTATGATCATTTAGCCATCGTTTCTACCCTTGACAATCAAGAAGGAATTGTTGCGATTCGCGGTTTTGGCAAGGTGGGGCCTGTGCGTCGTATCCTTAGAGGACTTCCTTTTTCTGCCAAAATTGTGTATAACTCCGCCGAAGATGTTACAAAATAATATCGGCAATCTGTACGGTTTATAGCAAAAAATATAGCAACTTATAAATAATTGATTTTGAGCTGCATATCATGACCGGGATTTTGTCCCGGTCATTTTTTATTGTTAAAGGAGAATAATATGATTTCTTCAAAACGTATTTCATTTGTGATCACAATTTTTTTTATTTGTGCTGCCGCTGTAATACTCCGCCTCGGGTATCTCCAACTTTTTCAACATAATGCCATGACAGAGAAGGCCGATAGTCAACAAATAAAAACAATGAATTTAAGCCAGAACTCCCGTGGCCGCATCCTGGATCGTAATGGGGCAACCATTACCAATCATGAAGAAACACCGTCCTTAATGATCTTTCCATCGTTGGTGGATGATGCTGATTCGACAGCATCTTCATTGGCTGATATATTAATAATGGATCAAGATAGTATTTATCGAAAAATTGAGGGATTTGGTGATGAAGAGACAATGATTCGATATTTGCCTTTTGTGGCGAAATCAAATCTAACTACCGAAGAGGTATCTGCAATACAATCGTTGAATGAGCCCGGACTCTTTATTGTAGGACAAGTTGGACGTTACCAAAGTGGACTACCTGCAATTCATTTATTAGGTGAGCTCGGGACTGTTACAGAAAACGACCTTCTTTCCGGCAAAGCAGAATCCGGGCTTCATGAGGGAGACTTGGTTGGGTTAAGCGGGATCGAACGTATTTACGACTCCGTTCTTCGGGGACAGGGAGGTGAAACCTTAGGCGTTGTGGTGGATGACAGAAATCGTCCCGTATACGATGATGAGTATTATGTTATCAGTACCGAAGAGGTTTCATCAGGATCTGTTACATTAACTTTGGACCTGGAGATCCAGCAGGCTGTGGAGTCTGCTCTCGATGGAATGAACGGCGCGGCAGTGATCCTCGACTCTCAAACCGGTGATGTACTGGCAATGGCTTCGTCTCCGAAATATGATCCCAACCATGTGGAACCACTGATTTCTGATGACGCTTATATTAACAAAGCACTCAGCGCCTATCCTCCGGCATCTCTATTTAAGATCTTTTTATCTGCCATTGCCCTGGAAAACGGAATTATGCAAAGAGAATCCATTGGTTACTGTGACGGTGTCTATCATCTGGAAAACGGTCAAGAGGTCCATTGTTGGGAAGAAGACGGTCACGGCTTCATGATCTTTGAAGAAGCGTTATCATTGAGTTGTAATCCCGTATTCATCAATGTCGGGAAAAAATTAGGAATTGACCGTATTAAAGACGCTTTTGAGACATGGGGTTTGGATGAGGATACGTTAATTGGTTACCCTCTGGAGCATCGTTCTGAAATCCAAACAGCAGGAACAACGGAGGGGGATATTGCCAATTTATCTTTGGGAGAAAGCGGCGTAACCATGACACCGCTGAATTTGGCCAAAATGATTAATGTCATTGCTTCCGGCGGTTTTTTAATGGAGCCAAGATTAGTGATGGAAGTAGATCCAGGCGACGGTGAGCCACCGAGATCTTATGCCCAATCATATCCCGTAAGAGTGATTCAAAGCAGCACAGCAGCAGAAGTAAAAGTAATGATGCAAAAGACATTTCAAACGGGGACTGGAAAAAGTTTAAACCTCCAAAGTCTAGATCTCGCAGGAAAAACCGGAACATCAGAAACGGGGAATGTTTGGATCGGAGGTTTTTTCCCTTCAGAGGAACCACGCTACACTATCGTTATTTTGGTGGAAGACGGATCGTCCGGAGTGGGGGACGGAGGTCCTGTTCTAAAGAAAATATGCGCTTATCTCAATAGCCTTATCGTTGAAAGTAACGACTCTTTATGATAAAATATTTACCAAATATTGATTGATTTGGTAATATCGGGGAGGAGCTTTTATGGCAAAGGGAGTCGTTGGCAATGTGTTAAAGCGATATTTTATCGACGCGATGAGCGCAATGGCCATGGGATTATTTGCATCTTTGATTATTGGGCTTATTATCTCTCAACTAAGTCTCATTCCCGGACTTGGATTTTTGGGACGATATACTGAAGTGCTTTCCGCTTCTTCGCCGGTGGTAGGCGGTGCCATCGGCGCTGCCATCGCCTGGGGATTAAAGGCGAAACCTTTGGTAATTTTTTCAGCTGTTGCGGCAGGGGCTTTTGGCTATTCTGTTGGTGGTCCTGTAGGAGCCTATATTGGTGCGGTCGTTGGTTCAGAAATTGCTTCATTGGTGGCAGGAAAAACCAAAATAGATATTGTGATTGTTCCTTTTCTTACCATTGTAGCTGGAGGGATCGCATCGGGATTAACCGGTCCCTATATACAAGATTTTATGTTGGCTATCGGGAGCGCCATTAATATCGCTACAGAAATGTCTCCTGTTCCCATGGGAATTATCGTAGCGGTAATTGTAGGAATGTGTTTAACAGCACCCATTAGCTCTGCGGCGATTTGTATTATGCTTGATCTCAGCGGGATTGCTGCAGGCGCTGCCGCCGTAGGATGTTCTGCGCAAATGGTGGGCTTTGCTGTAATGAGTTTTCGTGAGAATGGATTCGGAGGTTTGATATCTCAAGGTTTGGGAACATCCATGCTGCAATTTGCCAATATTTTGCGCCGCCCACAAATTTGGATTCCCACCATTCTGGCCTCGGCAATTCTTGGTCCCATTTCCACCGCTGTTCTCCATATGACCAATACGGCGGTGGGAGCAGGAATGGGGACTTCTGGCTTAGTGGGACAATTTGGTGCTTTTGCTGCTATGGCACCAACCACAGGCAATCTTCTTGTGCTGGTAGAAATTTTATTGATGCATTTTATCCTCCCTGCTGTGCTTGTTTTGGCTATTTCGCTTCCCATGCGAAAATTAGGTTGGATCAAGCCCCAAGATGTTACTTTACAAAAAGTAGAATAAAGAGTTTTTGAATGATCTTTTTATGCCGGTCGTTTTCAAACATTCATTCATTAAGACACGTGAATCCTTTGATTTGGTCATAAAATGTGATATAATACTTATGAAAAAGTTTTAAATTTGATAGAGAGATGACTACCCATGGCAGATTTTACGACCCATCATATTTTTGGACAACAAGTATTAGCAGCGGCAAAGCCAAATATTATAACATGTATTGAAGAAAATTTGGGCGCTTTTTGTTGGGGGCTGCAAGGGCCTGATTTGCTTTATTTCCATCGTGCCGTTGTTGCAGGCAGTCCTTTGCCTCAATACGGACGTATGATCCATGGAGAAAAAACAGCAGAACTGTTTAAATTTCTAGTGAAGGATATCATCAGCCACCGCAAAATGTTGGACTTTGACATTCTTGCCGCGTATTATTTTGGCTTTTGTTGCCACTACGCACTGGATAGCAAAATTCATCCCTATGTTTTTTCCCGGCAATATCAAATAGAAGACGCTGCTTCGGAACCTCCGAAAGACAATAGTGCCCATTGGAAAGTGGAGTCGGGGATTGATAACGAACTCTATCCTATGGTTTGCGGAGAATCAATTGGCAACTTCAATGTGAACGACTATTACAATATTGATAAAGAATCACGCCGCATTATTGCCGGTTTGTTGAGCCGCGTTTTAAAAAGCGTTTATAGTGTTGATGTACGTCCACAAACCATCCAATCTTGCTTTGTAGATGGAATCTGGATTAACAAGCTTTTATATGATAAAAGCGGTATGATGAAACCTTTTGGCGCGATGGTGCAATCTTTATTAAAGAACTATGGCAAGTTTGCGGCTCATTTTAAGACAGCGCCCAGCTCCACTGATGACTTCCTGAATTCTGCAAAGAAAACCTGGTATCATTGGGGAGAAAAGCGAGATCGTAATGAAAGCGTGATGGAATTAATGGATGAGGCCAAGGATATGGCGCTTCATTTATGGGACATCAGCGACAAGGCTTTTCACACCGGGAACCGTCATGCCGTAACTGATTATTCTTTTGCTCATACCTTTGTTGATGGAAAACGAATCTAAAATAAGAGGTGAAACCATTGAAAAGAATCATTCAAACCAATGAGGCTCCACAAGCCATCGGACCTTATTCTCAAGGAGTAATTGCCAACGGAATGCTTTATGCTTCGGGACAAATTGCCATTGACCCCAAAGTAGGCGACATAGTAGCCAAAGATATTAAAGGTCAGGTAAATCAAGTTATGGAGAATATTGGTGCTTTATTGCGCGCCGCAGGTCTTGGCTATGAGGATATTGTGAAAACTACAGTGTTTTTACAGGATATCGGCGATTTTACAACGTTTAATGAAATTTATGCTTCTTACCTCTCAGAGCCTTATCCAGCCAGAAGTGCTGTGCAGGTTGGTGCTTTGCCTAAGGGCGCCTTAATTGAAATTGAAATGATTGCACAAATGAAGTAAATTCTTTATTTGAGAAAACTGTGCGCATTTTCCCCTCCTTCTTCATATATTGAAAGAGAAGGAGGGGTTTTTCAATGGAGAAAAAGCTCATCTCCCTGATTATGGCGGGGGGAAAGGGGGCACGGTTCTGGCCGTTAAGCAGGGAGAACTGTCCAAAACAATTTTTAAATATCGGTGGTGGTGACAGTCTTTTGGCGCGTACCTATCGTAGGGCATTGTTGGTTAGCAAAAATATACCGCCTTATATTGCCGCTGCAGATGATCAACTCCCTTTAGTACTATGCCATTGTGGTGCTGAAATTGAGCGCGAACAAGTGATTACTGAACCGTTGCCTCGAAATACAGCTGCGGCCATTTATTGGTCCTGTCTCAAAATCAGTCAAGATCATGATGATGGAATTGTGGCCGTTTTTCCCGCAGATCATCAAATTGGTGATGATAATCTTTTTATTGAAACGATTCAGCGTGCTGCTGCAGCGGCGGAACATAGCGGCGGCATCGTCGTAATTGGTATTCGGCCGAAATATATTGCCACGGGTTACGGGTATGTGGAGCGAGGGCGAAAAGTAGAGATCGATGGATGCTCCTATTATAAAGTGCGCCGCTTTGTGGAAAAACCCCATCGAGAGAAAGCGAGGCGTTATTTAAAAAAAGGAACTTACAATTGGAACAGCGGAATTTTTGTGTTTACGCTAAAAAATATATTTCATTTTTATCAAGAACATCTTCCCGAGATGGTGGCAGCTTTTACTCCAATGAAGGATGCCATAGGAACCGAAAGTGAAAAAGATGTTTTATATCGTATATTTTCCGAACTCCCTTCTGTTTCTTTTGATGTGGGTATTCTGGAAAAGTCAAAAAATACTGCGATGGTGGAAACTCATTTTCCTTGGGACGATGTGGGAAGCTATAATAGTCTTGGTGCTCTTCTAGATGATGATGAAAACGGCAACATTAAAAGCGGTAACATCATTACAAAAGACATGAAGAATTCAGTAATTATTGCAGATAACCGTCTTGTAGCTGTTATGGGGTTACGGGATGTGGTAATCGTGGAAGACCATGGCGTTTTATTGGTATGTCCTCGAAAACGGGTGGAAGAGATCAAAGAAATTGTTGCTTCTTTGGAAGGCGATAATCTTAATTATCTGTGAGGTGAAGCTATTTGGATATCAATGAATCCATGTTTCGGGAATACGATATTCGTGGCAGGGTTTCTTCCGATGAATTAAACGAACAGTCCGTTTCTGTCATTGCGACGGCCTACGGAACCTTTCTAAAAAGACGAGATATCGATAAAGTTGTAATAGGACACGACAATCGAGATTCTTCACCAAAATTTACGGAAGTCGCTGCGGAAGCTTTTAGACGACAAGGAATCACTGTTTATGATATCGGCCTGTCGGTAACACCTATGGTATACTATGCCCAATATTATTTTCGCTGTCTCGGAGCAATGATGATTACTGCCAGCCACAATCCCAGCCAATGGAACGGCATGAAAATGGCGGTAGGATATTCCCGCACAATGACTCCAAAACAGATTCGTGAATTAAAATATCTAATCAACAACCCACAAAAGATTAAAGAGAGAAATGGAAAGATAATCAAAGTAAATTTAAGGGATCAGTATCTTAATCAAATTTCGGGCCGTTTTTCCCCGATAGACCAACATAAACTTCGTGTAGTTATTGATTGTGCCAACGGTGCTACAGGAGTTTTCGCATACGAGCTTTTTCAAATGCTGGGGTGCACTGTGTTTCCCATCCATTGTGACCCCGACCATCGATTCCCTAATTATTTCCCCAATCCTTCGGATTCTCAGGCGCGGAAACGCATGAAAGAAATGGTCGTCCACCCCTATATTCGAGGCGATCTGGCCTTAGCATTTGATGGTGATGGTGATCGCTTGGGTGTGGTGGATAACCATGGTAATGATATTTGGAGTGATCGGTTATTAATTCCTATGGCCGCTTCCGTATTAAAGGAGCACAAAGGAGCTTCCATTGTTTACGATGTGAAGTGCAGCCGTGCGTTATCGGAATCCGTACAATCCCTTGGTGGGGTGGGAGTTATGGCGCCGACAGGACATTCCCATATTAAAGAAGCAGTGAGGCGCTATCAATCACCCTTGGGAGGGGAGAGAAGCGGACATATTTTTTGGAGTGGGAGCTACTATTGGGGATTTGATGACGCCTTGTTTGCAGGCGCTTCTCTGATTGCCCTAATGGCCAAAGGCGGCAATACCCTAGATGAACTTTTGCTGCCATATCCAAAATATGAAAGCTCACCAGAATATCATATTCCCTGTCCGGATGAAAGGAAATATCAAATTGTCGATAAAATTAAAGCTAATATCCAAAAAGAGTACAGCGCAGAAAAGATCATCACCATCAACGGAGTTCGGTTGGAACTCGATGATGGGTGGGGGCTGATTCGCGCGTCATCAAATTTGCCAGAGCTGGTAGTGGTTTTGGAAGGAAAGACGAAACAAGATTTAATAGCGTTAGAAAAACAGTTTCATAAAATTTTGGAAGAATTTCCAGAATTGGGAACGTGGCAATATTAAATAAGAGGACATATCCTGAAATAGATATGTCCTCTTTTCTTACTGGTATACTTTAATCTAAAAACTTTGTATATCCTCCGCCATATTGTACGCAGCGGGAGACACGACTTAAAGTAGCGGAGGATATTTCGGTTTCCTCTATCACCTGTTGATACGTTTTACCTTCTAGAAGCAGTTTTGCAGCACGAACTCTCTGAGCCATCTGCTCGATCTCTTTATAAGTGCAAAGATCGTCAAAAAGCAGTCTGCAATCTTCAACGGTTTTCATCGATACGATCAGTGCATAAAGATCATCTATCATTTCAGCAGTAACCTTTTTTGTCGTCATGGTGCTCAGAACCTTTCAAAAACTTTCGAGGGATTTACATAAAAACGCTTTAGTTTTTTCGGATTTGGGGTGATTGAATACTTCATCGGGAGTTCCCATTTCCTCAATCAAACCATCTGCCATAAATATAATTTTATCCGCTACATTTTTGGCAAATTCCATTTCGTGTGTTACTACAATCATGGTGCTATCATTGCTTTTTAAATTTTTTATGACCTTCAGAACTTCACCTGTTAGTTCAGGGTCCAAGGCAGATGTTGGCTCATCAAAACAGAGGATATCGGGTTTTAGCGCCAATGCACGGGCAATCGCCACCCGCTGCTGTTGCCCACCCGAAAGTTCACAGGGATAATTGTCAATTTTATCGGAAAGTCCCACCCGATCAATGAGACTGCGCGCGAGTTCCTCAATGGCTTCCGGCGAATCAATCTTTAAAAGAGTTGGCGCAAGGCTTACATTTTTCAAGACATTATATTGGGGAAATAAATTGAACGATTGAAACACGAGACCAAAATGAAGACGTTTCTTTCTGATTTCCGCATCGTTTTGCGTTTTTGCCGCTCCATCATAAATCACTTCAGAGTTTACCGAGATAGTACCACTGTCAGCAAATTCAAGAAAATTAAGGCAGCGCAGAAGCGTTGTTTTACCGCCGCCGGATGAGCCGAGAACAGCCAAAACTTCACCTTTTTCCAGAGAGAAACTGATGCCCTTCAAAACTTCGGTTTTGCCGAAACTTTTTTTAATATTTTTTACTTCCAATACCGACATACTCGTCCCTCCCATCATTGGAAATAGCTCAATTTCTTTTCAATAAAACCAAAAAGTAATGTTAAAATACCACTAAACGCAAGATAAAATACACCTGTAAAAAATAGGGGCCAAATAATGCCGGCACTTTTGATAAACACTTGACCTGCCCAAATCAGTTCATAAACAGCAATGATTCTGGCTAAAGAGGTATCTTTCACCAATGTGATAATTTCGTTACTCATTGGCGGAACAATTCGCTTTACTACTTGAAGCAAAACAATTTTAAAGAAGATTTGGGATTTTGTCATGCCAAGTACTTGGCCAGCTTCATACTGACCGCGGGAAATACTCTCGATTCCACCGCGATAAATTTCAGAAAAGTAACAGGAATAATTAATGATAAATGCTACCAAAACGGCAATCAGCCGCCCGTCACTTCCACCGCCCCACACATTGTTGTTCAAAATCAAGCCGGGTCCGTAATAAATAATGAGAAGCTGGAGCATCAAAGGAGTCCCTCTGACAACCCAGACAATGGTTTTTACCACTGCTTTCAGTGGTTTGAATCGGCTCATGGAACCGAATGAGATAATTAAACCAATGGGCAGCGCACCTAACAAAGTGAAGAAAAATATCTTGATTGTCTGCAAAAAACCGCCGCTCAGTTCGATCATTACACTTTCTAACATGATACCATTTCAATCCTTTTTCCGTACACAAGGAAAGGGCTGTCCTCAAAAGCTACGGCCAAGACCGCATGCAATCTTCATACAGCGCTGATCCTGACCGTTTGCTTTAGGACATCCCTTTCATACAATTTTACGGTGAAATTGTTTTATTGTTGTTCAATTAAAGATTCTTGCACGCCATAAGTTTCTGCAATTTCTTGCATACTACCGTCTGCATAGGAATCTACAAAGAACTGATTTAATAATTCTGCAAGATCGGAACCTTTTCTGAAGCCTACCCCGTATTCTTCAGAATTTAAGGAAATTGTATAAGTTAAGTTTTCGTAGCTAGTTCCTTCGCCAATCATCGCACCAGCCATGAGGAGGTCGATCACGCAGGCATCAGAGGTACCTGCGGAGACTTCCATCAAAGCATCAGCTTGGCTTTGCAACGAAGTAACATTGCATCCTAAATCCTGCAAAGCAGCTTCCCCTGCGGAACCAGCTTCGGCGGAGAAGTTGAGATCCATAATGGACTCTTCGGTGGTGTAGTTTTCAGCCACTTCCGAGGGAACCACAACGACTTGCGCGTTATTGCAGTACGCGTTGGAAGTTTCCATAGATTCTTTGACCTCATCAGTCAGGGTCATACCGTTCCATACGCAGTCAATGCTTTCGGAATCCAGTTCCATAATTTTGTTATCCCAGTCGATGACTACAAATTCGACTTCAACACCAAGGCTTTCGGCAAAAGCCGTTGCCATATCCGCGTCAAAGCCAACCCAATTGCCATTGTCATCTTTGTAATCCATAGGTTCAAACTCAGTAATACCGACAACAAGTGTGCCTTTTTCCTTTACGTATTCGGAATCCGTCTGTTCGCTGGTGGTATCGGCTGCTTCGTCGTTACTGCAGGCAGCGAAGCATAAAACCATGACCAATGCCATCATAATTGCTACAACTTTTTTCATGCTTGATTCTCCTTTTCTTGTTCAAACTGTTGTGTGGAATTATTATACTTTATCGAACTAAATTTGTAAAGTGAAATCAATACTTTTTTTAAAATTTAGTAAAGATTTTCTTTGATTCGTCTGAATGCTCTTTTTTATCGTGATAATATTTATAGAACTTTAAATTATCTCATTTTCTTAAATTTTCATTGTAATCTATGAAAAAAGGTATTAAAATAGTAATATAAAGTTAGAAGTGTTTCAATGCTCACTTTCTTGACTAGATTTTTGCAATTTGATAAAATTAATTATTAAGTTTGTATATTTTTGGAGGTGCATTGTGGAAAATCCACGAGTAATCATTGTCATGGGCAGTGATTCTGATCTGCCACAGATGGCAGCAGCTGCTCAAATTCTAGAAGATTTGCAAGTTCCTTTTGGAATTCATGTATCGTCGGCTCACCGCACACCAGAAAAAACGCATCAGATCGTTGCCGAAGGTGAAAAAAATGGAGCCGAAGTTTTTATTGCTGCGGCAGGCGGTGCTGCTCACTTAGCCGGTGTTGTCGCTTCTGCCACTGCCTTACCGGTGATTGGTGTGCCCATTGCTACCAATGTGATGGGGGGGATGGATTCCCTTTTATCCACAGTGCAAATGCCTCCCGGGATTCCTGTTGCTACTGTCGCCATTGGGGGCGCAAAAAACGCCGGCATATTGGCAGCACAAATTCTTTCTGTAAAAGATCAATCTTTGCGGGACAGAATTAGAAATTATCGTCAGACTATGGCCAACGGGGTCAAGGCAAAGGATGAAAAATTGCAGTCCATGACTGTTAAAGAATATTTGGAGCAAATGAAAAAGTAAGGAGAATCAAATATGATCAGTCGTTACAGCTTACCCGAGATGCAAGCAATTTGGGAACATGAGAACCGCTTTCAGCAAATGATGGAAGTTGAAATATGTGCTTCCGAAGCTATGGCGGAATTGGGATATATTCCTCAAGAGGCTGCCAAAAATATCCGCGAAAAGGCAGCCTTTGATGTGGACCGTATTGCCGAAATAGAATCTGTTGTCAAGCATGATGTGATCGCTTTTCTCACCTGTGTTGGGGAATATGTGGGAGAAGATTCCAAATATATCCATATGGGAATGACTTCTTCGGATGTTCTCGATACCGCACTGGGCCTCCAAATGCGAGACAGTGCGGATTTGTTGTTGGGAAAAGCGAGAAAACTCCGTTCCATTTTGGCGGATTTGGCAAAAAAATATAAATATACCATAATGACTGGACGTACCCATGGAATTCATGCAGAGCCCATCACCTTTGGTCTAAAAATGGCTTTGTGGACCATGGAAATGGATCGTAACATCGAACGCCTTATGGATGCCAAAGAGATGGTTTCTGTTGGGATGATTTCCGGCGCTGTTGGAACATTTGCTAATATTGATCCTCGGGTTGAAGAAAAAGTTTGCGCCCGTCTGGGATTAAAGCCGGAACCTGTTTCCACTCAGATTATTCAACGGGATCGTCATGCCGATTTCCTTACAACCATTGCTGTTTTCGGTGCGAGTCTTGAAAAATTTGCTACCGAAATCCGTAATCTCCAGCGTACCGATATTCTGGAAGCAGAAGAATCTTTTGAAAAAGGACAAAAAGGATCTTCCGCCATGCCCCACAAAAAGAACCCCATCACGGCCGAACGGGTTGCCGGTCTTTCTCGTGTGCTTCGCGGCAATGCTATGGCATCTTTGGAAAATGTGGCACTGTGGCATGAAAGAGATATCACCCATTCCTCAGTGGAACGGATCATTCTGCCCGATTCTTGTCTCCTTTTAGATTATATGCTCCACCTCATGATCCGTATTATGGAGCATATCGTGGTTCACGAAGATAACATGAAGGCAAATCTCGAAAAAACTTTGGGACTCGTGTTCTCTCAGAGAGTCATGCTGGCTTTGATCGATAAAGGGATGCTTCGGGAGAAGGCTTATGAATGGGTTCAACGGAATGCCCTTTATGCCTGGGATACCAAAACTGATTTTGAATATCTTGTTTCTGAAGACAAAGACATTGCCAAATATCTTTCCAAAGAAGAAATAGAAAATATTTTTGATTATAATTATCATTTGAAAAACATCGACTATATTTTTGAACGTATTGGACTGTAAGGAGGAATCAATCATGGTGAAAAAAATGGACATGCTTTACGAAGGAAAAGCCAAAAAAGTGTTTTTAACCGATGACCCTGATATTCTTTGGATTGAGTATAAAGATGACGCCACAGCTTTTGATGGGAAAAAAAAGGGGACCATCATGGGGAAAGGGGAACTGAACAATGCGATTTCCTCGATCTTTTTTTCAATGCTGAAAGACCATGGTATAGAAAATCACTTTGTGGAAAAAATTTCCGATACAGAACAATTGGTCAAACGAACCGACATTATTATGGTGGAAGTGATTGTCCGCAATATTGCGGCCGGAGGCATGGCAAAACGTCTGGGCATTCCGGAAGGGACTCCTTTGAAGTCTACTGTTGTAGAATTTTGTTATAAATCCGATGAATTAGGCGATCCTATGATCAATGATTACCATATCGCCGCTTTAGATTTGGCTACAAAAGAGCAAGTTGCAGAGATTACCGATATCACTTTAAAGGTAAACGAAGTGCTGAAACAATATTTGGCAGAACGTAAAGTAAAACTTGTCGACTTTAAACTGGAATTCGGCCTTTTCCATGGTAAAGTACTTTTAAGCGATGAAATCTCGCCCGATACCTGCCGCTTCTGGGATAGTGAAACTAATGAAAAATTGGATAAAGATCGCTTCAGAAGAGATATGGGTCATGTAGAAGACGCTTATCGGGAGATTCTCAAACGACTCACGGAAAAAGCGTAAATTGTAAACATAAAGGAGTATATCAATGGGCGTAAGTTATAAAGATGCCGGCGTCGATATTGAGAAAGGTAGCGAAGCAGTGGAACTCATGCGCGACCACGTAAAATCGACGTTTCAAAAAGGCGTTCTGACCGATATTGGGAGTTTCGGTGGTTTGTTCCAACTGGATACGGAAAAATATTCCCAGCCGGTTTTGGTCTCCGGAACCGACGGCGTTGGCACCAAATTGCGCATTGCCATGATGATGGACCGTCATGATACCATCGGTATTGACGCTGTGGCCATGTGTGTGAACGACATTTTGGTGCAGGGGGCAACCCCTCTGTTTTTCCTGGATTATTTGGCCACGGGAAAGCTGGATCCTCAGAAAATCGCTGATATCGTAAAAGGCATTGCCGAGGGCTGCCGTCAGAGTCGCGCTTCTTTGATTGGTGGGGAAACCGCAGAAATGCCCGATTTCTATGGAAAAGATGAATATGATATTGCAGGGTTTGCAGTAGGCGTTGTCAATAAAGATAAAATTATTGATGGAAGCCGTACAGAGAAAGGCGATGTCATGCTTGCTCTGCCCTCTACCGGGGTTCATTCCAATGGTTTTTCCCTCGTTAGAAAGTTAGTTTTTGATACCGCACATTTGTCGGTGGATGATTATATTGAGGAACTGGGATGTACCTTGGGAGAAGAGTTGCTACGACCCACAAAAATATATGTTGAGGAAATTTTACCTTTACTGGATCGTTTTGATATTCATGGAATGTGTCACATTACCGGCGGTGGGCTCATTGAAAATATTCCTCGAAGTATACGCAAAGATCTCAATGCGGTGATTGATGTGGCTTGGCTGAAACCACCAATCTTCGAATATCTCCAACGGATCGGTGATGTCGATGACGTGGAAATGCATCGCGTTTTTAATATGGGCATCGGTTATATTGTAATTACGGATCAGGATACCGCTTGGGAAATTCAGGAGCGAAACCCCGCATTTTTCCAGATTGGATATTTGGAAGCAGGCGAAGGAAAAACTGAAATTATGGGAGTTACAATATGAAACGATTTGTTGTTTTGGTTTCGGGAAGAGGTTCTAATTTTAAAGCTATTCTCGATGAGATCCAAAAAGGAAATATTCAGGGAGAAATTGTCGCTGTCATCTCAGACAATCATCATGCAAAAGCTTTAGATATTGCTCGGGATGCCGGGATTGAAGCAATTTTTGGTAACGCAAAATCGGAGGAATATCCGCAATGGCTATTGGGAACCGTTCAGTCCTATGAGCCTGACTACGTTTTATTAGCTGGTTATATGCGTATTGTACCACCGGAATTTGTATCTGCATTCCCTCAAAGAATTATCAACATTCACCCTGCATTGTTACCGTCGTTTCCAGGACTTCACGGGCAACGGCAAGCCTTGGAATACGGCGTTAAAATTTCAGGCTGCACTGTCCATTACGTGGATGAAGGAATGGATACTGGAAAGATCATTGCGCAGAGAGCAGTACCGGTTCTGGAAGGAGATACGGAAGAAACTCTTTCCGCGCGAATCTTGAAAGAAGAACATCAACTATATCCCGCAGTCGTAAAAATGCTGGCGGAGCAAGAATAAATAGTTAGTGCAGGCAATGGCGGAATATCGCCATTGCCGCCACGCATATCAGAGGTATTCATATGAAAGTATTAGTAATCGGAAGCGGTGGCAGAGAACATGCCATTGCCGCAAAAATCAGCGAAAGCCCTCGATTGGAAAAACTTTATGCCGCCCCCGGCAGTGATGGTATGTCTTCCATTGCGGAATGCATTCCTTACAAAGTGACAGATGTAACGTCCATCGTCGACTTTGCAGTTAAAGAAAAAATAGATATGGTCTTTATTGGCCCCGAGGTTCCTTTGCTTCTCGGCATGGCCGACGCATTGTTGGAAAAGGGAATCATGGTTCTAGGGCCCCGAAAAGACGCTGCGGAGTTGGAAGGCAGCAAAGCTTTTTCAAAGGGAATTATGAAAAAATACGGAATCCCCACCGGCGCTTATGAAGTATTTACCGAAAGCCAAGATGCCCTTGCATATTTGGAAACGGTCTCTTATCCCACTGTTATCAAGGCAGACGGCCTAGCAGCGGGAAAAGGCGTGATTATTGCGGAAAACAAGGAGGAAGCCCAAAGTGCTGTACGTAGCATGATGGATGATCGCGTCTTTGGTGATAGTGGGGCGCAAATTGTCATTGAAGAATTCCTGGAAGGAGAAGAACTGAGCCTTCTCGGTTTTACTGATGGCAAAACAATCATTCCCATGGTGCCTTCTCAAGATCATAAACGTATTTTTGATCATGATATGGGTCCCAATACTGGTGGCATGGGAGCATATGCTCCCGCTCCCATTGGTTCCTCTACTGTGATGGAAGACGCTATGGAAAAAGTGATGAAACCTTTGATCGCAGCCATGGCGAAAGAAGGAAAACCTTATTGCGGTGTGCTTTATGCAGGGCTGATGGTAACTGATCAAGGAATTAAAGTTTTAGAGTTCAACGCACGTTTTGGAGACCCCGAAACCCAGGCAGTGCTTCCACTGTTGGACAGCGATATCATTACAATTACAGAAGCAATCAATCGAGGAACATTGGCGCAGACAGAAATCAAATGGAAAGATAAGTCTGCGGCTTGTGTTGTAATGGCAGCGAAGGGGTATCCTGGAAGTCCAGTAAAAGGCGACATCATTCACGGACTTGAGGATGAAGTGGGAGGAACCTTTGTTTTTCATGCAGGAACCGTAAAAAAGGACGGCATTTTCTATACCAACGGAGGCCGCGTCCTGGGCGTTACGGCATTAAGCGATGATTTAAAAAATGCCATTGACTTGGCTTATCAGCGAGTCGGAAAAATCAGCTTTGAAGGGTGCCAATTCCGTAAGGATATTGGGGCAAAAGCATTTAAGTAAACCGCAATAGGCACAACAAAAACGAAGGAGCAGATATGTTAGATTTTATAGAAAACCTCAATGAGGAACAACGGAATGCAGTGATGGCGGAGAATGGCCCTGTTTTGGTCATCGCCGGCGCCGGCTCCGGGAAGACGAGAGTTTTGACCTCTCGTATTGCTTATTTGATACAGGAAAAAAATATACATCCCGGAGAGATCATGGCGCTGACTTTTACGAACAAAGCAGCCAATGAAATGCAAAGCCGTATCAGTAAGCTGATCGGGCAGGACATCTACGGACTGTGGGTCGGCACGTTCCATCGGATATGTCTGCGAATTCTGCGTATGGAAGGCGAGGCCATTGGTCTTGATCGTGACTTTGTAATTTACGACGATGCCGACCAGCGTTCTCTCATAAAAACCATTATGAAACAGCGCGGTATTGACGGAGATGAAATCACCCCGGCGACGGCACTTCATATTATTGGCGACGCCAAAAATAAAATGCTCTCACCGGAAGCTTTTGAGGAAACGGCACTTACAGCGAAAGAGGAGACTGTAGCGGAAATTTATGCCTCTTATGAAAAGAATTTAAAAGCGAACAATGCTTTAGATTTTGACGATTTGCTTCTCTATGCTGTAGAGCTTTTTACGCAGTGTCATGATGTTTTAACACGGTATCGCGACCGTTTCCAGTATATACTGGTGGACGAGTACCAAGATACCAACGAGGCACAATACTGCCTTCTGCGTCTTTTGGCGGGGAAACAAGGCAATTTGTTTGTGGTAGGTGATCCTGACCAAAGCATTTATGCGTTTCGTGGTGCTAAAATTGAAAATATCCTTAATTTTCAGGAGGATTATTCTGACGCGCAAATTTATCGTCTGGAAAAAAATTATCGTTCTACCTGTCAAATTCTCCGTGTAGCAAATGACTTAATCCGCCATAATATGAATCGGTTGGAAAAAAATCTTTATTCCGATCGCGATGATGGACATGAAGTTGAATCTCTGATGCTGGCCGATGAAAAAGCCGAAGCAATCTATATCGCTGACGCTATTCGTAATTTGATGGATCGTGAGCATTATGGATTGAAAGATTTTGCCGTTTTCTACCGCACGCATGCCCAAAGCCGTATTTTGGAAGATATTTTAATGCGGCGCCATATTCCCTACAAAGTGTTTGGTGGCCAGAAATTTTATGACCGAAAAGAAATTAAAGACACCATGGCCTATCTGCGTCTTATTATGAATCCTGGCGATAATATTAGCCTGCTGCGTATTATCAACGAACCTCGTCGTGGAATCGGCAATGTTACGTTGGAAAAACTAGAAGATAAAAGTGTTGAACAAGCAGTTTCCATTTGGGATTTTATGAAGGATGGTATTAACGATCCAGACTTTAAAGCTGCAGCCAGGAAATCACTTCAAGTGTTTATCGATGTAATGCAACACTTAATGCTATTTGCTACAGACCACAGCATAACTGAATTGGTCGATGAAATTTGGACCAGCACCGGCTATAAAGCCATGCTAGAACAAGAAAATACCGTAGAAAATATGAGCCGCTTAGAAAATATGGCTGAATTTCTCACGGTAACGAGAGATTACGATATTTCCAGTAGAGAGACCCCCGAAGGTGGGAGTCTTGCAGATTTTTTGGCTGGGATCTCCCTTAGTTCTGATTTGGATGCCATGGATGATGAGGAGTATCTTACTCTAATGACCATCCATATGGCCAAAGGTTTGGAATTTCCAGTCGTTTTTCTCATGGGGATGGAGGAAAATATTTTCCCTCACGTTCGTTCCATTCTTTCCGGCAGTGAACAAGACATTGAAGAAGAGCGCCGGCTTTGCTATGTAGGTGTAACCAGAGCCATGGACCGACTCGTAATTTTAAGGGCATATCGTCGGACTCTATGGGGACGCACTTCATACAACAAACCTTCGCGTTTTCTTGCAGAAATGGATCTTGCCGCTCCCAATATCATTGAACAAAAAGAAGTGCATCCCACTCCCATTCATGAATTTACTACTGGAGATAAAGTCCGCCACGGTAAATTCGGAGACGGTGTAATCATTGCACTGGACAAAGAAGAAGGGAAAGTCAAAATTGCCTTCCCGGATCTGGGAATCAAAGAATTTTTATTGGAATATGCTAATTTGGAAAAATTAAACTAAGAAAGTATGCAATACAAAATGATAAAACAGGAAATTAATCAGCTGACGGAACAATTAAATCGTTGGAATATCGCTTATTATGAGGAAGACCGTGAATTGGTCAGTGATGCGGAATATGATAAGGCTATGCGCCGTTTGGAAGAATTGGAGCGAGAATATCCCCAATATGCCCGAAATGATAGTCCCACCCAAAGAGTCGGTGGAAAAGCCGTTGATCGTTTTCCTCAAGTAGAACATGTCCGTCCTCTTTTATCATTAAGCAATGCGTTTTCCGTAGAAGAGTTAAAGGAATTTCACCAACGCTTAATCCGCGCTGGGGTATCCCATCCCACTTATGTGATGGAATGGAAAATTGACGGACTTACCGTTGCTTTGGAATATAAGAATGGCAAATTCATAAAGGGTGCTACGCGAGGAGACGGTAATGTCGGAGAAGATATTACGGAAAATCTGAAGACTGTCAAAACAGTGCCTTTGCGAATTCCTTATCAGGGGAATCTCGTATGCCGAGGGGAAGCTTTTTTACCCAAAAAAGACTTTGTCAAACTTAATGAGGAAAGAGAAGAAGCAGGAGCGCCGCTATTTGCCAACCCCCGTAATGCCGCTGCCGGCTCTCTGCGCCAGCTTGATCCCAAAATTGCAGCAAAACGCCGTCTTGCAGTATTTGTTTATGATATTGTGTACGGTGATAATAACCTTCCGGATACCCAGGAAGGAACTTTGGAATTCTTAAAAGCACAAGGTTTTTTCGTAAATGCTAGCCGCTGTTTTATTGATTCGATGGACAATCTGGAACCAATCATTGCTGAAAAAATGGAAGAACGCAAGACACTGAGCTATGATACTGACGGGCTTGTTTTGAAACTTAATTCATTTCAAGATCGTGAACTACTCGGGTATACTTCGAAAGCCCCGCGTTTTTCCATTGCATATAAATTTCCGCCAGAGGAAGCAGAAACAACGTTGGAAAATATTGAAATCACTTTGGGACGAACCGGCACATTAACACCGTTGGGGATCTTGACACCCGTGCCCTTGGCCGGTTCTGTAATCAGTAAAGTAAGTCTCCATAATGAAGATTATTTGAAAGAAAAGGACATTCGCATCGGCGATTGTGTTGTGATACATAAAGCCGGCGATGTAATTCCTGAAGTCGTACGTTCTCTTCCTGAAAAACGCGACAAAAATTCAAGACCCTTTGTATTTCCGCAGAAATGCCCTGTTTGCGGCGGCGAAGTCACACAGTATCAAGGAGAAGTCGCTTGGCGTTGTGTCAACGAAAGCTGCCCCGGACGCATCAAAGAAAATATCAAACATTTCGTCTCTAAAAATGCAATGGATATCGAAGGCTTGGGACCGGCCATTGTAGAAACACTTTTAGAAAAGTCCCTGATTCGGGATGTTGCCGATATTTATAATCTATCCATGGAAATGCTGGTACCTCTGGAAAAAATGGGAGAAAAAAGTAGTAAAAACCTTTTGGACGCCATCGAGAAAAGCAAAGAAGCAGGACTTGCCCGTTTGCTATTTGCACTGGGAATCCGCCATGTAGGTGCTGTAACCGCCGCAAATATTGCGGCACACATCGGCTCTATGGAACAACTATTGACCATCATTGATGAAAATGAAGATGGGGAGGCATTGGCTGAAATTGAAGAGGTTGGCGGCAAGATCGCAGACAGTCTCTATCGGTATTTTACCAACCGAAAGAACCGGGATTTGATTGAAAAACTAAAAGCACACGGACTTAAAATGGATGCTTTGACACCGACCCAAGGCAATTTAGAAGGAGAAACATTTTTATTTACCGGTACGTTGCCTACACTAAAACGAGCCGATGCAGAAGCGCTGGTAAAAACGAGGGGAGGACGCATTTTAAGTGGCGTCAGTAAAAATCTCGATTACCTTGTTGCCGGCGAAAAAGCGGGTTCTAAATTAGAGAAAGCCACAAAATTGGGAATTAAGATCCTTTCGGAAAAGGATTTTTTGGAATATATCAACAAATAAGAAAACAGGAGGTTGTCATGGGCCAAAATATCAGACGTATTATCGTTGAAAAAAAGCAGGGATTTAATGTGGAATCTCAGCATATTTTGAAAGATCTGATCCATATCCTCGGTTGTAAGGGGGTAAAAACTCTGCGTATCTTCAATGTATACGATGTGGAAGGGCTGTCCGAAGAAGAATTGGAGCTCGGAAAGAGGATGGTCTTTTCCGAGCCGCCGGTAGATTTCTGCTATGATGAGGAACTTCCTTTAAAAAGTGATGAACGAGCTTTTGCCTTTATGTATTTACCGGGCCAATATGACCAACGAGCAGACTCCGCATCCCAGTGTCTGGAGATTATTACAGGCCGTAAAATAGACGGTCTTCGTACCGCACGGGTCTGGGCCTTGAGCGGAAAAATTTCCGTAGAAGAATGGATCCGTATTAAAGAATTTGCCATCAATCCCGTGGATTCTATAGAAATTCCGTTGGCCAAGCCGGAAACCATTCGAGAAGAAGCCCCGGCACCGGCCCCTGTGGCAACTTTAGAGGGGTTCATTGCCATGGATGATGAAAATTTAACCCTTCTCTATGAACAATTATCCTTGGCAATGTCAAAAGAAGATTTTTTCTTTACCCGCGATTATTTCCGCAAAGAACAGCGGGATCCTACCATTACAGAAATTAAAGTATTGGATACTTATTGGAGCGATCATTGTCGTCATACCACTTTTATGACTGTAATTGATGATGTAATATTCAAACCGGGATTTTATATGTCGCCCATTATAGAGGCATGGAAAGATTATAACGAAACTCGTAATTTTGTCTATGCGGGAAAAGAAGCAAAACCGGCTTGTCTCATGGATCTTGCCAACATGGCAATGAAAGAAATGCGAAAATCAGGCCAATTGGACGATCTGGATGAAAGCGATGAAATTAATGCTTGTACCATTAAGGTCAAAGTTGATGTAGGTGGAACTACTGAAGACTGGTTACTGCTCTTTAAAAACGAAACCCATAATCATCCTACGGAGATTGAACCTTTCGGCGGTGCGGCTACTTGCCTTGGCGGTGCGATTCGTGATCCCTTGTCAGGCCGCGCCTACGTTTATCAGGCCATGCGTGTGACTGGGGCAGGAGATCCCCGCACGCCTGTGAGTCAAACCATCGAAGGCAAGCTTCCTCAACGGAAAATTTGTAAAGAAGCCGCCCATGGGTATAGTTCCTACGGCAATCAGATCGGTCTTGCTACCGGCAAAGTGGTGGAAATTTATGATGAAGCTTTTGTCGCGAAGCGAATGGAGATTGGCGCGGTAATCGGCGCAGTACCGGAAAGTGCTGTAAAACGTGAAGTACCTCAAAAAGGCGACGTCGTTTTACTCCTTGGCGGCAGAACCGGGAGGGACGGTCTCGGCGGTGCCACAGGATCTTCTAAAGAGCATACGGAACAAAGCATTCATCAATCCGGCGCAGAGGTGCAGAAAGGGAATCCGCCTACGGAACGGAAGATCCAACGTCTTTTCCGAGACGGTGAGTTGACAGCCATGATCAAACGGTGCAATGATTTTGGCGCCGGCGGTGTTTCTGTTGCAGTGGGTGAGCTGACCGATAGTCTCGCCATTGATCTCGACGCCGTTCCTTTAAAATACCAGGGGTTGGATGGCACGGAAGTTGCCATTTCCGAATCCCAAGAACGTATGGCAGTGGTCGTTGCCGCAGCCGATGCCGGGACCTTCATTGCCAAAGCAGAAAAAGAGAATCTGGAATGCACAAAAATTGCAGAAGTTACTGATACCAACCGTCTGGAAATGGTTTTTAAAGGTCAAAAAGTGGTGGACCTCAGTCGTGATTTTCTCAACAGCGGCGGTGTACGCCAACATATCTCCGCTGAGGTATTGCCTCCGGTTCCCGAGAACCCGCTTCGTGCGTTAACGACAATTCGCACCAAGGATACTTTGGAAGAGTCCTTGATTTTTATGGCACTGGATCATAATATTGCTTCTCAAAAGGGACTCGGTGAAATGTTTGACGGAACTATTGGCGCCAATTCTGTCCTTATGCCTTTCGGCGGAATCAACCAAATGACCCCATCGGAAGGAATGGCTGCACACTTACCCGTAATGAATGCTCATACAACCACCACATCATTAATGACCCATGGCTTTAACCCGAAATTAGCCCATTGGAGTCCTTTTCATGGCGGACTTTATGCGGTTTTGGAAAGTATTACGCGTCTTGTGGCCATGGGTGGACATTATCAAACAGCACGTTTAACATTACAGGAATATTTTGAGAAACTAAAGGACGTCCCTTATCGTTGGGGAAAACCTCTTGCTGCTTTGCTGGGTGCATATAAGGCGCAACGGGCTTTTGGTGTTCCTGCCATCGGCGGAAAAGACAGTATGTCTGGATCTTTTAAAGATATGAATGTACCGCCTTCTTTGATCTCTTTCGCAGTCGGACTTACTGATGATCAGAAGGTGTTAAGCCCTGAATTAAAGGGGAGTGGCCACCAATTAGTGCTCTTAAAAAGTCAATTTGACGCAAATCTTGTTCCCGATTTTGATCATCAGAAAGCCCTCTATGATACCGTAGCTACTTGGAATCGACAGGGAAAGATCCTATCGGCAATGAGTTTAAAAGAAGGCGGCATTGGAGAAGCCCTCATTCATATGACGCTAGGAAACGCCATTGGAGTACAAGTAGATGACATTGCTATGGAAGAACTTTTATGTCCTTCTTATGGTTCCATTCTTCTGGAAATGGAAAATACCGACGATTTGGGCGATTTCCCTTATGAAATCATTGGCACAACCGTTGAGGAACGAGTGATTACTTACCGCAATGAAAGAATCTCTCTCGCCAATTTGGTAGAGGCTTATCTCACCGCTATGGCCGACATCTATCCTCCTTTCTTGCCAGGTGAGGAGGACGAAACCCTTTGTCCCAAATGGGATAAACAGATCCATATTTCGAATCCCCAGGCAGGGAAAGCGAAAGTTTTAATTCCTGTTTTCCCTGGGACCAACTGTGAATACGATACAGCGGAAGCTTTCGATAGCGCCGGGGGGCAAAGTCGCATTTTAGTCGTACGCAATCAAACGCCGGCTGACCTGAAAGAATCCATAGTGGAAATGACCAAAGCATTGAAAGAAAGTCATATTTTAATGCTGCCTGGCGGTTTCAGTGCCGGGGATGAACCGGAAGGCGCGGGAAAATTCATCACCTCTGTGTTCCGTGATCCATTCTTAACCGAGGCTGTAGCGGAACATCTGGAAAAGAAAAACTTGATTTTGGGAATTTGCAACGGTTTTCAGGCTTTGGTCAAATTAGGACTCCTTCCCTATGGTGAGATTCGCGAATTAAAAGCTGATGATCCTACCTTGACTTTTAACCATATTGGCCGTCATGTTTCCACCATGGTCAAAACCAAATTGATTTCTAAATTATCCCCCTGGTTTAGCCAGGCAGAACTGGGTGCGGTTTATACAGTTCCCGTTTCTCATGGCGAAGGACGCTTTGTAGCCACAATGAAACAATTTGGTGACATGATCGCCAATGGACAAATCGCAACACAATATGTAAACAACCGTGGAAAATCCACGATGATCGCTCCTGATAATCCCAATGGTTCCATGATGGCTGTGGAAGGAATTACCAGCAAAGACGGTTTGATCCTCGGCAAAATGGGGCATTCCGAACGCTACAGAAAGGGGCTTTACAAAAATGTTCCCGGGGAATACGATCAAAAGATTTTCCAGTCTGGAATTGCTTACTTTAAATAATGCTCTTATTTTTGGAAAGGAAGATAAAGATGACTAAAATTACGGAAAATGCCAGAACCGTTTTGGAGCGGCGATATTTACACCGTAATGAGAATAATGAAATCGATGAAACAGTCGAGGAACTGTTTCATCGTGTGGCAAATTTTATCGCGAAAGCGGAAGAAGCTTACGGCATGAAAGAAGATGAGATCAAAGCCCTGGCGGAACAGTATTACACCGCCATGACTGATTTGGACTTTCTGCCCAATTCACCAACCTTGATGAATGCAGGCTTGCCTTTGGGGCAGCTATCTGCATGTTTCGTACTTCCCATAGAAGATTCGATGGAAAAGATTTTTGAAGCTGTCAAAAATACCGCCCTAATTCATAAAAGCGGCGGCGGGACCGGTTTCAGTTTTTCCAAATTGCGTCCCCGCGGTTCCACAGTGCGTTCCACTGGCGGCGTTGCGTCGGGCCCCATTAGTTTTATGAAAGTCTTTAATACCGCTACGGAAGCAGTCAAACAAGGCGGAAAACGTCGCGGTGCCAATATGGGAATTTTACGGGTTGACCATCCGGATATCATTGATTTTATCCGGGCCAAAGAAGATAATAAAGAATTGACTAATTTTAATCTCAGCGTTTGGGTGACAGATGCCTTTATGGAGGCGCTGAAAAACGATGCTGATTACCCCCTTATTGATCCCTCTACTGGACTCATCATGGGAAAGGCCAATTCCAAAGAAGTTTTCCACCTAATCGTGGAAAAAGCATGGCTCAACGGAGAACCCGGTGTTATTTTTATGGATAAAGTAAATAAGAAAAATCCTGTGCCTCATATCGGTACAATAGAAAGTACCAA
>CAJFVQ010000039.1 GCA_904420535.1 Candidatus Cryptoclostridium obscurum
ACACAGCGCTCCCTCCGGTCTCACACAGCGCTCCCTCCGGTCTCACACAGCGCTCCCTCCGGTCTCACACAGCGCTCCCTCCGGTCGCCTACCACTATACACAGATTCTTTCAAGAATAAATAAAGCAGCAAGCCCAAAATTTGGGCTTGCCGTATCCAGATAAATATTGCGTCTAAAAAGCTTTACCATTCTATCAATGATAAAACGCATGCCGCTGTTATTCATTTTCAAATAACGGTGTGGAAAAATATCGTTCTGCCGTATCGGGAAGCACAGTAACAACAGTTTTCCCCTTTCCCAGTTTTTTTGCCAAGTTTAATGCCGCAGCCACGTTGGTACCGCTGGAAATGCCACACATTAATCCCTCTAATCGTGCCAAGTCTTTGGCTGTTTCAATGGCTTCTTCATCTGTGACAACGTAAATATCATCGTAGATCTCCTGATTTAAATTTTGGGGGATCAGCCCATCCCCGATTCCCATTTGCAAATGGGTACCGATGGTTCCTCCTGCTAAAATTGCAGCATTTTCCGGTTCCACTGCCCATATCGTAATATCAGGATTTTGAGCTTTTAACACTTCGCCAATGCCGCTGATCGTACCGCCTGTACCAATTCCTGAACAAAATCCATGGATTGGCCCAGCCACCTGCTCTAAAATTTCCAACCCCGTATGATGGCGATGCACCATGGGATTGGCCGGATTTTCAAATTGCTGTGGAACAAAAATCTTGGGATTTTTCGCCGCCATGTTAAGTGCGGTTTGCAAACATTGATCAATACAGGCGCCGATATCGCCGGCATCATGGATTAACTGCACTTCGGCCCCGTAATGACGTACCAATTTACGGCGTTCTTCACTTACGGAGTCCGGCATAATAATGATGGTACGATATCCTTTCACTGCGCCGATCAAAGCCAGGCCGATTCCCTGATTCCCACTGGTAGGTTCCACAATGATCGTTTCAGGAGTAATGATCCCCTTTTTTTCCGCATCTTCAATCATATTAAAAGCGGTTCTTGTTTTGATGGAACCGCCCACGTTAAGTCCTTCAAACTTTACCAAAACTTCGGCGCTGTCTTCCTCTACCATGCGATTGAGACGAATCACCGGAGTATGCCCAATGGCTTCTAAAATATTGTGATAAATCATCTGCATTCCTCTTTCATTCTGCTATTTTCCTTAAAAAACGTTAGATATTATTATACCACAGGATGTCAAAACCTCAATATCTTCTAGAGAATTTAGACATTTTTCTTTGCTTCAGACAAAAAGATCATATGCTCTTTTATCATTGCGAAAAAGAGGCATCAATTATATGATAGTCTATTTGAAAGGAGTCCGCCATGAACCAACTGGAACTAAACGACTATCTATCCAAGTCTATCAAATCCATGCTTAAAAGCGCATTCAAAAATAGTTTACAAAATCCGAAAGAAGCGGCATTTCTAACCAAATCTGGCAGAATCGTACAAAAATCGGTCCGACGCCGCAAAGAAATGGAACGAAAAGGATACCATATCCCACCATTCTTTATTGGCACCGTTACATCTCGTCAAAGCGCAGACGCCTCCTACGCAGTAAAAAATTACTATACTTCAGAGAAAATGCTCGCAGCAACGGATTGGGATCGAATCTTCCATGAAGCTGAGTCGCTGGGCATCAGTTCGATTATTTTATCCGGTGAGGAACCATTTTTACGAAACGATGTCATGGAAAAAGCAGCCACTCACCAAAATATCATATTCCCCATCATTGTCAATGGTACGCATCTTTCGCCAGAAAAAATAAATATTTTTGACCTTCATCGGAATCTGGTGCCAATCATCCATATGGAAAGACGGCCAAAGAAAGTAAATCATGAGAACGACATTGATGCCGTAATATCTCAACTGAATCAAACGGGGATATTTTTTGGCGTCATCATCACAACAACCACAGAATGTTTAGAACCCCTCACATCAAAACCATTCATTGAGAGGCTGACAGAAAGAGGCTGTCGAATCATTTTATACCTGGAATCTGAACCAAAAGCCAACGATACGGATATTTTTAACGCACGAAAAATTTTTCAAGAGAGATTGAACCAGCGGCGCAAGGATTGCGATAAAGCTATTATCATTGCTTTTCCCAATGATGAAGAGGCAATAAAAGAAACTCTGGGCGCGGGATACAGATTCTTCCGCATTTTACCTGACGGCGCAGTCGAGTTATTTCCACACTCTATCCATTTTGAAATGAACCTGAAGACGTCAACTTTAAAAGCATGTTTGCAATCGCAGCTGTTTCAAGAATTCCAAAAAGGCACGTTGAACCAAGAACACATCTGCTACGATGCTTTATTTTATTGATAGCATCCGCAGAAAACTGATGGAAAGAGCGCCCCAATCCCGATGGGATTGGGGCGCTTAGTTGATCAATCAATCAGAAAAATGAATTTAGTCCAAAGCATCCATTTCTGCCACTTTCAACATGATCGCACATTCTACTCTTTTTTTATGTAGCTCGCAACCGAGGTCATACGTCTCGGTAATGGAGCCGTGAGTATGATAAGCATTGGCCGCACACCCACCACTGCAATAAAGTTTTGCAAAACAATCGCGGCATTTGGGACGAGCGTAGACATTGCACATTTTAAATTCATTTTGAATTTCAAAATTTGTAATGCCATCATAAACGTTGCCCATGATATATTTGTCATCCCCGACAAATTGATGGCAAGGATAAAAATCTCCTTCGGGAGTCACTGCCAAATATTCCGTTCCCACACCGCAACCGGAAATTCGTTTCACAATACAGGGGCCGCCGGTTAAATCAATGGTATAGTGGAAGAAGCGAAACTCTTTCCCCTCTTTTTTTCGCTTCAGCATTGTTGCCGCCAAACATTCATATTCTTCCATGAGCTTTGGAAGATCTTCCTCGGTGAGGGCGTATCCCGCTGTGGGAGGCGCCACCACGGGTTCCATAGAGATCTCCCGAAAGCCGAGATCCGCCAAATGAAGGATGTCGTTGGTAAAATCCGTATTCAAATGGGTATATGTGCCTCTCACATAATAATTCTTTTGACCGCGGCTTTGCGCCATTTTCAAAAACTTCGGCAAGACTAGGTCGTAACTGCCTTTCCCATTACGGAACCGACGAAAACGGTCATGTACTTCTTTCCGACCATCAATACTTAACACCACGTTGCTCATTTCTCTGTTAGCGAATTCCATCACGTCCTCATCTAACAGAACGCCGTTGGTAGTCAGGGTAAAGCGAAAAGTTTTATCATGGATACGTTCCTGCTCCCTGCCGTAGGCCACCAGTTGTTTTACCACGTCCCAATTCATCAAGGGTTCGCCGCCAAAAAAATCGACTTCCAGATTCACCCTGTTGCCGGAATTGGCAATAAGAAAGTCCAATGCCCTTTTGCCGACGTCAAAACTCATCAGCGAACGGCCGCCACAGTATTCTCCCTCTCCGGCAAAACAATATTCGCAGGCAAGGTTACAGTCATGGGCAATATGGAGACAAAGAGCCTTCACCACAGATTGTCGGTTTTTAAAATCAAAGGCAGCACTTGCGTAGGGATCTTCTGAAAAGAGCTTTCCCTGTTCTTTTAAAGACGCGATATCTTCAAACAATGTATTTAATTCCTCCTCGGTCACATCGGGGGAATCATGATACTTTTCCAACATTTCTTTGATAATTGCTTCTTTCGTCTCTGTTTCATATCGAGAGATCACATCATATGCCACCTCATCGACAGAATGGATGGAACCGCTATTGACATCAATAATAATATGATAACCATTGCACTGATACGGATGAATCATTTTCATTTCCCTTTTCAAACATTTTTTACAAACAAAAATCGCTGCATTGCTCCGGGAGCCTTGCAGCGATATATGTTCATCATTATTCCTGGCATTGCTCACATTTCTGGTTCACGATGCTGCAAGAAGTTTTGCTGGCAGACTGACAGGACGTTTGACATTCTCCACATCCGCCGGTTTTCGCCGATTGGGCAAGATTTCTGGTTTCCAAAGTTTGGATTCTTTTCATGAGTATCCCCTCCTTATATTTGGAATCGGCAACAATGATCACCGAAAACCGATATTTTATTAAGTATAAGTTTATCAAATTTACTCGGTAAAGTCAACCAGTACACTGATTTCCTTCGGCATCCTCCGGTTGGTACTACAAAGGTTTACTCCATGATCAGAAAGAGCCTCAACCGCAGCAGTCACTTCATGGGATATTCTTTCTCCCGGGGCAAGCAAAGGAACTCCCGGCGGATAAGCATAAACATATTCAACGGACACATTTCCCAAGGTCTCACGAAAGGGCATAAAGTGACTTTGACGCAACTCCGTCTTGGCGATGGGAAGTACCACTTCCGGCACGGGCAGCGGCTGTATGTTGCCGTTGCCGGCAGCGCAGTTCTCCAGAGTTTTGTCGATCTCTCTGAGCGCGGTTTCCAGCCGTTGAAAGCCTTCATCGCTGTCGGCAATGGAGGTCATGGCGACCGCATAATCAGAAGATGCCATTTCAAGTTCTATGCGATACTGCTCCCGCAGGATTTTTACGAGATCAGAGCCGAAAAAGGCTTGTCCATCTCTGAGGGTTCCTCCGCATGAGATGACAATCTTTCCGGGATCATATTGAAAAATGGCTCTATGGGCCTCTCGGCGATCCCTCCCTTTGCACAGTATGCGCAGGTGGTTTAAATCGACAAGATTTCCGGAAAATCGCAGCAAACGTTCTTCATAGGCTTGGAACAGCGCAGGTCCTTGCGTTTCCAATAGGGAGACGCATTGATCTATGGAAGTCATAAAGATATAAGAGGGACTGCTGCTTTGAAATATTTCCAGCCGATGATGAAGCTTTGTCCTATCAACAAGGTTACCGTTACAATGTAACACCGCTGTTTGGGTCAAAGAGGGCAATGTTTTATGAAGGCTTTGAACGACCAGATCCGCTCCGAGACGAAGAGCACTTTTGGGGAACATATCGGAAAAAGAAAAATGGGCACCGTGGGCTTCGTCTACAATGAGAGGAATTCCATAACCATGGACAATACTGGCAATCGCTTCCACATCGGAAACGATTCCCTCATAAGTAGGTGATGTAAGGATCACGGCTTTCACTTCAGGATGGCGTTGAAGTGCACTTGCAATATCTTCCGGCATAATGCTGCCGCAAATTCCAAAGGCATCATCCATTGAAGGAAGAAAATACCGAGGCTCCAAATGATATAATTCCAGGGCATGATAAACAGATTTATGACAATTACGCGCCACTAATACGGCATCTCCTTTTTCTACCGACGCAGTGATCGCGGCCAAAATACCACAACTACTTCCGTTGACGAGATAGTAAGTTTCCTCGCTGCCAAAAAGTTTCGCCGCACGCTCCATACCGTGGGCCAAAGCACCTTTTGCGTCATGAAGATCGTCAAAACCATGGATTTCCGTAATGTCTATGGCGTAAGGTTCTCCCATGGAAACCATATTCAAATTGCGTTTATGTCCCGGCATGTGCATCGGATAAATATCCTCGCTACCGTATTGCAATAGTTTTTGTTTTAAATCCACAGCGAACTCCCAAAGTTAACGAACCGGCTCATAATCAATTTTAGAGATCTCATCCGTAGTTTCCAGTTTAAAAATCACAGGGCGTAAACCATCATTGCAACTGCATATGGCAACTCCCGGTTTCCGAATCCAATCTCCGTAATAAAACAATCCATTTTCCGCCCCATGAGATAATGCAAAGGCGTATTGATACATGGCTTTCCAGGCTTCATCGCATAAACCGTCTGGTTTGGCATAATCAGCATAGAAAACCTGCCCCTCTTTCAACATAGGGCAAGCTGTTAATCCTTCTACTCCAAATTCTTTTGCCAACTCCTCATCGAGCGTTGTTTTTAAAACTGTAATTTTTACTTTTTTCATTTTACTTCCTCGCTTTCCAGATTTACCCAATCTTTTTGCTGTTTTCGTAATTCCAGTCAACTACTATCTGTTTTTATTGACTTTCATCTGAATCCATCAGATTATCATCGTACGCTCATGAAAAAATGATTGTGGCGGTGATAACTTACGGAGAATGGCGGATCTAATTGACCGACAAACACAAGAAGGCCCCGGAAACAGGGCCTAACGGTTGAATAAATTATAACACATCAACCGCCCCCCTGTCCATCTTTTATATTTGGAAAAGGGGTTTTAATAATTTTTTAATGATGAAACCATGATCGCGTTGAAAAACCAAAACAAATAACACCAATCCCCCAACCAAAAAGGTTGGGAGATTTTTTTTGAAAAATTTTTATGAGTATTTTTTTACAATGGTTTTACAATTTAAGTGGTGTAAAATAGTGCAAAATTGATATTGTAGTACAGCAGAAAACAAAAGAAAAACACCCGCCAAACTTATTTTAGCAGGTGTTTTATTTGGAGGCGCTGTCCGGATTTGAACCGGAGCGTAAAGGATTTGCAGTCCTCTGCCTTACCACTTGGCTACAGCGCCATTTGCGATTGCTTAAATATAATATCACAGCGAAACAGAAAAAGCAAGGGTTTTATTTCGGATTTTAAGAAAAAATTTGACGAGTAAAGAGATATCAATCATGCTTCCGTCACAAGAAACTGCTCTACTGTTCGGTTAAAAGCGAAGGGACTTTTCCTAGCAATAAAATGATCGCCGGGAAGGATCGCCAATTTCGCATTGGGTAAATTATCACAAATCAATTTCGTATGTTTTTCTCGGATCATATCCTTATCGCCAACAATCACCAAAGTTTTATTGGTGATCCGTTTTAATTCTTCAGGATTGATATTGGGGTCATTGACCATGAGACCGAGCATTTCGGCATTTTCCCTGGCTTGTCTGCTTATACGGGCAAAAATCCTGACAATATGGTAGCCTATTATGATGGGAATTTGCACGGAGGGTTTTACGCCGCTGCCATAAAGGTTCGCTCCGTTTAAGATCAAATGATCCACGCGATCAGGATGATGCGAGGCAAAAATCAAAGCAATATTGCCTCCATCGGAAAATCCCAAAATGTGCGCTTTGGCAATGCCGTGCTGATCCATAAACCCCAAGAGATCTTCGGCGAATTGACGAATGGTAAAAGGCCGTTCCCCTCGGGGAGACAAACCGTGGCCTCGGGTATCAATGGCAATAACTTTATAAGAAGTAGAAAAGTGATCGATCTGATGCTCAAAATAGGAAAGATCTTCTCCATTGCCGTGGAGCAATAATAATGGCGTTCCCCGCCCCTTTTCCAAATAATGAAGGCTGATATCCATAAATTAAATTACTCCTCACCATGATAAACAGGGATTCCCTGCTCAATATTGAGTAAACAATGATAAAAAGAGCGTTGGCCTTATCGAAAGCCAGCGCCCTTTTTTTGGTGCCGGAAACCGGGGTCGAACCGGTACGGTATCGCTACCGCAGGATTTTAAGTCCTGTGCGTCTGCCAGTTCCGCCATTCCGGCACTACCTAATTATCATATCACAAAGAAAATACCTTTGCAAGAGTTTTTTTACAAAAACTGAAATACATTAACGATTTTGATAGAGCTCTGCAATCATTTCCCCGGTTTTTCGCAATTCTGTAGGAATATCAATTTTTTGAGGGCAGTGTTCTGAACAGCGACCGCACTCCGTACAATTTGATTCTCTTTGCGATCTCTTGGTTTTCTCGTAACTTTCCAGATAACGCTCCGCCTGTTTTCCCAAGCGGTATTCATTGTTCATGGCAAACATTTTGGGAATATCCACCCCCTGCTTGCAATCCATGCAGTAACGGCAACCGGTACAAGGGATCAGTTTCGTTTTTCGATAGACCTCCAGGGCTTTTTCCAATGCTGCCTCCTCTGCGGGAGAAAGAGGCATAAAATCAGTCATTGTCCCAATATTATCTTGTAACTGTTCCATATTACTCATACCGCTCAACACAGTGATAACATTGGGCTTCTGGCCAGCGTACCGAAGCGCCCAAGAAGCAATCGAACGAGAGGAAGCCGCTGATTTCAAAATTTCATTGGCTTCGGGGCAAAGATTCGCCAAAGCGCCGCCGCGCACAGGCTCCATTACGATACAGGGAAGCCCATAATGCTCCAATATCTCATATTGACTTTTTGCTTTTTGAAGATCCCAGTCAATATAATTTAGCTGGATTTGGGCAAACTCCCAGTCAAAGTTTCTGCAGATTTCCTCCAATACCTTTGGTTCGTCGTGAAAAGAAAATCCCAAATGACGGATGCGTCCTTCCTCTTTCATGCGGAACATAAACTCAAAGGCTTTATATTTTTGAACCAAAGAAAGATTTTCTTTGTTCAAGTTATGGCAGAGATAAAAATCAAAATATTCCGTATCCAAACGGCGAAGCTGCTCAGCAAAGATCTTTTCCATACCCTTCGCGTCTTCGGCCATCCAAACAGGGAGTTTGGTCGCCAGTTTGAAAGAGCTGCGATCATATCGTTTCAAAGCTTTTCCCAAAAAAGATTCGGAATTGCCTTCATGATACATATAGGCGGTATCAATGTAGTTAACGCCGTGATGTAAAGCGTAATCCAACATCTCTCCTGCCTTTATTTCATCAATAGCTTTACTTCCTTCTATCGTAGGAAAACGCATGGCGCCCATTCCCAACAAGGAGATGGATTCCTGATAAAAACGTCTCATTTCCATAAATCAGTCAACTCCTATTGCTTTAGATAATTTCCAATGAGATCGGGCAATGATCCGAGCCCTGGACTTCGTTAAGAATTTCCGCTCCCACCAGTCGCTGTTTCATATGAGGATCGGCAAAAAAATAATCCAATCGCCATCCTGCATTTCTGCTGCGCGCATGAAAACGATATGACCACCAACTGTACTTTTTTTCATCGGGATGAAAATAACGAAAGGTATCAATAAAGCCGGCATCTAATACTTTACTGACCCACTCCCGCTCTATATCCAGAAACCCTGAAATATTGCGGTTTTCCTTGGGCCGTGCCAAGTCGATCTCTTGATGTGCTGTATTGACATCGCCGCAAATCAAAATATTTTTCCCTTGCATCGATTGAAAATAATCAAGGCAGGCATCATAAAAATCCATCTTGTATTGCAACCGTTCTTCCGAAGCACCGCCGTTGGGGAAATAGCAATTAAATAATACAAAATCATCATAATGGGCGATAATGATACGCCCCTCGCAGTCGAACCGTTGGATGCCAATACCGTATTCTAATGAATTCGGCTCTTCCTTGGTATATAATGCCGTTCCGCTGTATCCCTTTCTTTCTCCAGAGCAAAAGTAGGAATGGTAGCCATCAATATGGAGCAAGTCATCGCTTAATTGCTCTTTGTGAGCTTTGGTCTCTTGAATTGCCAAAATATCCGGTTGCGTTTCCAAAAGCCATCGGCGAAACCCTTTTTTCTCTATTGCCCTGAGGCCATTGACATTCCATGATAATATTTTCATAAATACCTCACAAAGAATGATTATATTTAATTATTATACCATAACAATGGATCGAAAGCAATTTTGCAGCACTTTGACGAAGAAAAACTGCGAATTTTCTCGAGTTTTTCTTGTTTCAATGTCGGAAATCTGCTATACTAAATGATATATGATAGCAAATCATAAGGAGGGCAAACCATGGGCTCTGAAGAAGTAAAAATCTATGAAGGCTCGGTCACACTGGAACTCCACGGTTATCTAGCTGATCTGAAAGTAAATTTGCCCGCAGAAGAGGATATTGAAGGCGGTGACTATGATTTGGGGAAAACCCTTTTTGAATCGGGAATCCATACTGCCGGAGTCGGCAAAGCCATCGTCAATGAAAGTCTCGTCACAATGCGTCATCAAATCAAACCTGGGGACAAAATCGTTCTATTCCCCATTGAGATCGGATAAATCAAAGGATGAAAACCATGGAAAAAGTAGAAAAATTACAAGAGAAGGCAAAGAATATTCGCCGTGATATCATTGAAATGCTGGGACACGCCAAAAGCGGACATCCCGGCGGTTCGCTGGACCTGGCCGAAATTATGGCGGTACTGTATTTCGACGTAATGAAATACGATTTCAACAATCCCCAATGGGAAGATCGGGATTACTTTGTTCTTTCCAAAGGTCATGCCGCACCGGCGCTTTACGCGGTACTATACGAAGGAGGAATCATCAGCGATGAAGAGCTCCTCACTCTGCGTCAAGTGGGCAGCCGTTTACAGGGACATCCTGATCGCAAAAAACTTCCCGGCGTAGAGGCATCTACCGGTTCTTTGGGGCAGGGATTCGCCATTGCCAACGGCATCGCCCTGGCTATGAAATTACAAAAAAAGAATAACTATGTCTACGCGGTATTGGGCGACGGAGAATTGGATGAAGGAATCATTTGGGAGGCCGCAATGTCCGCCGCCCACTACCACTTGGACCACCTCATTGCCATTGTGGATCATAACGGCCTGCAAATCGACGGTCCCAACGATCATGTGATGTCTTTGGGAGATATTGGTGCAAAATTCGACGCTTTTGGTTTTGAAGTATTCCATGTAGACGGTCATAATATTGCAGAATTGCAAAAAGTATTTGCCACCGCCAAAGAAGTCAAGGGGAAACCCGTGGCGATCATCGCAAAAACCATCAAAGGAAAAGGCGTTTCCTTTATGGAAAATCAGGTTGGTTGGCATGGAACACCAATGAGCGATGAAGATTTCGCCAAAGCCAAAGCAGAGCTGGAGGAATGACATGGAAAAGATCGCAACAAGAGAGGCATACGGCAAAGCCCTTGCCGCCATTGCCAAAGAAAATGATAAAATCGTAGTTTTGGACGCGGATCTATCCAAATCTACAAAAACCAATATTTTTGCCAAAGAATTTCCGGATCGTTTTTTCGATATGGGAATTGCAGAAGGTAATATGGCTGCCACTGCCGCAGGTCTTGCCATTGGCGGGCAAACCGTATTTTTCAGTAGTTTTGCGGTATTTGCGGCGGGTCGCGCCTTTGAGATTGTTCGCAACAGTATTTGTTATCCCAAGCTCAACGTGAAGATCGCAGCGACTCATGCCGGAATCACCGTCGGTGAGGACGGCGGCTCCCATCAAAGCATTGAGGATATCGCAATCATGCGAGTCCTTCCCAATATGGAAGTCTTTGTCCCTGCCGATGGCGTGGAGACCGCTAAGATCGTATCCTATTTGGCTGAGCATGAGGGACCCGGATATCTCCGTTTAGGGCGTTCCGGCCAACCGGTATTGTTCGACGACAGCTATAAATTCCAACCCGGGAAAGGCGTTGTCATGAGGGACGGCGACGACGTTGCTATTGTAGCTTGCGGTCTCATGGTTTCCATTGCGCTGGAAGCAGCGGAAACCTTGGCACGGGAAGGAATTGCTGCCGCTGTAATCAATATGTCCTCCATCAAACCTTTGGATGAAAATATCCTCGCAAAATACGCAAAAAAATGCGGTGCCATAGTAACAGCGGAGGAACATAGCGTCATCGGAGGTCTCGGCGGCGCTGTAGCGGAATCTTTGATTAAAAGTTTTCCCTGCCCCATGGCGATGGTAGGAGTGAACGATTCCTTCGGAGAAAGCGGTAAACCCCAGGCACTTTTGGAAAAATATGGACTTACAGCCACAGCCATTGCAGAAAAGGCCAAAGCAGTGCTGGCGCGAAAATAAGTGACTAATTCCATACAGAGTGGCCGTTACGGTCACTCTGTATTTATGTACGGCACTTTGCAACGGTATGATATGAAAGCTATCAAAGACGAAGGTTTGGGGGTATTTATGGGAAAAGGAATCATTGAAGGACTGGACTTTTTTGGCCAAGGAATTCTACGGGAGCACGGAAAATGTTTATTTTTAAAAAATGGATTGCCCGGTGAAAATGTAGAATATCAAATTACAGTTTCAAAAAGAAATTATGCCAAGGGAACGGTTTTAAAAATCGCTGAAGAATCCCCCCACCGCGTAACGCCGCCCTGCCCCCATTTCGGACGATGCGGCGGCTGCAGCTTTCAGCATTGTGACGAGGAAACAGAATTAACAGCCAAAGAAAACCATGTAAAAAATGTCCTTTACCGGATCGGCGGACTTCAGGATTTCAACATGCTCCCTTTGGATCGTCAACGCCCAATGTATCACTATCGAAATAAAGTAACGTGGCATATGCGCCACGGACAAACTGGCTTTTTCATCAAAGGGAGCAAGGATTGGATTCCCATCGACCATTGTATGCTATTGGCAAAGCCGCTTTCCATTGCCACAGATGCCATCAATAAAATAGGGTTGAGACACAGTAAGACCATAATGCTCCGCACCAATGAAAAGGGTGAATTGTTTGCTGTCATC
>CAJFVQ010000040.1 GCA_904420535.1 Candidatus Cryptoclostridium obscurum
AGCAAAGCCAGCCGAGCCGGTCAACGGTTAAGATGAACGGCGCAAAGCGCGCCGCTCGTTTTTGCCGGGAAGGCCTTTTTATCCCCTGAAAAAATATTGCGAGATGTTAGGGGCCATGATGGCAATGGCCCATCATAAAAAGCTACCCCTATGCGGGTAGCTTTTTTTATATATGGTGATGGCAACTGTTTAATGTTTCGCTTGGAAATCCGCCATGAATTGAGCCAGGGCCTTTGCTCCTTCTTCGGGCATGGCGTTGTAAATAGAAGCGCGCAGCCCTCCTACGGAGCGGTGCCCCTTGATGCCAATGAATCCCTGGGCTTCGCCTTCGGCGACGAATTCCTTTTCCAAGTCGCTGTTTGCCATGGTAAAGGTGACGTTCATCAAAGAGCGGCTGTCTTTTTCTGCATGGCCGATGTAATAGCCGTTGCTTTGGTCAATGGCGTCGTAAAGGTATTGGGCTTTCCGTCGATTTTTTGCTTCCATCGCCTTAAGGCCGCCCTGTTCCAAAATCCATTGGCAAACGAGGTTCACCATGTAAATGCTGAAGCAGGGTGGCGTATTGTAAAGGGAATTCTTTTCCGCGTGGGTGGCGTATTTCAGCATGGTGGCGTTGACTTCCTGGGCGGTGTCGAGAAAGTCTTTTTTGATGATGACCACGGTGACGCCGGCGGGACCGAGGTTCTTTTGGGCCCCCGCGTAGATCAGAGAAAACTTTTCCGCGTCGATGGGGCGGGCCATGATGTCCGAAGACATATCCGCCACCAGAGGGGCATTGACCTGGGGAATGGTATGGAATTCCGTGCCGTAAATAGTGTTGTTGGTGGTCATATGGACGTAAACGGGATCCTCGCTGAATTGCAGCTCCTCCTGTTGAGGCACGCGGCGGAAATTGTTTTCGCTGTCATCAAAAACCACATGGGTGCTGCCGATTTTTTTAGCTTCCTTCAGCGCTTTTTGGGACCAGGAACCTGTTACGATATAATCTGCAGTGCGGCCTTCCGGCAAAAAGTTCATGGGCACCATGGAAAACTGGGTGCTGGCGCCGCCCTGGAGGAACAGGACGCGGTAATCGTCGCCGAGTCCCAGCAGCTGTTTGACGTTGGCTTCGACCTCTACCATGACATCGTCGAAGGCTTTGGCTCTGTGGCTGATTTCCAATACCGACATCCCGGTACCGCGGAAATCCAGCAATTCCTCTTTGGCCCGTTCCAGAACTTCTTTGGCGATCACGGCGGGGCCTGCGTAAAAATTATATATTTGGCTCATAAAGAAGCCCCCTTTCTTTTCATGGAAGTAAAAACCCGTATTTTAATATTATAGCATATTGCGCTCGGCGCGTAAATGCCCAAAGGCGATCAGATATTTTGTAATATACTGCGTGCAGTGTGGGAATGTCCGAAGGTTCCAAGAACCCAATGGCATAAAATATTCATGATGCTTATGGCGTGGCGTTTTTGCGATCTATGAGGAAGGAGCTTCCCTTTTGGGCGAAAGCATTGTATAATATGGACGAGGTGATCCATGTGACCTATGAAAATACGTCTCCCATTGGCATTTTCGATTCCGGTGTGGGAGGAATCTCGGTGTTGGGCCGGGCAAAGCTGGCTTTACCCCATGAGGATTTTATTTATTATGCCGATACGGCCCATTTCCCTTATGGGGACAATGACCCCGCAGTGATCCGCGGCGAGGTGATGCGCGCTGCTGAAACTATGGTGGAACAAGGCGCCAAAGCCCTTGTCATTGCCTGTAACACTGCTACCAGCATTGCCATTCAGGATCTTCGGGCTCGTTTTTCCCTGCCCATTCTCGGCATGGAGCCTGCGTTGAAGCCGGCGGTGGAGCGGTGCCATGATAAACGCATTGCCGTCATTGCAACTTCCCTGACCCTGCGAGAAAAGAAATTCCGTGATCTCTTTGCTCGCTGCCGGGAACGGGGGGACATTGTGAATCTTCCCGCTCCGGGATTGGCGGATTTGGTGGAGCGGGGCCATTATAATGACGCAATGGGAGAAAAATTCCTGGCGGATTTGTTCCGCGGTCTTGGCCATGTAGACGGCATTGTTTTGGGATGTACCCATTATCTGTTTCTCTTGCCTTTGATCCATAAAGATTATCCTGGGGTGGAAATTATCGACGGAGGCGAAGGCACTGTCCGTCATTTGATCCGCACCTTAACCGAACTCCATCTGGAAAATCATGAGGGAGAGGGACAGATTCAGGTCCTTTCCACAGCTCCTGAGATTTTCCTGCCGAAGTTCCAAACATACCTCGACGATATCACCTCCATCATCCAAAGGTACCTGTGACCGTTTGATCATATTG
>CAJFVQ010000041.1 GCA_904420535.1 Candidatus Cryptoclostridium obscurum
CGGAAATTTTAAGATCATCCAAAAGCCCGTTCCGTTTTAAAAATTCAAAATTCACACGAATATCCCTTGGCGCAGAATCCGGTTGGAACATAATAAATCCAATATTGGGTTTTAATCCCAGATGCTTCAAAATTCTCAAAGCCTTTTCGTTTTGGGCCACTGTCGTATGTTTCTTCATTCCATCGAGACAGCGCTGACTGCCGCTTTCCAAGCCGATGAGCAAATCCTCCAATCCCGCCTCCATCAAAGCTGCCACAATATCCTCGTGAATATCATTAACCCGCGCTTCGATACCGAATCGAATGCCAAGAGGCTTCAATTTTGATGCCATTGCCAAAGCGCGACGCTGACCTTTAGCGCCGGGGCCAAAAAAGTTGGGATCCACGAAATAAAAGCGGTATTTCCCCGTTTTTTCCATGACAGCGTTGATCTCATCAAAAACGTAATCAACACTGTGCCCCCGCCAGCGGCGACCTTCTCCATAATAATCATTGATGTAACAAAACGTGCAATGATTGTAACAACCGCGGCTGCCTTCTATATTAACTTCTTCGAGATCCAATAACCCGTCGGTGTAATGGGGAAACGGGAGGGAATCCAGCTCATTTACGACAACCAAAGGATTCTGCCTCACGGATCCATCGACATCACGGTAGGCCATGGACGGCGCCTTGTCAACAGAGACACCCCGAGATAGCGCCTGAAAAGCCGTCTCAGGTTCCCCTATGACGATGCCGTCCACTTCGGGAATGGTCATCAGAAGGTCTTTGTAGGCAAATGAGGGATAAAAGCCGCAGACGACGATAGACGCGCTGCATAACTCTCGTATTTCTTTGAAAAATTGACACAATTCACAATGATTATCCCATTGATATACCATATGTACGGCAATCAACTGCGGCTGAAACAACGCAATATCCTTTTTTATCGTCTGGTAGGACAATTTTCCCAAAAAGCCGTCGGCGAAAAACACCTCATGCTCCCGCTCCAATACTCCCCAAACAGAAGGCAAAATCAAACAGGAAGAAAGAGGCGTATTTGCAATATCGTTGTAAAAAGCATCGCCAATATTCCGAGGGTGCTCCATTAAAAAGATTTTCACGGTGTTTCCCCCTCTCTCAATCCATACCACATAAAAATATTGTTTTTCTGATTTTGAATTTCCAGCTCATAACGAAGATCTTCATAGGGCTGAGGATTATAATAAAAAGGGTACAAAAGACTTCTCTCCGCTTCGATCACACCTTCCCTCACGGCAGTACGGGTACTTTCGGTTTCGGGCAAAAGGCGGATATGATTCAGTACCACATACCCCAAACTCCTGCTTTTTTCGTGAATACGGTAGATCGTATCGATCATACGGCGACTTTCTGCGACGGTTGCCTCATTTTCACCGGGGACGTTGACCATAAAATGATATAAAGAACAAACACCAGTATCGGCCAAAAGGCGAGCGGCCCGCAACAATTCCTCCTCAGTCAGGTCTTTGCCCAAGGTTACCCGGGCTTTTTCTGACAAACCGTCGGGCGAAAGAGAAAAACAGTTACAGCCGCTTTTCACATACAATTTCACGTTTTTTTCATTCAAGAAATTTTCACGGAAAAAACCTGTCCACTGGATATCCAAATCACGTCGGAGTACTTCTCGACAAATGGCATCGAGATGTTCCGACGGCATATTAACTACCGGATCATTCAGATGAAAGAGACGAATACCATAATCGCGGAAAAGGACTTCTATTTCATCAACAATATCTTTCACCGGACGGCAACGGATCTTTGTGCCTTGAAGCATTGGATAAGAGCAGTAAGCACATTTCAGAGGGCAGCCCCGGCGGGTTTCCACTCCTATGGCGGGCACATATTGATTGATATCGGCATAGCGATCCGGCGGCAAGATACTATAATCAGGAGATACGTATTCCTTTAAATCAAACATTGGCCGGGGATGGTTGATACGGAGTCTGCCGTTTTCGTAATAACAGAGTCCCGGAAGATCAGAGATCAGGTCAGGAAAGGCGCTAAGGAATTTCGGAAAGGCAATTTCCCCTTCGCCGATTAAACCAAAATCTGCTTTGGATAACGTCATGAGCTCTTTTGCAAAAAGCGAAAAAGCCGTGCCACCCACAATCAGTTTTGACCGGGGTGACAACGCGCGCACCATAGAAACAACGGTCAGAAACGGCGGCACCAAAGAGACATTTTTATTGGCTAGAGGGTCAATATTCCGAAGGGAGATTCCTACGAGATCAAAGTCGTCTCCGGCAAGTGCATTTTTGACGGCGGCGTAACCGTCATCCTCCCAATTCATATCGACGACAGCAACTTCATGCCTCAAATTTTTGGCAATGGTAGCCAAAATCACAATTCCAATAGGGTATACCCGCTCCTTCGTATGATCCTCCACCGAAGGAGACTGGATCAACAAAAGTTTCACAAAGGTTTACCTCCTTTCTTTTCCCAAGGAATCAATTGTTCCTTTTGTTTTGCCGCCACGATCAGGGCCGTATCCGAAGGCAGAGGCAAAAGCTCTGTATGATACAAACCGTTATCCGCCATGAGTTCATGGATTTCTACAAAGGAAAAAACGCGGCCATTATAAGTATTCAGGAGCATATTCAAATCCAATGCAGCAGCCTTTGGATCATAATGCCCGCGGAAAAAATCATGGATCAACACGATTCCTCGAGAGGAGAGATGCTTGGCAACGCGCTGCATCAAGGCAGCATTATCCCTTCGATCAAAGGCATGGATGATGTTAGACAGAAGGATTAAATCAAAGGTCTCACCTTTCAGCGCTCCCCAAGGTTCCAACACATTCATATCGACAAGGCGGATCCGTTGACACAATGCGATCGGCAATTCTTCTTCGCAAAGTTCCATGACGTCTCTCATATCGACCAAAGTGGCATGGGATTTTGGCCAAATCCTCAAAAATTCACAGCTTATCGCGGCAAGGCCGCTACCGACATCGAGAATTCTCGCCTTTTCCATGGCAATGGGAAACCGCGCCACAACTTCCCGTGCTTTGCAGCGAGCAATATCATTCATGGCAAAAGAGTATTGGCGAAACCGCCTCTTAATAGAGGCGGCATCGTCATCTGGAGGAAAATCTGTTCGACACCCCACAGCTAGCCCATGAGAAAGATTTTGCCAGCGACGGCAAAGATCTCTTCGCCAAAGAATGGAATGGCCCTGATAGAATTCACTTTGAGGAACTAAATATTTTTGAGCCAAAGGCGTGTTTTGAAAGGTTTCCCCGTCAGATCGCAGCAACCCCATGGCTTCCAAAGCCAGCAAATAACGATAAGTCGCACTTTCTTCAAAACCTAGATAGCAATGATACTGTAATACGGTTTTTTTATCCTGTCCAAAGGAAAAGAGTTCTTTCTCCACTGCCGTAAAAAGAATCTCGCCGAACCATGCTCCTGTCGCAATATTCTCTAAAAATTGAAAACCTTCCGATTGCATTTCCATCACGGTCTCCTTATTCTTACAAGTTTTCACAGGAGGGATTTACGCCGGCTTCTTCAAAGGTCAACATATCGCGGAGCATAATCGAAGCGGCATCCACTAGCGGCATGGCCAAAGCGGCCCCGGTGCCTTCTCCCAAACGGAGATCCAGTTCCAATAAGGGACGAAGTCCCAAATACTCTAGCATTTTTTTATGAGCCCGTTCATGAGAGACATGGGCAGCGATCACATAATCTTTACAGGCCGGCGCCATAGATACCGCTAGCAGCGCTCCGGCAGTGGAGATATAACCGTCCAAAAGCACCGGCATATGGCAGTATGCGGCGCCAAGAATCAAACCGGCAATCCCGCCGATCTCATACCCTCCAAGTTTCGACAAAATGGCAATGGGATCGTTTTTCCCCGAACGATGGAGCATCAGTGCCTTATCAATTACGGCGACTTTATGAGCGATGGCAGCGTCGTCCAGCCCCGTGCCACGACCGGTAAGATCTTTGGCTTTGATCCCGCTTAAGGCAGCAAATACCGCCGTGCTGGGTGTTGTGTTGCCGATTCCCATATCTCCAGTAGCGATCAAATCTACCCCGCGACTTTTGGCGTCAATGACAAGGTTAATACCGGCTTCCAGGGAATTTACCGCGTCCTCTCGGGACATCGCCGCAGACTTCGTCATATTTTTTGTACCATAACCGATTTTACGGTTAATGACCTTGCCTTTGCCATAAAGAAGATCCAATTTTGCATCGACACCCAGATCTACAATGTTCACTTTTGCTCCCGCATTTTTGGCAAAAGCGTTGATCCCCGCACCACCTTGAAGGAAATTCCCGACCATCTCTACGGTAACCGCCTTGGGAAAACGGCTAACCCCTTCTTCTGCTACGCCGTGGTCTCCTGCCATCACGAAAACTTCCTTTTGAGGAAATTCCGGCGTCATGGTTTCCGTAATAGCAACGAGCTGTTCCGCCAGAGAGGTCATTACCCCAAGGCTTCCGGCGGGAATTGCCAAAGCCTCAAGGTGTTTCTTTGCTTTTATGCGCCATTCTTCCCTCGGCGGATCGATTTGATATAAAATTTCACTCAGATTCATCATATCCAATCCTCACAGTCCAAAATATTTTGCCGCCACATCGGCAGCGCAATCGATACCGCAACCAGGACAAACCTCCCCATGTTCCAAATTGTAGTTATGGAAAACGTCAGGATAGAGCGCTGCTGACTTTTGCGCTTCCACATCCCGTGCAACTCTGGCACGAGCCATTTTCATTTCTCTTTCCCAGGCAGGGCGTGACCCTCTGGCGACATCGGCAATCTGTGCAGCGATCTTTGTGGCGCGTACGCCGATACGGACATCTTCCTCTAGAGGAAGCCCCAGATGCTCCGCCGGCGTCAAATAACAAAGGAAGTCAGCGCCACAGGCTCCTGCATAAGCGCCGCCAATGGCCCCGGTGATATGGTCATAACCGGGAGCGACGTCCGTAGCCAAAGTTCCCAAAATATAATAAGGTGCATCATTGCAAAGAGCCTTCTGCAAACGCATCGTGGCATCCACATGATGCAGCGGCACATGGCCGGGACCTTCTACCATCACCTGGACACCTGCTTCCTGGGCCTTTCTAGTCAATTCTCCTTGGATCACCATCCCCTGGACCTGTGCGGGATCCAAAGAATCATAACCGCAACCGGGACGGATTGCGTCGCCAAGGCTCAATGTGACATCGTGAGCTTTTAAAATTTCCAACACGCGGTCATAATGTTCAAACAGAGGATTCTCTTTGTCGTTGTGAAGCATCCACCCCGTAAGGAAGGAGCCACCACGGCTCACAACCTGAGTAACGCGGCCAGTGCTTTGCATAATTCGGAGCACTTCACGGTTTAGCGCACAATGGACCGCCATGAAGTCCAATCCCGCCGCAGCCTGTTTCTCAATGGTGTCAAAGATATCCTCTACTTTCATTTCCACCACACTGCCGTATTTCTCAATGGCGTCTACACCGGCCTGATAAATCACGGTGCTCCCCATGGCGACTTTGGCGAGTTTCAAACTTTGCGCACGCATTCCGTCAATATCTCTGCCAGTACTCAAATCCATGAAGCTGTCGCACCCCTCCTCCTGGGCGATTTGGAGTTTACGCGCTTCCATTTCCATATCTTCGCGGTCAGTGGAAGTACCAAACAAAGCGTTGACTTTTACGCTCATACCTTCTCCAATTCCGCAATACCGAAACTCCCGTTTTATGTTATTGCGGGGAATCACAATGCGGCCGTTGGCCACCCGCTCTCTGACATATTCCGGGGTTTTACCTTCCATTTCTGCCACAACTTCCATTTCTTCCGTTACAATGCCACGTCTGGCTTTTAAAACTTGTGTTGTCATAACAAATCCTCCTCAGCATTGATAAACATGATCCAATGACAAAAATTTAGATAAGATTTTCATTGCGCAGTATTTTCCGCACATGGCGCATCCCTTGGAACCGCTGGGGTTTCTTGTTTCCCGCACCTCCCGGGCGCGTTTAGGATCAATTGCCAAGGACATTTGCTTGTTCCAATCCAGATCTTTTCGGGCAATGGACATATTGAGATCCCATTGAGCAGCCTTCGCTACACCTTTGGCGATGTCTCCGGAATGAGCGCCGATACGGGCAGCCACAACGCCTTCATGAACTTGCCTTTGATCAGGTAATCCCAAATGTTCCGCCGCTGTTACATAGCAAAGGAAATCCGCACCGTAATAGGAGCTTAAAGCACCGCCGATGGCGGCGTTGATATGATCGTATCCCACGGCTACATCGGTGAGAAGCGGCCCGAAAACAAAATAGGGAGCATCATGGCACAATGATTTTTCCAATGTCATTGTGGCTTCTACATGATGAATGGGCATATGACCAGGGCCTTTTACCATAATCTGCACACCGGCTTTTTGAGCGCGCTTAACCAAATCCCCAAGGAGCACCAATTCCTCTACCATGGGACCGTCCAAAGAATCTGCAATACAGCCGGGACGGTTTGCGTCAGCCAGGGCCAATGTGATGTCATACTTGTTACAAAGTTCCAGCAATCGGTCATATTGCTCCAATAGGGGATTTTCCTTTTGATTATGGATCATCCAACCCATAAGGTGACTGCCACCAAAACTCACCATAGGGTCTATGCGATCACTCGCCTTGATATGGTCGATCATCCGTAAGGTAATCCCCGGATGAAAGGCCATAAAGTCCACACCGTCTTGGGCTTGACGCTCGATGACCGCAAAAAGATCGTCAGCCTCCATCCTCAAAGCGGAACCCCGCCGTTCATGAGCATAAGAAAGGGCTTCATAAAGGGGAAGCGAGCCCACAGGAACGACAGCGCTTTCCACCACCTGCCTGCGGAAAGCTCCCATGTCGCCGCGAACTGAAAGATCCATCAGAGAATCTGTGCCAGCTGCCACGGCGGCTTTCAGCTTCTCCATTTCCTTTTCAGGAGTATCTTCAGGAGAATACATACCAATACTGGCACTTACTTTGGTGGTTGCCCCTTTTCCAATGGCCACGGGCTTCAGATTTTTGTGACGAGGATTCCAGGGAATTACAATGGAACCGGCTGCCAGGCCTTGAAGGAGTTCTGCTTCAGTCATTTTTTCCCGTTCCAAAATGGGGGAAAGAAATTCTGAATGTTTCACGCGTTCTGAGATGTTCATAAATTGCCTCCTTTTACAAAAATAAAAAAGTCATAACCGAAATTGGTTATGACTATGAGAAAGCAGACCTTGAACGGTGTGCGCAAAGTCAATAACCAAAACAAGGTTACGGCTTTACCTTCACCGATCCCTTACCGCGAAATAGACGCGAAATCGCAGTAAACAAATACAGGCAGATATCCTGGCTTGGTTCTTTGCAACAACCCCCTTCCCCGTAAAAACGAGTGGGTGAACAAAATTCTCGGCTGCTGCTCCCCTACACAGTGGCGGGTCCGCCCGGGATTCACACCCGGTTTCCTTTTTATTCGCTCATGGCGAAACCTGTACTTTCAGTTATGAAATTCTTGGCTCTATTATAGTGGCATCGATTTCCATTGTCAACCCCTTAATCCAAAAATATTTTCATTGAAAATTAGTTTTTTGATTTTATGATACCAGCTCAAAATAGTTTCATAGAAAAAGCTCACTACAAAACATCAAAAGAATCCTGTTGCCAAATTTTCACGTTGCGATGCCACCAAATCAGCTCACACCGTTATGTCATTTTTGGACAGTTCTCGGGAGCAACACCAAAGATCAGATACAGAAGCAATCCGAATATGAAAAAAGATCGAAAAGTCTCCAACGATAGCAAAAATTTTGTTGTTATTCAACCCTTTTACGATTAAAAAAAAGTGTTGACAAAGCGCTAGCAATCCCTTATAATCACTGTAGGTTAGCAAAAGCTAACCTATATCTCAACATCCTTGTTAGCAGAAGCTAACATACAATACAGAGAAAGAAGGATGTTATGATTGTTTTTCAAGTCCATTGGTTAGTCAAAACTAATCAAATAATGTACCCATTGGTTAGCAGAAACTGACCAACATTGATTGAAGGAGGGATTGATATGCCGCTGACATTCGCACAACAAGGTGAAACGACCTATATCAAACGCATTACCGCCAAAGAGGACGCCAAACGCTACTTGGCGGGGCTCGGTCTTGTGGAAGGTGCCGCTGTGACAGTAGTCTCCCATCATGGCGAAGATATGATCCTTAACGTTAAAGGGGCAAGAGTCGCTTTGGGAAGAAATTATACCAAACGAATTATGATTTAAAAGTTATTTCGATAAATCAATCATGGAAAGGAAGAAGACGTATGAACACGCTAAACAAAGTACGCACCGGCGATACTGTTTCAGTGGTTAAAATCCACGGCCAGGGAAGCACTCGCCGGCGTATCATGGATATGGGGATCACCAAAGGCACGGAAGTGTTTGTCCGCAAAGTTGCCCCCCTGGGCGATCCTATTGAAGTAAAAGTACGGGGATATGAACTCAGCATTCGCAAGGCCGATGCGGAAATGGTTGAAATTTCAGGATGAACTTCCAATATGCTACCAATGAGTCTTTGACCCCGGAAGAATTGAAAGAACTGTTTCTTTCCATTCGTTGGTTTTCGGGGCACTATTCCCAAAAACTAACCCAAGCCATGGAAAATTCTTCCATGGTATTTACGGCTCGTCATAGGGGTAAGCTCATCGCGTTGGCCAGTACGTTGGACGACGGTGTTCTGACGGCTTACCTCCATAATTTGCTCGTTCATCCCGATTATCAGGGGTTGGGTATTGGGAGAACCCTTGTAAAAAAGGTCAAAGAGTATTACAAAGATTATCCCTACCTTCTGGTAATTCCCGAAGAAAAACGCAACATAGCTTTTTTTGAAGATTTGGGTTTTGAACCAATCGAAAATGCAATCCCTATGCAGAATAAAGATATTCTTATTTAATTAACAGAATGCTTTTTCTGACCATAAAAATTTTTAAGTCCGGAGGGAACAATGGAACATTCTACGATCAAAATTGCCTTAGCAGGAAATCCCAACTGCGGCAAAACGACGATGTTTAATGCTTTAACAGGCAGTTCTCAATACGTCGGAAACTGGCCCGGGGTAACTGTAGAAAAAAAAGAAGGCAAACTGAAAAACCACAAAGATGTGATTGTGACTGACTTACCGGGTATTTACTCACTCTCTCCTTATACCCCCGAAGAAGTCGTTGCCCGTAATTATTTACTGAGAGAAAATCCCAACGTTATCATTAATCTTATCGACGGTACGAACTTGGAGAGAAATTTATACCTCACCTCGCAGTTACTGGAAACGGGGATTCCCGTGGTAGTCGCCTTAAATATGGCGGATATTTTAGAAAAACGCGGCGAAAGTATCGACGTAAAAGCACTGAAAAAGGCATTGCAATGCGAAGTCATTTCCGTTTCTGCCGTCAAAAATGAAGGCGTTCATGAAGCGGCGGAATTGGCGCTGAAAGCTGCAGAACAGAACCAGCCGGCAATACCCTTTATCTTTGACAAAACCATCGAAAGCGCCCTGGAATCCATTGGAGAAATCCTTGGAGATACCATAGACGATACCCATCGCCGTTGGCACGCCATCAAAGTTTTTGAACGAGATGAAAAAGAACTGGAAAGTTTAAATCTTTCTCAAAGTCAGCGGGATCGTATTGAAAAAGTCATCGAACACTGTGAAACTCTCGACGACGACGACAGTGAATCTATCATCACCGATCAACGCTATCAGGTGATCACCGGCATCATGAAGCAGCTTGGTTCCAAACAACCGAAGCATAAAGCCGATACCATGTCCGATAAAATCGACCGCATTGTCACCAACAGATTTTTGGCACTGCCCATCTTTGCCGCTGTGATCTGTCTCGTTTATTTCTTGGCAGTCACCACTGTGGGAGCTTGGGGAACCGACTGGGTCAACGATGTACTTTTCGGAGAAATCATTCCCCCGGCAGTGGAAAGTGGTCTCACATCCATCGGCTGTGCTGATTGGCTCTCTTCTCTGATTCTTGACGGTATCATCGGCGGGGTTGGCGCCGTGCTCGGTTTCCTTCCTCAGATGCTCGTCCTTTTCTTCCTCTTGTCCCTTTTGGAAGACTGTGGTTACATGGCTCGTATCGCTTTTATCATGGACCGTATTTTCCGTAAATTCGGTCTTTCCGGAAAATCCTTTATTCCGATTCTCATCGGTACCGGATGCGGCGTCCCCGGCGTTATGGCCTCTCGTACCATTGAAAATGAATGCGATCGCCGTTTGACGATCGTAACCACAACCTTCATTCCTTGCGGCGCCAAATTACCCATCATCGCTCTGATTGCCGGCGCTCTGTTTGACGGTGCAGCCTGGGTGGCTCCCTCCGCCTATTTTATCGGCGTTGCGGCTATCATATGTTCTGGTATTATTTTAAAGAAAACCCGCCACTTTGCAGGAGAACCAGCTCCCTTCGTCATGGAACTTCCCGCTTATCATGTACCTCGGTTGAAAGGCGTAATCATTCACATGTGGGACAGAACCAAATCCTTCGTCAAAAAAGCCGGTACAATTATCTTCCTGGCTTGCGGTGTCATCTGGTTCCTCTCCAGCTTTAACTGGTCCATGGATATGGTCGATACCTCTGAATCCATGCTGGCCTCCATCGGCCGCGTCATTGCGCCGCTCTTCACTCCCTTGGGTTGGGGCGATTGGCAAAGCGCTGTGGCTGCCATTACCGGTCTTGTGGCCAAAGAAAACGTGGTCGGGACCTTTGGCGTACTCTTCGGTTTTGCAGAAGTAGCCGAAGACGGCATGGAAGTTTGGGCAAGCCTCCAGGGAATATTTACTCCCTTGTCTGCCTTCTCTTTCCTCATATTCAACCTGCTCTGTGCTCCTTGTTTTGCTGCCATCGGCGCCATTCGCAGGGAAATGGGCAGCGGCAAACTGACTTGGTTCGCCATTGGCTATCAAACGGTTTTGGCTTATGCAGTATCCTTTACTGTTTACCGTCTCGGCCTCCTCTTTACCGGCGGAGGGTTTACATTTGCCACGGCTCTGGCTATTATCGTGGCCTTGATATTCTTCTACTTCCTGCTGCGTCCTACACCGAAATTGCAGGAGCAAGGTTTGTTAAAAAAAGATAAGGGGTTGGCGTCTTAATGGAATATCTATCCACCATTATCATAGCGATTCTCGTCGGACTGTGTTTTTTCGGCGCTTTTATGAAACTGCGCCGCGATAAAAAACAGGGCAAAGGTTGCCCCAATCAGTGCTCCCATTGCGCCCACTGCGCTCCGGAACACGGTACATGCCATCATCATGCGAACCATCCAAAACGCAAACACGAGTGAGCCTCTTTGATTCTCTACTCCTAAATCTCATGCAAAGGAACTGTCTTTTCGGCAGTTCCTTTGTGCGATATGCAAAGAGAACAATTTGCAGTTTCCACGACAATGATCCTGTGCTATAATGAGGAAAATCACGATAAAAAGGAGATTGGGCCATGCAGCGAATTGATACGATTTCGGAACAGGCCACAGCCTATGAACTCGTCTACCAGCACGATCGCAGGGAGTTCTGCAAAAGAGACCCCGAAACCATGGCGAAAAACGCCGGTCTGAAATTGCGCAATGGGCAGATCACTGTACCCTATTACCATACCGTTTTGGCAGTTAACGCCGAAAACGGAGAAGTGACCTACGAAGCAGATCCCACAAAGCCTGTTCCCGTTTATCCCCGGATGATGACATTGCACCACTTGAACGGCGTAAAAGACGGCGCTCAAAACAGCGGAATCCTGATCCCCTTTCGCAAAATCCCCATGGCAGCGGTGTTTGACTCCGCCTACCGTTCCATGGCTTTGGAGCCCTTTGCCCAGGGATTCAGCGGTCACTTAAAGGACTTTGTCCGCGCCGGAGAACTGCTCCATACAACACCAGTAAACATGGGAGATCATGCCGTGACCTTCCAATGTTTTCCAAAAATCGCTCTCACCTTTGTTTTCTGGGACGGCGACGATGAACTCCCGGCTAACGCCACGGTTCTCTTTGACCAAAATATTGCGGACTTTATTCATCCCGAAGATACGGTGGGCTTGGCCATTGAAGGCGCGAATCTACTGCTTCAGGCAGGGAACCGCCCCATTGCTCCTACCATGAACATGGTTGGCCTTTCCAAAATTTAACCATCCAGCCATGCAAAAAAACCAAGGCTCCTAGGGAAAATCATTTCCCAGGGGCCTTGGTTATTTCTCACACAAAATACATCTGTTTTCTCAGCAATTTATGGTTCGCTTTATTTCTTTGTCATAGGGGAGAAGACCTCTGTTTCTCCGGTTTTGTGCGAAGGGACCATTTTCGAGAACAAAAAATCACCGCCAATTAATCTGTAAAGCCTACGGACACCGATGGAAAATAAAAGCAGCACTGTCCAAGGCAGCGCTGCTTCTTCGTCACAAAAATCGACCTGCTTTAAAAAGCTTAGGAGACATCAGAACATGGGAATTACCGCGCCATTATAGGTTTCTTCCATAAACTGTTTGACTTCATCGCTCTGTAAAGCTTCTACCAAAGCTTTGATGGCTTCATTTTCTTCATTGCCGGCTTTCACAGCCACCACATTGGCATAGGTTTCCGCCGCGATGGAATCAGCATCTTCCGTGGCGATGGCATCGGTACCGACGACGAGACCGGCTTCAATGGCGTAGTTACCGTTGATAACCGCCATATCAACATCGCTCAAAGAGCGAGCCAACTGAGCAGCTTCAATCTCTTTGATATCGAGATTTTTGGGGTTTTCGGCAATATCCACCTTGGTCGCGGAAAGGCCCGCGTCTTCACTCAAAGTGATGAGGCCTTCCTGCTGCAAAAGGAGCAGGGCACGGGCTTCGTTGGTGCCGTCATTGGGGATGGCAATAGAAGCGCCGTCAGCCAATTCCTCCACTGTAGCAGTTTTTCCGGGATAAAGGCCAAAGGGTTCGTAATGGATGGCGGCAACGGCCACGAGATTCGTATCATTTTCTTCGTTAAATTCGTCCATATAAGGTTTGTGTTGGAAATAGTTGGCATCAAGTTCGCCGCTGTCTACATTAAGGTTGGGTTGGACATAATCGTTAAATTCCACGATCTCCAGGGTATAGCCTTGTTCTTCCAAGAGGGGTTTTGCCGCTTCCAAAATTTCAGCATGAGGGGTAACGCTGGCCCCCACTTTGATGGTAGTGGATTCCGCGTTATCGTTTTCAGCAGCTTCGTCATTGCCGCCGCAAGAGGCAAGGGCAAAGATACTCAAAGCAGCCAACAACATCACGAGTACTTTTTTCATTTTAGATTCCTCCTTCTTATATCTCAAAAAGCACAAAAGGCATCTGCGCTTATTTGATGCGACGGTCGCCAATCTTCGCCAGCTTCATGCCGATTTCCTGGAAGAGCTGGACAATCACGACCAAAATCAGCACGGTCACCAGCATCATATCGCTCTGATAACGATAGTAACCGTAGTTGATTGCGATGGTGCCGAGGCCGCCGCCGCCGACAAACCCCGCCATGGCGGTGTAGCCCAAGATTGTGGTAATGGCGATGGCACTGCCTACGACCAACGAAGGACGGGCCTCAGGCAGCAGCACTTTCATGACGATCTGTATGGGGGTGGCGCCCATGGACTGGGCCGCTTCAATGACGCCCGCGTCCACCTCTTTGATGGAAGATTCCACCATCCGAGCGACAAAGGGAGCAGCGCCTATGACCAAGGGGACGATGGTGGCCGTGGAGCCTAAGGACGTCCCTACGATAAAGCGGGTCAATGGGATTACCGCCACCAAAAGAATGATGAAGGGCACCGAACGCAGGAAATTAACGATAAAGCCAAGGACCGCGTTGACACCGACCATAGGCCGGATCCCTGTTTTATCGGTCACTACCAGGATCAGACCTAAGGGCAGCCCGATCAGGTATGACAAAAACGTGGAAAATAAAGTCATATACAACGTCTCCCACAAGCCGACGGCGAGGAGATGAAGTGTTGTGGGATCAAACATGATGGGCCTCCTCCTCAAAATGAATATGATGCAGTTCCAAGTAGGCCAGCATACGCTGGGCGACCTGTTCTTGATCCGGCAATTCAATGAGCATCTGCCCAAAGGTTTTGCCCTCTACCTTATTGAGATCTGCAAAAAGAATATTGACCGCGGCGCCACATTCTATGACCATGGAGCCGATGACAGGCTCGGCAAAGGTCTCGCCGTCAAAGACCAACCGAAGAGTACGACCGCCGCCAAATTTTGCAGTTCGCCGGCCTGCAGGGAAAATTAGTTGTTTCGCCATGTCCGACTGGGGATTCAGAAACACATCCTCCACCTTGCCCACTTCCACGATGTGGCTGCTGTCGATGATAGCGACGCGTTGGCAAACCTCTTCGATGACACTCATTTCATGGGTGATAATCACAATGGTAATGCCCAAATCCCGGTTGATCTTTTTCAAAAGATCCAAAATCGACCGAGTGGTAGTGGGATCCAGGGCGCTGGTAGCTTCATCGCACAAAAGCACCTTGGGATTGGTGGCCAAGGCTCGGGCAATGGCGACGCGTTGCTTCTGGCCGCCGCTTAACTGGGCGGGATAGGCCTGAGCTTTATTGGTAAGTCCTACGATCTCCAAAAGTTCCATAGCACGCTTTTTCGCTTGTTCTTTGGGAACTTTAGTGATATCCATAGGGAAACAGATATTTTGCAGGGCGGTTTTTTGCATGAGCAAATTGAATTGTTGGAAGATCATGCCCATAGAATGTCGGGTCTCCAATAATTCTTTTGGTTTCAGTGTTAACAGGTCCTTGCCGTCGAACCACACTTTCCCTTCGGTGGGACGCTCCAGTAAATTAATGCAACGGACCAAGGTGCTTTTCCCCGCGCCGCTTAAGCCGATGATGCCGAAAATCTCCCCTTCATAAATGGAAAGATTGACATCATCCAAAGCAACAACGGTATTTTGCTTGGAACGGAAGGTTTTGTTCAATCCTTCCAATTTAATGATCTCATTCATACGTTTCAGCCTTTTTTCATAAGGATCCTTTGGGCTTTGCCCAAATCATTTCAAAATTCACGCGCCTTTCGCCATAGATTGAAAAAAATTATACTATATATGACAAATCATATAGCAAGGCGCGATATACAACCTCCCTTTACGGGATTCATACGTTAAAATTTTACAACAATGGGATATGGTTGTCAATAAAAACCGCTGGGTTTTGCTGGTTTTTCATGTGAAAAGACCTCCGACGGTTTTCGCCGGAGGCCTTTTGGTTGTTTGGTTGATTTTTTAGAAGGGTTAAACAATGAAAAGAAATTGTTTGGAGTTTGGTAATTGTCTACTCTGCTTGGGTACGTTTATAATATAACGAAACTCCGTGTTTCCCCGTTTATAATGCCGGGAAGATATAGGGGATTTTTTGTGTTGATTCAGTGAAAACAATCTTTTTCAACGTCGTCGCCTTCCCGTTGCCGATGCCCCCGCATGACCTCATAAAGATTTTCTAATCAAACCGTCAAATTTTTCACGCTTTTCCTTTTGCTTTTTCCTCCCTCTTTGTTTATAATAAATTCCTAGATCAACGCCGCAAAGCGGTGAAGCAACAATAAAGGAAGTGCATCATGAACAAAGAGTACAAAATTGCATCTTATACTGGTCAGTGTCCTTTTTTGATGGCAAGAAGAGACATTGACATTAAATTCGAACGCCAAAACGATCTGGCGATCCCCGTGGAAAATCAATGCGACTACGACGAGGACTGCAATTATTTTGACGGATGCCCCGTATTGGAATCCTGCAAACGGGAAGTTCATCACTGGTAATAAAGAAGCCTGCCGAAACAAAAATCGGCAGGCTTTTGCATCTTTCATTGCAAGCTTAAAGAAAATAGAGACGGGCATAATTCGGTGTTCTTATTGCATAATGCCATCGGTTCTTGATATCTTCCATACATATGCAAATTGCTCTATGAGGGAAATAAAAACAATTTTTCACTTTTAACACAATGCAGCCTTTCCATTGTTGATTTTTTGTTACATTTATCTTAGAAAAAACATAAAGAACCGTTTCCTGCAAATCATTCTGATCTTCCAAAGGTCTTATTTCATTCTTTGCTTTTTCGCTCATTTTGCGGCAAAGAGCAGCAGCAATCAGAACAGCCGCTACAACTGCGACAACCATTATTTTTGACCGTACCACCGCAGCAATTTCCGTTTTTCCGTCGTTTTACAGTATGGCGTACCGCTAAGACAAAAAGAACCGCTACCACAGCGATGGCAACAAAATCAATCCACTGGAGCATGGAAACTCCTCCTTATATTTCAAAGGCCGATGGATTCGGCCACTTCCCGCATTCCCAAAATGGTTTCAGAGATCACTTCGTCCAGGGGAACCCCCCATTGCTCCGCGCCTTTGGTAATAACGTCGCGGTTAACTCCAGCGGCGAACCGTTTATCCTTGAATTTCTTTTTCACTGATTTTAATTCCAAATCCATCACACTTTTGGAAGGACGCATCAACGCGGCGGCGGTAATGAGTCCCGTCAGTTCATCAATGGTATAGAGGACAATTTCCATCCGCTCTTTGGGTTCCACATCGGTACAGAGGCCGTAGCCATGGCATTCAATGGCATGGATGTAAGCGTCGTCAATGTTTCGCTCTTCCATAATCTCCCTTGTTTTTTTGCAATGCTCTTCAGGGTATTTCTCATAATCCAGGTCGTGAAGAAGCCCTACGATGCCCCAGAAATCTTCATCCTCCCCGTATTTGCGTGCAAAATAACGCATGACGCCTTCCACAGCCAAACCATGGTTGCGAAGGGATTCGCTTTCATTGTATTCAGTAAAGAGGGCCCAGGCCTCTTCTCTTGTGAGTTTCATCAACGGTTCCTCCTTTATTTTGTCTCTATATTATGATCCGTTTCTATCATATCACACCTTACCTCGGGAGACAATGGCTTTCGCCGTTCCGAAAGGAAAAGTCCCAGCAAGATCAGGCCGGTCCCCACCAGGGCCAAGGGGGTCAAGGATTCGTCCAGGATTAACCTTGCGGTGATAATGGTGACAATGGGCGTAGCGTAAATATAGGCGCTGGTCTTTACGGCGCCCAGGATTTCCACGGCGCGATTCCAGGAGACAAAACACATTGCCGAAGCTCCCAACCCCAAGTAAATAATATTCAAAAAATTTTCAGGCCGTTTCAGTAAAGACAAATCCCATGAGGCGTCGAAGAAAAACAGGGTGGGGATCATAAAGATCAAACCGTAGAAAAAGATGCGCCGCGTTGTCTGCACCACGCAGAATCCCATGACTCCGATCTTTTTGGTACAGACAGAATAAAAGGCCCAAACCACCGCAGCCAGCACCGCCAACAGGTCACCCAAGGGGTTCAGCCTCAGTACCGCGGCGCCGTTGAAAGTAATCAGGATCACGCCGGCCATGGCCGCCAAAAATCCCAGAAAAAAGCGGGAAGTCAACCGCTCCCCGGGGAAAAAGCAATGGGCAGCCAAGGCTGTAAAAAAAGGCGCCGCGGAAAGAATCAAACTGACATTAGAAGCAAAAGTATAGGTGAGCGCGATATTCTCCAGCAAAAAGTAGAGAGTCACACCGCAAAGTCCCGCCGCCATAAAAAGGAGCTCATCTTTCAGACGCTTCAAACGGAGCACTTTGGGGCATACGAGCCACAGGGCAAAATACCCCAAAAGAAAACGATAAAATAGAATTTCAATGGGGGAAAGATCCCGCAGCAGCACTTTGGTGGAAATAAAGGTAGTGCCCCACAATAAAATGGTAAACACCGCCGCCATATGACCAAAAGCCCTTTCTTTTGATTTCGCATCGTAAGACGCCGCCATGGAATTCCCTCCTTTTTTTCATCATGTTGCCTATTTTCCGACAAAGGGCCGACGATGTCAATATCATTATTTTGCAAACTGTGATATACTGAGAAACATCACAACAATATTGCAAAGGAGACTGCCATGGCAAGCCATAAAGAATATGTTGCGTTTATTTTGGAACAGTTTGGCGAGGCTGAGGAAGTAACGGCCCGGCCCATGATGGGAGAATACGTCATTTACTGCCAAGGAAAGGTGATCGGCGGCGTTTACGACGACCGTTTACTGGTAAAACCCACGGCCAATGCCGTGAAGCTCATGCCCGAGGCCCCTCGCGTGATCCCCTATGACGGCGCAAAAGAGATGCTTTGGGTGGAGGAATTGGACGATCGTAATTTCCTAAAGACCTTGGCGGAAGCCATGTACGAAGAACTCCCCTTTCCTAAAAAGAAAAAGAAGCGCTGAAACAGTTGCCCCGACAGAATCGGGACCGAACGGCACGAGGGAAGCTATGAAAGCCGGAACCGGCGCTTGTGGACACAGGCGGAAATCGTGAAGTACGAACCGATAATTGACAGAGAGGCCCCTGGGCAAAATGTTTGGGCGGCACGCTTTGTCCGGTAGATTTCTTCACACTTTTCCGCGATACTTTCCTCGTCGATAAGATGAGACAAATCGAAAGTTGAGGTGAAAATTCAATATGTGGACATGCCCCAAATGCGGAAGAGCATTTCAAAGAAAAAATCAGGGCCATTATTGCGGAAAAGCGCCTGAAACCGTATTGGAATATATCAACGCACAACCATTGGCAACACATTCCCATTTAACAGAAATGATGATAACATTGCGAAACAGTGTTCCATGGATCAAGGAACGCATATTATGGAGTATGCCATATTACGAAAAAGAAGGAAAAGCGATCTCCTTTTCTGCCTGTAAAGAGCATATCAGTTTTTATGTAGGGGCTGAGGTCATTGAGGAGTTTGCGTCCGAGTTAAATGAATTTGTCACAAAGAAAAACGCAATCTATTTCCCTTATCATAAAGCATTGCCGACAAAATTGATCGCAACCATCGCAAAGCGGTGTCTCAGCTGATTTGACAACCTCTGGTTAGAACATTGAACCCCCTTGGGGAACGAAAGGGCGTGCTTTTATTCCCTCCTGCCGGGAGTATTGTGGAACCCGGGTCGCCGGCAAGTTTGAACATACGATATAAAAAGGATCCTCCGTATGCTTTCGATCATACGGAGGATTTTTGTGTTACGGCCCCAGTATCCCACCGGGCGTTTCTTTTGGGTTCCCATCAAACAAGCTTGGTCACTTGGTCGCGAACTGATCAAGCGGATCCGTCAGAGATCCGCCGAATCATCGAAGCCGAATTGGTAAAATTCTTCTTCGCATCCGCAGCCAAAGGCGATGTACATGGTTTCCCGTTCCATATCAAAGATGATGGAAGCCAATGTCTTCCAACGGGTATTGACAAAATTGGGATGGGAACAAATGGAAAAGGGAGCGTACTCGTGATCCGATAAAAAACGTTTCCCCATTTCCGCATTGATGGCGCCTTTGTGTTCTTCCAGCAATTGACAGATCCTGTCATATCTGAGATAGGACCATTCCAAAATCCCGTCATTTCCTTCCAAAACATGGCGGTAGCAATCTTCCTCCATGGCCCGAACCGAGAAGGGTTTTCGGTAAACCAGAGGATTTTTCTTGTCACATCCGTCCATTTTTTCTTCAGTCAAGATATTGTTGGCGTGGCAGAGGTTGGTTTTACTTTTTCTAACGAAAATTCCGCCGGGATAACATTCCACCGAGGCGGCGCCTTCCGTGCGATGGGTGATCAAATAATGATTGGGAATGGTGTGGGGTACTTGTTTCAGAAAGGCCACGGCGTCGTCGAGATCATCATAAAACAGCAGTTCCCGAATGATGCAGTTCGTCGGCACCCCAAGACCGTCGGCAGCCCGTTCCCCATTGTCGATATACTGCCACAACACGGAAAGCCCCGCGTTGTTCATACCCATATAAGCAGCGATGCCGGGGTGGGTGTACACAAGGGCTGAGGGGCCTTCGGTATTTTGATGTTTTAATACCACGTCGAGATAGGGGATCCATTCGGAAAAATCTTCATCGTTTGTCTGGCCGCAAATGGCGCCGCCGTCTTCTGTATAAGTCCCGGCGGCGAAAAATCCCGTACATTTATCGGCAACATTACCTCCGGCCACCGCCAATTCATAGGCCGAAGTCAGGGACAATACCTCTTCAAAGGCGAGTCCCGCACCGTCGGCAAGACCCCGCAATTCCTCATAGGTATGAGGCGTATACTGCCGTACCAGGGGGATGTAGCTTTTGCAGGCATTGATCCAATGAGAAAAATCATAGCCGCTGTTCTCCTTGTAATGGCGGATCTGGTTACAGAGATTGACCTTTACGGAATAGCCCAGGGCTTCGCCGGCTTGGCGCCCTCTTTCATAATCATTGCCGCGAATTGTGACACATCGTTTTGTATTCATCAGCGATTCCTCCTTATAATGATAATTACCCCGGCAGCTTCAGCCGTCGGTTTTTTTCATGTTTTGTCGCTTTCTGTCAGTTTTTTATTATGTTTCGTCGAATATTCACGTTGAATGTCCAGAACCATTGCTATCTCGTCGTTTTTCGTAAAAACCCACTATGATTCCGTCGCAAACCGTTGATTTCCGTCGAATCATTTTATTTTACAAACCAATTCCGTCGTTTTCTGCCGCAGTCTGTTTTGTAACGTCGATATGATGTTATTCTATGTTATTTTTCGACGAATTTTGTCGTAGTTCCATTTTGTTTCGTCGTATTCCTGTCTGCTTTTGACGCATATCGACGTATGAATGTAGTATTGCGTTGTTTTTCATCGAATTAACGCTATATTCCGTCGTGATATGACGAAACACGTCGATAAACGTCTAATTTATAAAGGATGGACGCGGAAACTACAACAAAAATCGTCGACATCCGTCGATTGTCTTCCATATACGGAAAATGACTTGTTCCACCCATGAAACAAGTCATTATTTACGGCGATTTCTTTTTTAAAGCATTGACAAGGGCAGCCACGTGGCCAAAAGTTTCCGCGTCCAAGGATTTCAAATCCTCGATGATATCGTTGAGTTCCCGGGGAGCGGCGTTGCCTTCATCGAAAAATTCCCGAGGCGTAATACCAAAATAGTCGCAAATACAAAACAGCATTTCCAGAGAAGGCAACGCTTTCTTGTTTTCGATATGATTAATATAACTGCTGTTTTGTCCCAAAGAGAGAGACATCTCTCTGGCAGAGACATCTTTCTTCATACGAAGTTGAGTGATTCGTTCCTGTGTGAACGTTTCATACATTAGCGCCACCTCCCTTTATATGTTATTGTATACCTCATTCAGACAATTCATAACATATTTAAAACCTCATATGTCTTGACATATGACTTTTAATATAATATTATGATTAAAATAGGATTTTTAATACGTTAAGGGATCGAACTACGGAAAGAGGGATACACCATGGAGCAATGGCAAAGCCGCGAATGTTACGAAGAAGGGTTGCGTACCTTTCGCGCCGACACTTCGCACCTTCTGATCTGTTTAAAACTGGAATCCATAGCAACTTCCTGTTTTTTCGCGGGTTGGCACACCGCCCAAAGCCAGGACTTCCCCGAAAGTCATCATAAAGCCGACGGCAAAAGCCGCCATAAAGCCGACGCTTACCTGGCTCTCAGGGAAATTTGCGGGCCCGGCATCCTCGACGGTGACGGTACTTACTGCGAAGTTACGGCCTATGAAGAATTTTTTCACAGCGAGACCCAGCAGGAAATCTTCCAGGCCATTGACCACATCATCGAAACCATGTTTCGGGCGGGATGGGCAGCTTATCAAAACCGCCCGCAAAACCAGCAAAACCAAAAGTAAATTTGGGCTTTCACCCAATATCCACAAATCCTTCTCCATATTTTCCCAACTTTGTTTTTGAGATTTCACGAAGATCCTTTATATTATAACTGTACCCAAGAGGTTGACCCCTCAAAACCCAAGAACAAAGCAAAACCCAAAACAACCTTTTTCATTGTTTCATCCCTTCTGAAAAGAAAACCGCTGTCCGTTACGGACAGCGGTTTTTGCCGTCTTTGGCTTGCGCGCGTCTTTGTGGCCTTGTGCTTTGCTGGCAATTTTACCTTGCGCGCGATCAACAGTACCTTGTATAATAAGGGAGAAAGAAACTTCCGTACTTTTCGACAGAAAATATTTTTATTTCCATCTTTCCGCACTCAGGGCAAGGAAGAACATATCAAAGGGTTTTTAAACGCAGTAAAACAATCATATCCGTCAAAGGAGATGCCATGGAACAGAAAAAAACTTACATTGCCGACCTCCACATCCATTCCAAATATTCCAGAGCAACGTCCCGGGAGTGCGACCCCTCGCACCTGGACCTCTGGGCCCGTTATAAAGGCGTGGACCTGGTAGGCACCGGCGATTTTACCCACGCAAAATGGCGAGAGGAATTAAAAGAAACTTTGGTCCCCGAGGAAGAAGGCTTTTATACCTTGAAAGAGGAATGCCGCCTTCCCGCAACCGTGGGTGGAGAGGAACGAAGACCGCGATTTGTGGTTACCGGGGAGATCAGCTCTATTTATAAGAAAAACGGCAAAACGAGAAAGGTTCACAATGTTATCCTCCTACCCAGTTTGGAGGAGGGGGACAAGCTCGCCCATCGTTTGGAAGCCATCGGCAACCTCCATTCCGACGGACGCCCCATTCTGGGCCTGGATTGCCGAGATCTGCTGGAAATCACCTTGGAGTCCTGCCCCGAGGCTGTGTTTATCCCCGCCCATATTTGGACGCCGCATTTTTCCCTTTTCGGCGCTTTTTCAGGCTTTGACACCATTGAAGAGTGTTTTGAGGATTTAACGCCCTACATCCACGCTTTGGAAACGGGACTTTCCTCGGACCCGCCGATGAACCGTCGCGTTTCCGCCCTGGACCGCTTCACCCTGGTATCGAATTCCGACGCCCACTCCCCCATGAAGCTGGCGAGAGAGGCAAACCTGATGCAAGGGGTGGACTCTTACCATGCCATGGCCAGAGCTCTCCAAGGGGGAGAGGATTTCCTGGGCACTCTGGAATTTTTTCCCGAAGAAGGGAAATATCACTGGGACGGCCACCGCAACTGCGGACGGCGGCTTTCTCCCAAAGAAACCATGGCTTTGGGAGGGATCTGCCCCACCTGTGGCAAGAAGATCACCATCGGCGTGGAACACCGCGTAGAAGCCTTAGCCGATCGCGAAACTCCGATCTCCTTGAACAAACCCTTTGAACAGCTGGTTCCCCTGACGGAGATCATTGCCGATACCATGGAGGTTTCCGCCTCCTCCAAAAAAGTGCAACAGCAGTATTTTCAGATGCTGGAAATCCTCGGCTCCGAACTGGAAATTTTGCGGAAGATTCCCATTGCTACCATTGAAGAAGCGGCAGGGCCCATCATTGCCAGAGGCGTGGAAAAACTGCGTGAAGGCGACGTGAAACTGACCCCGGGATATGACGGGGAATACGGAACGATCTCCCTGTTTACTCGGGGAGAACTGGAAGAGCTTCGGGGGGAACAGAGCCTGTTTCTGTGGGAACCTTTGGATCCGCCCGCGCTGACCGGAACCCCCGCGACTTCTCCAGCAGCGCCGAAAGGTTCAAATGAAAAACAAAAGGCAAAGCCCCGTCCGGAAGCATTCAACCGCCGTCAGATCGAAGCCGTCACCGCCGCAGCGCCTACCGTTGCGGTGATCGCAGGGCCCGGCACCGGCAAAACAAAAACATTGGTGGAACGCATCGCTTATTTGCTGGAACAGCGGGGTGTCTCTCCCAAAGAAATCACCGCTGTGACCTTTACCAACCGCGCCGCCGCAGAAATGCGAGAACGGCTGGCCAAACGACTGGGCGGGAAAAAATATCTTCAAGGAATGGCCATTGGCACCTTTCATCGCATTTGTCTCGATTTATTGCCGAAAAAGCCCTTGATCCACGGTGGAGAACGCAGGGATCTCTTAAAAGAAATCGGCGCGGAGCTGGGGATTGAAGCATCCCCTCGCCAGCTGGCGGATGCCCTTTCCCGCCACAAAAACGGAATGGAGCTTTCCGAAACAATGGCTTGGCTGCCCCAATTATGGGAACGGTATCAGCAACGCCTTGAAGACATGGGATGCCGCGATTTGGACGATCTGCTTTTAGAGGGCTTGGCCATGGACATTCGCGGTTTGTCCCAATTCCGTCATTTGCTGGTGGATGAATTTCAAGATATCAACGAGATCCAGCACAGGCTGGTGCAGCACTGGTCCGAAAGCGGGGAGCTTTTCGTCATCGGCGATCCGGATCAGTCCATCTATGGCTTTCGCGGCGCCGACGACCAATGCTTCAATCGTCTGGTCCAAAACCGCCCCGAAACAAAAACTATCTCTTTGGAGGAAAATTACCGCTCCACCCCGGAAATTCTGCAATGTGCCGTAGAAGTCATTACGAAAAACGGCGGCAAGCCACGGTCTCTCAGAGCGATGGCTCCTTCCGGAGAGGCCGTTTCTGTGGTAAAGTGCCCCACGCCTTTCCGCGAAGCTGTATGGCTGGCCAAAGAGATTAACGCCCTCTGTGGCGGCGTGGATATGCTCTCCGCCGATCGCCATCACAAAAATGTAAAGAAATCCCGCTCCTTAGGGGACATCGCCGTGCTCTGCCGTACCAGAAAGCAGCTGAAACTGATCGAGGAATGTCTTACCCATGAGGGGATCCCCGCTGTGATCACGGCGCGGGAAGACTATCTGGATCACGATGACGTCCGCGGCTGCCTGGGATTTTTCCGCTCTCTCATCCATCCCAAAGATATTCCTTCTCTTGCCATTGCTTTGAAACTGGTATTTCAATGCCCTGACGACGAAATCAAAACCCTTTGCGGTGTAGCCGCGAAGCAGACCCACTGGGATATCACTGCCTTGCAAGAAGCGCTGGGGCACTTTGGCAAAGCCATGGCTTGGATAAAAATGCTAGAGACCTTTTTACCCCAATGGGAAAAGCGCGCTCCTTCGGAACTAATCGAAGCATGGGCGGAACAATGGGGAACCGGCGACGCCCTGGAAAAACTCATCCATGCCGCCCTCTTCCACGATACCATGGAGGGATTTCTCGCTGCCCTGGATCTCGGCGAAGAACAAGACATTCGCCGCGCCACCGGAAGGGACTACACCACTGACGCCGTGCAGCTTATGACGTTACACGGCGCCAAAGGGCTGGAATTTCCCGTGGTATTTCTGGCAGGGGTCAACCGTGGCACCTTACCTTTGGAGCGAGCCGGCGAGACCCCGAACACCAAAGAGGAACGCCGTCTGTTTTTTGTGGGAATTACAAGGGCAAAAGAATCACTGACCCTCACCATAGGGGAAGGATCATCGCCTTTTCTGGCAGAACTCCCCTCCTCCATCCGCGTGGAAACAATCAAAGTTCCTACTCCGAAGGAAGAAGAACCCACATTGTTTTAAAAGCATTCCGGCATATCATCACATTCACCGAATCAACGCTGCTTTCCGCGGCGTTAATTTTTTAGGGTATACATTTCTTTCCGTTTATTGTATAATACTTTTTTGGGTGCGCAAACACCACTCCGAGTACAATCATGGACTCACTTTGCAATCAACAAGAAAGGGAAAAACAATGAAGAAAATTTTAGAAGCGTGGAATCGCATCAGTCTGGTCAAACAGATCATTCTCGGTCTTATTGTCGGGATCATTTTGGCGGTAGCATTTCCCGATCAGCTTTCGGGCATTTCCATTTTTGGGGAACTCTTTGTAGGAGCATTAAAAGCTGTGGCTCCAGTTCTCGTTTTGTTCCTGGTCACTTCCGCCATTGCCCAACATCAGAAGGGGCAAAAAACCAATATGAAATCCATTATCATTCTCTATATGGTGGGCACATTATGCGCATCCATTACGGCGGTGATCGCCAGTTTTATCGTGCCGGTGGAATTGGTGCTTACGACTGGCGCCGGCGACGTCACACCGCCAGAGGGCATTACAGAAGTCCTCACAGGCCTGGTTACGAATATTGTGGCCAATCCTATCAGCGCCTTGGCTGACGCCAACTATATCGGGATCTTGGCCTGGGCGATTCTGTTGGGACTGGCATTGAAAGCCGCCTCAGACAGCACCAAAACCATGGTAACGGACATTGCCAACGGCATCTCCCAGCTGGTACGCTGGGTCATTAAATTCGCGCCTCTCGGCGTTATGGGCTTAGTCTTTTCCGCCATTGCCACCAGCGGTCTGCAAGTACTTCTCGATTACGGACGTTTGATCCTTCTTCTGGTGGGCGTCATGATCTTTGTGGCTTTGGTAGTAAACCCTTTGATCTCTTTCATTTACTTAAGGCGGAATCCCTATCCCCTGATCTTTACTTGTTTAAAGGACAGCGGGATCACCGCTTTTTTTACCCGGAGCTCCGCGGCGAATATTCCCGTTAACATGGGACTTTGCGAACGATTGGGCCTCGATAAAGATACCTACTCTATTTCCATTCCTCTGGGGGCCACCATTAACATGGCAGGAGCAGCAGTGACCATCGCAACCTTGACTTTGGCGGCTACTCACACCTTGGATATTCACGTTGATTTTATTACGGCGATCATCCTCTGCGTCCTTTCGACCATCAGTGCCTGCGGCGCTTCGGGCGTCGCCGGCGGTTCTCTGCTTCTGATTCCTTTGGCCTGCAGTTTATTCGGAATTCCCAACGACGTAGCCATGCAAGTAGTGGGCGTTGGATTTATTGTCGGTGTTATCCAGGATTCCTGTGAAACAGCGCTGAACTCCTCCACCGACGTGCTCTTCACGGCTGTGGCGGAATACAGCAATCGACGGAAAGCCCCAAAAAAGGCTGCGTAAAAGCGGGGCTCCTGATTTCACGGCTGGGAATCGACTTCGTTCATCACGTTCCTTTATTCCATAATGTAAAAAACAAACTACGCGCTTATATCAAATAAGCCAGCGTTTTTCACGCTGGCTTATTTTTTTATGGAGGAGTTCTTTTGCGCTTATGATTTCTTGACGCGAACCTCCCGTTCCTCACTGCCAAGCAACACCGTGACATCATCTCTGATCTGAGAATATTGTTCATAAGGTGTTTGTTTGCCGTCGTTTCCGTCACGGAACTCATAACGATGAAGCCCTCTGATAAAAGAAAGATTGGCCAGTATAACAATGAAAGAGAGAGGCACTGCTGCCACGATACATGAGGTTTGTACCGATTCCAATCCCCCGGCGATCAACAACACCAGGCCGACGGAACCAATGAGCAACGCCCAAAAGCATCGCATAAAAACAGAAGGCTCTCGGTTGGTTCTGCAGACCATCATCGCACAGAGAATGGAGGCAGAATCCGCTGTGGTGATAAGGAACAAGTTCAAACTGACGAGAACCACAATAGAAAGGAAGGTTGTAAAAGGAAAGGAATCCAAAAGCACAAAAGCGCCAGCGCCTAAATTTTGTTCCAACGCCGGCCATATTTCGGTGATGCCGTTAACGTCGCTGTACATGGAAGTTCCTCCCAAGACACAGAACCAAACCAGTGTAAAGGCTGTGGGCAGTAAAATTGAACCGAGAATATACTGACGCAGGCTACGGCCCTTGGAGATTCGCGCGATGAAACCGCCGACAAAGGGCCCCCAGGACAAGAACCAGCACCAATAAAAAACCGTCCAGGCTCCAACCCAAGATTCATATTCCCCGGAAGCACCGGTATAGAAACTCATAGCCAGGAAATCACCGAGATATTGTCCCGTCGTTTCCAGCATCAAATTGAGCTGGAACCGTGTGGGACCCATAAACAAAATAAACAGCATCAGGGCAATACAGAGAAGAATATTGAGGTCGCTTAAGCGTTTGACCCCTCGTTCCACACCGCTGGCGGCCGAAGCCATGTAACAACCGACGAGAACCAACATCAAAATCACCAGTAAGGTGTTGGTGACCTCAACATGGAGCACTTTAGAGATGCCGTAGCTCATGCTCATCAAGCCCATGCCAATGGTGGTGGCAACCCCCAGAACCGTCGCGAAAATGGAAAGCAGTTCCGATACAAACTCCCACCCACCTTTGAGCTTCACGCCGAAAAGGCCATATAACGCCGTAGATGTGGTAATAGGTAATCCATATCGATAGGCGAAATAGCCAATGGGAACCCCCAGGGCCATATAACCGACCCAGCCTTGAATTCCCCAGTGAAAAATGGCGATCTTCATAGCGGAAGAATAGCCGGAGGGATCACCGGTGGGGAAAGGATTATGGGGGGATTCCACCATAAAATGGGTCATGGGTTCGGCGATCCCCCAAAACAGGAAGCCAACGCCGATCCCGCAGCTAAAGAGCATGGCAAACCAGGAAAAATTGGAAAACTCCTTCGTATCCTCTGCCCGCCCCAGTTTCAACTTGCCATAGCGGCTGAAGGCCACGGCAAAATAAAGAATCATTAGGGAGCAAACAATGAGAATAAACCAGTTGCCGAGATACAGTTCAATATGATGTGAAAGCCAGGTGGCAGCGGCGGCAAAGGATTCCGGAATACCGATCCCCAGAAAGAGGATCGCCAAGATCACAGTGGCGCTGGAAATCAGGAGTTTTCTATCGTATCGTTGATGGGATATCAGCATATAACCACCTCCCAGGGATCATGCAACGAAAAACTCGACCAATGGATGGACTCCTTGCAAAAGAAGCCCGATACCCAGATGTCCGGGCACCAAATTTCCGTTCTATCGATCATATTTCCTCTGAAACAGGCTTTTCTTTGGCAAAGGCAGAACGAAGCATCATAATGGAAGCGTAGAAAATGGCAACGATGACGATCCATGTCAGAACAGTGAGAGGCAGTGATTTGACGAAAACAACAGCAATAATAATACCGATGGCGCCGGCAATCACTCCCACAAGACAGGCTTTCCGGTCATAGGCCCCCTCTTTCACGAAGGTAAATCCCGCAGCAGTCATGAGATAGGCGCCGCTGGCCATCATGATCGGGAACGCGCAGGCAGGACTCATTCCCAGGGAATAGGTCAGAGCCATCGTTGGGCCATAGTTGCCGATGCCGATGGTCATGACCGCACCAATGATAAAACAGCCCACAATGGCGGCAACCAAACGCCACCCCACAAGCCCCGTGGCTTCGCCGCCAGGAGGCATGAGCCCCAACTGGCGTATAATCATAACGAGAGCTACTACAATCAGAGCAATACCCATACCGAGCTGGATCTTTTTTTCCGGTAGCCGCGCCACAAACCGAGCGCCGATGGCGGCACCCAGGGCCGATGCAGCCACTGTGCTGAACAAGGTAATCGGATCCACATCGATGACGGTGATGTAAAGAATACAGGAAATAGCGCAAGGCAAGGAACACATTACACTGAGGGAGCCGGGGATGAGGCGGTCGGGAATCAAATGGGTTAGTTTATAAATCGTCGTTTGCGGAGCATAACTGCCGATTCCCAACGCGTCAAAAAACAGAGGGATCCCGGAACTCGCCGCTAGCCCAAGGACACTTTTGTCGGAAAAGGTATCTTTATGCTTCACCATGTCGCGGCCGAGATATACTGCGAAAATGGCGGCAAAGATAATCATACCGCAGATGAGTATTGTAATAACCATAAAAAACTCCTTTCTCGCTTTTAACAGACCAAAAAGATAAGAGTGCAACGAAAAACGGAAATCACACCTTCTTTCGTATCCAGTATAGCAAGAAAGGGATGGTGAAAATATTGTCAATCAGTAAAAAAACAAACATTCTTCTTGATATTTTGTCAAAAATGTATATCACTGCATTTTTAAAAAGTAATCGTAAAAGGACAGACACATTTCCAGGGTCAGGCGGCGCTGGGGGGACAAAGGATCCATTCCCAAAATATCCTCAATCTGTTCCAAACGATAATAAAGGCTTTGGCGGGTAATGTTTAAATCCTGGGCGGTCAATTGTTTATTGCCGTTATTTTCGTAATACTTTTTCAGCGTTTGCATTAATTTTCCATTGTGGGAGATATCAAAGGTCAAAAGCGGTTTGATCTGATCCATAACAAAATCCTTTAAATCATCCATATGGTTGCTGTCTTTGATGAGGGACAAAATAAAATACAGGTTTAAATCTTCGTAGATATGATGCTCCCCTTGGAACTTTTGGCAAATATCCATGGTACCTAACGCTGTCTTATAACTGCGGGGAATGTCTTTGACATCGTTGGAACGGTAGCCACAGGCCAAAAGCAGTTGAGGCTTTCCCTCTTGGATCCGCAGGTTTTTATTAATATGTTCCGTGACGGTTTCAAACCGCTCCTTCCAAGTGTCGTTGGGGCCATAGTCCATGACGATCCCTGTAAGAAGCCCATTGGCAAAAAAAGGATAGAAAATAAACTGCTGTTCCTCAAACATCATGCGCAGGGCTTTGGCGATGGAAAGGTAGATGCTTTCCGACCATTGATAAGTAATTTTACTTTTTCGGTATTCTACCACGGTGATGAACCAATATTTTTTCTTCAGTTCAAAGCGGGACATCTCCAAATGTTCCGCAATACGCTGTTCACTGATATTGCCGTTGAGCCAATCCAGCATCCAGTAATTGGCATCCAACTTTTGTTTTTCCAGGAGATAATCCTGGTTCACATACTCCAGAATAATGCGGATCAGGTTACGGCTAAGATCAATGAACCGAACCAGACGGTGAAACACCAAAAGAGGCACTTTGTGCCGATTAGCCAAACGAATCATTTCCTGGGGCACTTCATCCACATACATATTCAATTGGAGACAGAACCCCGATATCTTTTTTTCCAGCAGCTGTTTAAAAAAAGGAATCAACTGTTCTCCTTTTTTGACCCCTACGGCACTACAAAGGATCAATTCGTTGCCATCAATCCATTTGTTGGAATCATCCCAGGTCTCCAAAATATGGACCCAGCTGAGCTCATTGGTCAACCCCGCGCCCCCGGCGACCAATTCAGCATCGCGGAAATCCTCGGTATCCAGAACTTCTCCCATGGTGATGCGGTGATTTATCAACATTCCGATTCCTCCTTCACAAACCCTCGCGATCGTTTTTTTCTTTCTGATATAAATATTATACTATTTGTTGAATTTTTTGTCTTTACACATTGTCGAAAGAAAAATATTTCTTCTTTACGTTTTGCCAATTTCCCGCCGTCACAAAAAAGAATACACTGAAAGCGAAAACGGAAACAGAACTCGCACCAAAAATGAATATCAAGGAGGATCATCATGAGAAACACTTTACAAGCCGGCCTCACACCCCAACGGGGAATGGGCCTGACCCTCTTCAGCGAGGATGACCTTTACGCAATCCACTGCGCAACCCTGGAAGTATTATACACCATAGGCGTCAGAGTTCCCGGAGAGGAGGAGCGCCAAATATTCGCCGGCGGCGGCGCCACGGTGGACAACGACAGCAAAATTGTTAAAATTCCTGCCTATATGGTAGAAGATGCTATTAAAAACGCGCCTTCCACTTTATTGCTGGCAGGGCGTGTTCCTGAAAATGACTACGTCATTCACAACAAAACCGTCGCCTTTACCAATTTCGGCGAAGGGGTAAAAGTAGTAAATCCCCATACCAGAAAAGCAGAACTTTCCACAAAGAAGCATTTGGCCGACGCTACCCGTATCTGCGACGCTTTGGAAAACATCACCGTTTATGAACGGGCTCTGGGAGCCGACGACGTTCCCGTAGAAGTACAGAGTATTCACAATGCCGAAGCCATCTTCAACAACACCACCAAACACTGCTTTATCGGCGCTAACTGCGGTTACAATGCCCGTCGCATCATTGAAATGGCCCAAGCCATCGTCGGCGGAGAAAAAGAGCTGCGGCAACGTCCCATTTATACGCCCCTTTGCTGTCCCAACAGCCCGTTGACCCTAAACCCCGACACTTCCGAGGTCATCATGGAAGCAGCACGGGCAGGCATTCCTGTCAACGTCCTTTCCATGGCTTTGGCCGGTGGAACATCTCCGGTAACTTTGGCAGGGACACTGGTCTGTCACAATGCCGAAGTACTGTCGGGTCTTGTCCTCTGCCAGCTGGTTCATCAGGGAAATCCTTTCATTTACGGAAGTTCTACTACGATGATGGACATGCGTTTCACCACCGCCGCCGTAGGCGCTTCGGAACTGGGAATGCTCAACGCCGGTGTGGCGCAACTGGCGCAATTCTATAAACTGCCCAGCTTTGTAGCGGGCGGTTAGGTTGACAGCAAGTTAATCGACGCGCAAGCAGCCCACGAAACCACCCTTTCCGCCACATTGACGGCATTGGCAGGAGCCAATATCATCTACGGTTTGGGAATGTTGGAAATGGGCATGACCTTTGATTATGCAAAATTGGTTATGGACAATGAATTTGCCTACATGATCAAACATGTCGTCAAAGGTATTGATGTCGATGACGCAACTTTAGCAGTGGACGTCATCCGTCAGGTAGGCCCCGGCGGTGAATTCGTCAGCCACGAACACACTTATCAACATTTCAAAGAAAGCCAAAGCCGCAGTGTACTCATTGATCGCCGCATGCCCGAAGACTGGGTTGCGCTGGGATCTGTGGATATGCTGACAAAAGCCAACGATGTGGCCATCGACCTTTACGACCACTACAAACCCATCCCTTTAAGCTGCGACGTGCAGAAAAAACTTCGGGAAATCGTCAACCAGGCAGAAAAGCATTACAATGTCAGATTAAGTGTAGAGTAGTCCCATATTCTTATCCATTGCAAAATGAAACCCGACGGAATAATTTCCGTCGGGTATTTCATTGTTCCTCGTACTTTACTTTATGAGAAATTATGAGGAAATTATAAAATTTTCAAAAGGATTTCTCTGTGTATCATCGAATTCAACAAAAAGCGAGCTTGAATGAGAGGAGAAAAGCATCATGGATCCTTTAAGCAAAAAGATATATTTAGAATTACCAAAGCCCCGTACCGGCGACGTGACCGCTGACAAAGAGCGTCTGCTCCGTGAATTAACCCCCATGGTGGGAAATGTGGAGCTCCCTTACGCTATATTTCGTAGAGACTACCGCGCCTTTCGGGAACAGGACTGGAATGTCACCGCGACCCTGGTATGGACGGGACAACAGTGGGAGATCACTGCCATTGAGCCGGGAAACACTACCGCTGCTCATTACGGCCTTGCTGTGGATTTGGGCAGCACCATGATCGCCATGGAGTTGGTTGATTTACATACGGGAGAAGTCCTGGCAGCAGACGGCGCCTCTAACCCACAAATTGCCTACGGCGACGAAATTTTGAGCCGCATTTTTTACGGCAAAGATAACGAAGACCATCTGAAGGAATTACAGCGCTGCGTCGTTACGGCATTTTCCGATCTTCTTGATCAAATGGAGGCCATTTCCGGTATTGACGCCAGAAAAGCATCGCTGATGGTAGTGGGTGGCAATACAACCATGATCCATCTTCTCATGGGAATTGATGCCTTCTGCGTCTTTATGACCCCCTTTGCCCCGACTTTTAATGACGTCGGCTTCATCAACGGCAGCGAACTGAGCCTTGATTTCCGGGGCATGATCTACTGCATCCCTTCCATCGCAAATTACCTGGGGGGAGACATCATCAGCGGCCTTCTCACCGTAGACCTGGTAGACAGCGACCATCTGGGGCTTTATATGGACATCGGCACCAACGGAGAAATGGTCATCGGCAACAAAAACTTCCTTTTCGCCGGGGCCGGGGCTGCGGGGCCTGCCTTGGAAGGCGGTATCAGCAAATTCGGCAGCCGCGCCAAGCCGGGAGCAGTTTCCCATGTGGCCATCGACGGTGATGAGTTCACTTATACCACCATCAATAATGCACCGGCCATCGGCATTTGCGGTTCCGGTATCGTCGATCTCCTGGCGGAAATGCTGCTAAGCGGCTACATGGACAAACAGGGAAAACTGATTCCCGAAGCATCTCCCCGTATCGTGGAAAAAAACGGAGAACGAGCCATCATTTACGCCTACGGAACGGAAAGCGCCAGCGGAGAGGACCTTTATTTCTCCGAAAGCGATATTTTGGCCTTCCGCGATACGAAAGCCGCTGCCAATACCATGGTGGCATGTTTACTGGAGGCCACGGAAGTAAGCCCCGATGATATTGAGGTGATTTATACGGTGGGCGGCTTTGGCGAGCATATCAATTTGGAATCAGCCATTACCATTGGAATGTATCCCGACGTTCCCAGAGAAAAATTCCAAAGTATCGGCAACGGTTCCCTGAAAGGTGCCTTCGCCCTATTGACGGACAAAGCCAAATTACAACAAGTGCACCATATCTGCGAAAGTATCTATTATTTGGAATTCGCCCAATTCCCCGACTTTATCTCCAAAATGAGCGC
>CAJFVQ010000042.1 GCA_904420535.1 Candidatus Cryptoclostridium obscurum
CCTTCAAAGAGGAGGGCGATATCATTAAAGCCTTCTTCTTTCGCTTCCGCAGCCATTCTGGGATACATAGAAGTATGTTCTTCGTTTTCACCTTCCGCAGCGGCTTTGAGGTTTTCAGCAGTGGTACCGATGCCGCAAAGCTTTTTGAACCAAATCTTTGCGTGTTCTTTTTCATTATCGGCAGTTTCAAGAAAAATCGCTGCGATTTCTTCATAACCATCTTTTTTGGCTTGAGAAGCAAAATAGGTATACTTGTTTCTTGCTTGAGATTCCCCGGCAAAGGCTTCTTTCAGGTTTGCTTCCGTTTTGGTACCGGCCAATTTACTACAGCTCATACTTTTACCTCCAATTATCTGTAATATAGTTCCTATTTCATTCTATTATATCTTTATTTTACAAAATTTTCAACTGTTTCCGTAATCGCATTCAACTGTTCTTTGGTAGGTTCATAAACAAGACGCATGGTATCCATTTGATCAAGAACTTCCCATTTCATGGCTTCCATGGTTTCTTTGATCAGATTGGGGCTTTGGCCGCTCCAACCATAGGAACCAAAGGGGATCCCCACGCGATTCTGAGGATTCAGGCCTTTCATATAGCAAAGGAAAGAAGCGACGCTGGGCATCATTCCAGAATTCAAGGTCGGAGAGCCCACAGCGATATATTTGGCTTCCAAAACTTCGGCCATAATATCGGAAATATGGTTTTCTTTCAAGCTCATGGCTTTTACTTCAATGCCTTTGTTTTCAAAAGCTGTATATACGGCTTTTGCCATTTTTTCTGTAGCATGCCACATAGAATCATAAACAACAACGGCCTTTTCTTTCGTGGTATTGGTGGACCATCTTTGATAAGCGTCAAGGAAATCGGGAATACGATCCTGTAAAATAAAACCATGGCTGGGGCAAATCGTATCAATTTCCAAACCACCCAAAGCCTGCAGTGCTTTTTGTACCTGCTTTCCAAAGGGAAGCACAATGTTTGCATAATACTTTGAGGCTTCATACATCAAAAGATCTTTGGGAACTTCTTTATCAAACCGTTTAGAAGAGGCAAAATGCTGGCCGAAAGCGTCGTTGGGGAACAATGTTTTTTCTGCTGCAAGATAAGTTACCATGCTATCGGGCCAATGGACCATGGGCGTCTGAACAAAGGTAAATTCATATTTCCCGGTCTTTAAAGTATCGCCGGATTTTACCAACTGCGCTTCATAATCTTTATGATAATGGGCTTTCAACCCCTCCTGGGCTTTGGCATCGCAAACCACGGTAGCATTGGGGCAAGCTTCCCGAACTTTTGGGAAAGCACCGCTGTGGTCTTTCTCAATATGATTTACAATGATATAATCGACTTTGTCCAAAGGGACAACGCTTTCCACACGGGAAAGAATTTCATCTTCAAAACCGGCTTTGACCGTGTCGATCAAAGTAATCTTGTCATCGATCACGAGATATGCATTATAGGTAGCACCTCTTTGCGTCAGATAACCATGAAAATTACGGACATCCCAGTCGACGGCACCAACCCAATAGATATTTTCTTTTACTTTAACAGCTTTCACGACAAATACACTCCCTTTCTCAGTCTTCTTGGGTAAATTCATCTTTACCTACACCACAGAGGGGGCATACCCAATCATCGGGCAATTCCTCAAAGGGAGTGTCACCGTCATATTCGTAACCACAAACACTGCACACATAAGTCATAATCAAATTCCTCCTATTCAATCATTTTTTTGGTAATAAAACGGGAAAATTTTCGATATTTTTATTATAACACTCTATTCTTTGACTGTCAGCATTTTTTTGAGGATTGCACAAAATCTTTCAAAGTCGGAATAACAAAGTCATATGGTTCCCACCGAGGGTAAAATTTTGGCAAAATCCCTCTATGAACTCGCAATCAACGTCCGATACGTCTCTTTTCGTTCCGTCCATCCACCGGATTAAATTTTTAAAAACCAAAGTCTTTCGTTGCCTTTTAAAATTCAGACTTCCCATTTCAAATAAGAACCCCCGAAGGAGAACTTCACTGTATCCTAAAAAGGACACAAGAATTTTCCCTCCAGGGGTTCTTACAGTTTTATCCATTTTCAGTTTTCTTATTTGGCAAAGACATGACCGCCGATGGTCGCTACGATCTCCTTGCTGTTAAGGAACGCATTATTAGGCGCCTTTACAGGATTCCAATAAAAGAGACTGCCGTTGGTAGGATCCACACCGCGGGCAGCATCTTTCGCTGCTGCCAAAGCAGTTTCATCAGGAGTTAAGTAATACTGTCCATCGTCAATGGCACTAAACTGATTTTTCTGGAATAGCACCTCATACATGGTGTTCGGGAACAACGGACTTGCCAAGCGGTTCATAATGACCGCCCCCACGGCAACCTGACCTTCATAAGATTCCCCACGGGCTTCACCGTAAATCATTTTAGCCATCATCCAGACTTCTTCCTCTGTCAGCGTAATGGAAGAATCGTCAGTAGTTTCCTCCAGGGAATCACCTTCTTCCGGAACAGTACCTGCTCCTTCTATATAGAGGATCTGCCCACAATAAATACGATCCGAAGTAAGGCCGTTGGCCGCCATGATGTCATCGACACTAAGTCCATAAGATTGCGCAAGACGGTAAAGGGTATCGCCGGCGGAAACCTCATAATTTCCATTTGGAACATTCTGGGCATTACTGTCAATGCGCAGCGTCATACCTGGATAAATCAAAACGCCGCCGTCTGACAATCCATTGCCATTGATAATGGCCGATGAATCGACATTATATTTTTGCGCGATCTTATAAACAGTATCTCCGTTTTCTACCGTATGATTGGTATTGACCTCTGTGGCCGATACCCCTACACTAAACATAAAGATAAAGGTCATTGCCAAAACAGTTACGGGTAACTTGATTTTTAATTTCACTGCATTACCTCCTTTTCTGTAATACATTTCCCATATTACAACAAAATAGTAAAGATTTCATTGAATAAAGTTTTCCAACAAAGGAAAATAATGGCAGGGACAGGTCAGATTGCATAGGATATAGGGATCAAATGTCAGGAGGATTGCCATGAAAATCAAAAGCGGTGACTACGTAGTCCGCAAATCATACGACCGAGATATTATTTTTAAAGTAAAACAGATTTTTCAGGATGAAAACGGAGGACTGTCGGCAGTATTAAAGGGCGTTGCCATCCGCTTGCTAGCCGATGCCCCTTTGATGGATTTGGAGCAATTAAACGCCGAGGAAACAGCACGACTCATGGCAGGAGAAGAAGATAACGCCATCGAAGAATTGCTTTTGCGACGCAAAGCTGACAAACAATGGCGAGGAGACGAAAACAGTTTTTTTGATTTTCCTGGAAAAGTACTGCATCTCGATGGTGACCGAGAATATCTAAACAAATGTATCGAGGTCTATGATAAATTCAAAATTCCCAATGCCGGGCTGGCAATAGCAGAAAAAGACCAGCCTGACGCCGTCAGTTACTATCTGGAAAAATATCGCCCCGGAATCTTGGTCATCACCGGCCACGACAGTCTGCTAAAAGGAGCAAAGGATTACAGCAACTTAGACAACTACCGCAGCTCCGGTTATTTCGCCGAAGCGGTGAAAAATGCCAGACGTTATCAACCTGACCGCGATTCTTTGGTAATTTTTGCCGGTGCTTGTCAAAGCTGCTATGAGGCATTGATTGGGGCCGGCGCCAATTTTGCAAGCTCTCCGCGGCGAGTGTTTATCCATATTTTTGATCCGGTGCTTATTATTGAGAAAATTGCTTATACTTCCATCAAAGAAGTAGTGACTGCTGATGAAGTCGTCGGCGGAACCGTCACCGGCAGCGACGGTATTGGTGGCATAGAAACGAGAGGCCAATTCCGTTTGGGTTATCCCTCCACATTAAAGCATTAAGATCGTCTTTAAAAACAATATTTGGCAACGGTACGATTCATCACCAAAAGAAAACCACGGAAATCTTCCGTGGTTTTCTGCCGATTCTTCAAGTTTTATACACTTAAAACACCGTAAAACATAAGGAATCATATATGACCATAGGAAATCACCAAAAATCTCCAAAGTCCAAAAATGAACCCGGTAAATGACCTTTCTAACAGTTCCCTTCTTCGGAATCCTACCAATGGCTCTTCTATGGGGAAATTCACTGGTAAATAAGGAACCACCGGATGGTGCGATATCTTTAATTTTCAGAAGTATTTTTGGGTACAATGGGGCCGCTGCATCCATATCCTGTCGCACTGGCCGACTTTGACTGTTTTTGAAGCAATATCGCGCAATGATCACAATAAGATTTTTCATCGATAGAATAAATATCATCACCAAAGATTTCTCGACCACAACGATTGCATTCAGCCATACTATCACACTCCTTTTTAAATCTTAAACTCATATTATAAAATTTGGAATTGATTTTTACCCCAAAAGCTACTGTCTATTGATGGTCATAAACTATCTTTTTATATGGAACAGTTGCTCCACGCCGGTTCTAATTTTTGCTGCCAGCCAAATAAGAGGAGCTGACAAAAAAAACCAAATTACAGTGTAAAGCAAACAAACTTGTCCCATGAAATTAAAATAAAAACGGCTGTAATCCCACACATTCCAATGAGCCCAAAGATTCACAATACAGCCGGCAACAAATTCTAAAACAGTAATAATCGCCGCTCCGATAGAACAACGCACCCAAATCGGCGTACCCTTTTTCAGGCGCCGATTCACATCGTCTACCGCCCAAAAACAAGCGCCACCGGCCAAAAACATGGACCAATGACTGAAACCTCTCCAGAGGATTTCCAACATATAATAAATGCCGCCCCCAATAAGGAACAGAAGAATCGAGGGCAAAAACCGCTTCAAAAAATCACCTCCATGACTTTCTGATTTCAGTATCTGCACCGCGAATTGATTCTATACTTTACAATATGAGGCCAAATTTTAGCGATTTTTCAACATCTTTTTTCCTCTTTGCTTCCAATGAGAAACTCTCCGCTATGAAAAATTTCCCAAAATTTTCCATGACAAAAGATGGATGAAAACATCGGTGTAACCCTGGAAATTCAACTCGTTTTTGTAAAAACGAGTTGTTCAAGAGAGAAAATGCCTATTCAATTTGGGGAAAATATGGTATAATTATTTTATAACACATCAACTGATCCCCCAAAAGGAGGCGGTGGTATGAAATTATCCCGGCGTTTACAGACCGTCGCCGATCTTCTCCCCCGGGGAATTTCTTTGGCGGATGTCGGTGCCGACCGAGGAGAGTTGTCCTACTATCTTCTGGAACAAGGAAAAGTCACCCGTGCCATTCTAAGCGATAGTTCCCGACACTCGTTGGAACGGGCCAAACATCTTTTTGGTGGCACCTGTTACGAGCAGTGTGTCGAATTCCGTCATGGGCCTGGTTTGGAAGTATATCGGGCAGGCGATGCGGATTATGCCGTCATGGCTGGCATGGGAGGACGAACCATCGTAAAAATTCTTGAGGACTCCCCTTCTGTATTAAGAAGCTTTCAGAGTATCATCATTCAAGCCATGGGGAATTCAGAAGAAGTACGTCGCTGTTTGGAGCGATTACGGTTTTGCATCGACGAAGAAATACTTTTATGGGAAGACGGTCATTTCTATACCATTATTCGGAGCCAGCCCTGTTCGGAGAAGCCCATTTCCCTTACGGAAGAGGAAATTTTTGCAGGACCTTGTTTATTAAAGAAAAAAGAGCCTCTATTAAAAGATTATCTCGGCCGAGCAAAACAGGATCGGAAAGCTGTTTACGATCACCTGATCCGAGAAAATCAAGGGAAAGAGCGCCAAAATCATCTATCTTACGAAATCGACTTGATCGAAAGGATCGAGCAACAACTCGAATAACTTATCCCCAAGGGAGGTTTCCCATATGAAATTAATGAACATCATGGAGGCACTGGACAAGACCTGTCCCTTTTCCATGCAAGAAGGGTTTGATAACAGCGGTCTCCAAGTCGGCGATACGGAAAAGGATTGTCAAAAAATTCTTTTGGCCTTCGACTTTACCGAAGAAGTCTTAGAAGAAGCCATCGCTGTTCGGGCAGACGTAATCATTACCCATCATCCATTTTTGTTCACCCCGCTAAAATCAATATCTACCGCCCACTGGAAGGGCCGTCAGATATTCCGTCTGATTCGGGAAAATATTGCGTTGGTTGCCCTCCATACCAATCTCGACAAAGACCTTCAATTCGGCGTTAGCAAAGCTTTGGCGGAACGACTTTGTCTACAAGGATCTCAGGTGTTGCTTCCGGAAGAAAACGGTTGCGGTTTCGGATGTATCGGCAATTTGTCCCAAGTCATGCTCTATACCGATTTTGTGGAATTTGTCAAGAAAGCCCTAGAGCGGCCTGCTGTCAAATATGTAGGCAAAAAAAATAAACAGGTCCGGCGAATTGCCGTTTCCGGCGGCAGCTGTGCCGAATTTATGGAAGAGGCACAAAATCAAGGGGCAGATGTTTTTATCTGTGGGGATCTGAAATACCATGATGCCCAAAAAGCGCAAGAAAACGAAATGTGTTTGATTGACGCTGGACATTTTGGAACAGAGGTTTGGGTGCTAAAAACTTTCCAAAACCGTTTATATGACATATTCCCTACGATGGAAATTGAAATCTGCAATAAAATCTATGATTATTGGCAGTATAAGTAAAAGGCAGCTTATTTGAGCTGTCTTTTTTATCTCGCCGTCTTATCAAGCACCAAGGAGGTTGATATGCAAAAAATCTATGAATATCAAGAAAAGCTGATGGAAAAAGAAAAGCTTTTCACGGAGTTGGAGCAATTAGCCAAAAAAAATGGATTATTGGAACTCAAAAATCAATATCGTGGCAAAAAACATCTCTTCTTAAAAATACGGCAAAGAATTGACGCCATGTACGCGGAACAAAAACAAATGGAGACGTCCTTGAAAGATGAAACAGAGTTGGCGCGCTCCATGGAAGAAGCCCTGTATAGCGGCGATATAAAAGACCCCAAAGAACTGGGATTCATCCAAGACAAATTGGAGCAAATCCAAGAATCCATAGAAAAAAAACAGACAGAACAAAAAAGAATCAAAAATGCTCTCCACTCTGAAATTGCCTACTACCAATATACCGGCGAAGAAATGAAAAAACTGCAACAAAAATTTTCCGAAAATCAGAACGACTTAAAAAATAAGCATCAGGCCATCAATGACAGAATTGCTACCATTAATCATGCACTTGAAACAATCGCAAAAGAAATTACACCGGAGGAACTGAACGACTTTTTGGAAAAACGCAAACATCACCAAGGACGACTTTATGCAAAAGTTATTCACGGCAATACCTGTGGTGGTTGTTATCAAAAAATGCCCACGCCTCTTTTAAACCGTTTAAAAAGCGGGAAATCCGCCGTTTGCGATCACTGCGACAGAATTCTTCTTTATGAAAAGGAAGAAACACCGGCCAAAGAAGAAACGCATAAACAAAAGAGAAAAACTTCCACAAAGAAAAAATAACTTGCATTCCCTAATGAGCGGGTTTATAATTAATTGTTGCAAAGAGTAAATCGGATCATCGCGAAAGGAAGGCCGAAAGGTACCTTTTGAGGAAAGTCCGGGCACCACAGGGCAGGATGCCGGCTAACGGCCGGTGAGGGCGACCTTAAGGATAGTGCCACAGAAATAAACCGCCATCAAAACATTTAACAATGATAGAGTTGTCATTTTTAAATGTTTCGATGGTAAGGGTGGAACGGTGCGGTAAGAGCGCACCGGCGGTTTGGCAACAAACCGGCCAGGTAAACCCCATCTGGTGCAAGACCGAATAGGAAAGCGTGGGAGTGGCCCGCTCTGCTTTCGGGTAGGGTTGCGCGAGCCCTTTGGCAACGAAGGGCCAAGATAGATGATGATCAAAACAGAACCCGGCTTATAGATTTGCTCTTTGCAATTTTTGATTGACAAATAGCCAATTTCTGGTAAACTATTGATAAACGTACCAATTAAATAAAGAACGGTGCCACTATTTGGTTAAAAGGGAAAACGGTAAAAAGCCGTTACAGCACCCGCTACTGTAAGAGAAGATGAAATCCGAACAGCCATTGGCGTGCATTTCACGTTGAGAAGGCCGGAGAGTAAGAAGAAGCTCAAGTCAGGAAACCTGCCACAATTATCACCTTGATCTCGGGAGAGAAGGTCGGGATGTATCGTTCTGTCCGCATCCCATGCATGCGGATTTTTTTAATGCTCGCATTCTCCAGGTCACACTGGGGATTTTATTTTTTTGCATTGCCACCAAATAAGGAATATGCAATGGACATCTCCGGAATCGGAGTATGCAGCCCCAATATATTATAAGGAGGAAACAGAAATGACATTATTAAAGGAAACCATTGAAAGAATTCAGCCCTTAGACAAAGACACGCAAAACGAAGCAAAAAATTATATCGACGGCCTAATCAAGCCCATTGGCAGTCTGGGCAAATTGGAAACCATTGCCGCTCAGATTGCAGGAATCACCGGGAAAGTGAAAGGCAATCAGATGAAAAAACGAGGTATCGTCGTTATGTGCGCTGATAATGGGATCCATGCCGAAGGCGTTGCAGTGGCAGGACAAGAAGTGACGACTCTCATGGCCCATTGTATGGCCAAAGGCGTCACAGGGGTTACCGTTTTTGCCAAAGAAGCCAATGCCGATTGCGTTTTGGTTGATGTGGGAATCAACAGCGACGACGTGATTCCCGGTATGATCCATAAAAAAATTGCGAAAGGCACAGCAAATTTCGCAAAAGGCCCCGCTATGTCCTATGATGATTGCATCAAAGCCATGGAAATTGGAATTGAGATTGTCGATCAAATGGCAGAAGAAGGATACGATATTATCGGTACCGGTGAATTGGGCATGGCCAATACTAGTTCCAGTTCTTGTGTGCTTGTGGCCCTATCCGATGTCACGATGGATGAAGCTGTAGGCAAAGGCGCTGGCCTTACCGACGAAGCCCATCAACATAAAAAAGACGTTTTAAATAAGGCATTGGCATTAAACAAGCCCAACGCCAATGACCCCATCGACGTTATCGCCAAAGTCGGCGGATTCGATATCGCGGGCTTAGTAGGCGTATATCTTGCCTGTGCAGCCCACCGAATTCCCGTAGTCGTTGACGGCTTTATTTCTGCCGCTGCAGCACTGGCAGCAGTGAAACTGTGCCCTCTGGCTTCGGACTATATGATTACTTCTCATTGCTCGGCCGAACCGGGATTCCATGCCATGATGAAAGCTTTGCAAAAAGAACCCATGCTCATGCTGGATATGCGTTTGGGAGAGGGAAGTGGTTGTCCCTTGGCCTTCCATATTGTGGATACCGCCTTGGCCATGGTCAATGAAATGGCAACCTTTGGCGAAGCTGCCATCAACAACGAAGATTTCGTGGATATCCGGGAGTAAACCATGGGAAAAGTTATTTTAATTACCGGCGGCGCCAGAAGCGGAAAGAGCACCTTCGCTGAAACATTGGCTCTGGAAAAACAAGGAAAAATTTTATATGTGGCCACAGCCAAAGCCATTGATGAGGAAATGAAGGATCGTATTCGCCGCCATCAAGAACGCCGTCCCGATCATTGGGATACTTTGGAGCAATACAAAGGGTTGCAACAAGTCCTACCGCAACATTCCAAAGAGTATTGCGGTATTTTGTTGGACTGTGTTACCATTATGTCCACTAACATCATTTTTGATGATCCCGCCATGCTTCGGGAAGAAATTCCTTTTGAAGATATGCTCCGTGTCGAGGAGGCATTGATGGAAGAAATCGACGCTTTCATCTCTTGTTTCCCCGAATTGGATTGCGATCTGATTCTCGTTACTAACGAAGTGGGGTTGGGGTTGGTACCGGAATATCCCCTTTCCCGCTTTTATCGGGATGCTCTGGGAAGGGTCAACCAAAAACTGGGGCAAGCCGCCGACGAAGTCTGGATGGTAATTTCCGGCATTCCCGTACAGATCAAGGGGAAATAATATGAACAATCTCTATTTGATTCGTCACGGTGAAACAGAATACAACAAAAGAAAAGTCTATTACGGCGCCACCGACTGTGAATTGACAGCACTGGGGCGGGAACAGGCGCGGGCCTTAGCCGCTGCATTTCACGATATTCATTTGGATCTGGCAATCGTAAGTCCCTTACGGCGGGCCCAAGAGACCGCAGATATCATTTTAGGGAAGAAAACGACTCTGTGGGAATCGGAACCTCGCATCCGCGAAATGAATTTCGGGATCTGGGAGGGAAAATATTACAAAGACCTTCAAGGCGACCCTGCTTACGAAGCATGGATGGCAGATTGGGAAAATGTACGTCCCCCCCAAGGGGAAAGCCACAATGATGTCGTCGCAAGGGTATCGGACTTTTATGAGAACCTAAAACAACGACCGGAAAAGGATGTAGCTCTCATTTGTCATAACGCCGTATTGATGATTTTATTGACCAAAATTTTGGAAACAGATCCTACCTTCAGCTGGCATTTTTCCTTTGATCAGGGATGTTATACTCATATCCGCTTTGCAGACGGCTATCCTATCATCCAAGGGCATAATTTACGGTGACAATAGGTAACATCGCCAAAAAAGCACAAAAGATCAAAAGGGATATGAAAGATTTCTATCACTGCCCAACATAAAAGGAACGTCGGTGCGAGTTTATCGCACCGACGTTCCTAATTTATAATGCATCAATTGATTTGCAATCTTAGCCTCAAAAAAGCAGGGCATAGAGCAAGGCGACCACAATTCTTTGAACAAGAATGATGAGGAGCATCAGAATCATGGGCGAAAAATCCAAAGGAAATGAGGAACCGGGACGCATTGTCAACCGGCGGATTGGCGCCAACAAAGGTTCTGTCATGCCAAAAATGAACTGATAAAATTTCCCGTAAGGATTCATACGGAACCAAGAGAGAATTACCCGTAAGAATAATATCCCGAAGTACACTTCAAAAGCAATATTCACAGCACGGATAATCATCAATGAAAAACTCATTCTTTTTTGCCCCCTATTTCTTCTGCACGACGCCAGGCAGCATGAACAGCCTCAATCACATCATTGCGAAAGCCGCCGGATTCCAAAGCGCGAACACCTTCGATGGTGGTCCCCGCCGGGCTGAGCACACTGTCTCGCAGGTCGGCTGGAGATTCTCCGGTGGTTTTTAGCATCTCAGCAGCCCCCAGCATCGTTTGGGTTGCCAAAGAAAGCGCCAGTTTCTTGGGAATACCTACTTCAATACCGCCAAGAGTCATCGCGTCTATCATCGTATAAAAATATGCAGGACCTGACCCAGATATGGCCATGGCACCGTTCATCATTTTTTCGGGGATTTCTTCTACTATAGCAATGGACGATAGCATATCAACGAGCCAACTTTTTTCTGTTTCCGTTACATAATCATTAGCGGTGAAAAGACAAACCCCTGCCCCGACTCCCATGGCAGTATTGGGCATCAAACGGACGATTTTTGCATCTTCGGGAAGCTTTTTTCCCACAGTGGCAATGTCAATTCCAGCCATAATGGATAGGATAATTTGTCCTTCACGGTAATTGGCAGCGATTTCATCCTCGATTTCGGGAAATATTTGCGGCTTCACTGCCACAAAAACCACCGAAGATTTTTCCAATACCTCGGCGTTGTTTGCCGCTGTATTGACCCCATACTCACTGAGCATATACTGTCTGCGGCTACAGACAGGGTCATACAGCAAATATTCCAGATGAAAGTCAGCTGCATGGTCTTTGAGACCGCCAATCATCATCTCGGCCATTTGGCCGCCGCCCAAAAAACCAAGACGGAACATTATAAACACCTCGTTTATTATATAGGATAGTCAAAACACAGTTTTTCATGTGTTAAGACTCTAAGTAAAACCATTCCCCATCACAATGACAAAAATCATAGGATGGGGAAAGGAATCCAGCTTGTATTGCGCCTGAAACGTTTTATTTTACTTTGGAATAAGCAAAATCGGCCGCACTTTTTACATCTGTGATGGAATTCTTCACGTCGATTCTGTCAACGGAATAAATGACATTGTCTTCGGAGATGGCGTCGCATTGACCGCCTTTCGCAAAGGTAACGCCGTTGACAAATTCCTGAATACGGATTCTTACGTTGAGATCAACGTTTTCATAATTCACAACCACAGAAATATTATTCTTCAACTGATCGCCAATATAGCGGGCATCATCGTATTTTCTTACTTTAAAAAGTAAAACATGGGAAACGGGTTTTTGAGGTTGCGCCATCGGTTCATCAAACTCCCTGCTGGTTTCAAAACCGCGCATTCTTCTGCTGCTGCGGCGGGGTTCTTCTTCCATATCGTAATCGGCCTCGAACTGTTCATCATCCAAATAATCTTCTTCATAACTGCCGCCGTTGATGAAATCGCGACCTCTGGCTTTTACAGCTTCAAAAAATGACATTGTACTCTACCTCCTTCATATTCAAAAGCGTGGACCGAAAATAGATGTTCCCACGCGCACCATGGTTGAACCTTCTTCAACCGCGGTCATATAATCGCCGCTCATACCCATGGACAGTTCTCTCATTCTCACATTAGGCAGAGCTAACTTTGACATGTTTTGACTCATGCCCCGTAATTGATGAAACACATCGCGAATGCGACTTTCATCACTCACATGGGGACCGATGGTCATGAGACCTTCAATCCGAATATGAGAAAAACGAGGCATCGCTTTTAGGAAGTCTTCTACTTCCCCTTCCTTCAAACCAAATTTAGTATCTTCATCGGCAATATTCACTTGAACGAGACAAGGAATCACGCGATCAATGGCTGCGGCGCGTTTTTCAATTTCCTCGGCCAAGTGCAGACTATCCAAAGAATGAATCATAAAAATTTTATCGACAATGTATTTTACTTTATTGGTTTGAAGGTGGCCAATAAGATGCCAGCGAATATCCGAAGGAAGATGAGGATATTTTTCTAAAATTTCTTGTACCCTATTTTCCCCGAAATCTCGTACGCCTGCATCGTAAGCCTCTTGAATCGGCTCCAAACCCAAAGTTTTGGTAACAGCCACCAAACAAACTTTAGGAGCAGAATCGGGAGAATTGCTCTGAGCCTTTTCAATATTAGATTTTACCGTTTTTATTTTACAGGCAATTGACATAAAAATCAACCTCTTTTTCTACAATTTATTGTATATTCTGCGAATATTTTGCATTTTTTCCGGGAATTACCACTGGAAACTTCTGGAATTTTTAAAAATTAATTTATATTTCTTAATTCCTTAGAAATTTACGATCCGCTCCATCATCAGGCGACAGCAAATAAGCGCTGCCAATATCCAACCCTTGAACCACCGTTCTTGTCTCACCTTTCAAAGTGATTTCCAAAGGACAAAAGGATATCATACCGTCGTCCACGAGATAAATGCCTTTCTTCCCATTGTACTCCGTAATCGCTTCATTGTCCACCGTTACCCCTTGGGCGGAAGACAAAATGAGAGATCCCTTTGTCAAACGATTTTCAAACCATTGATCTCTGGGCTCCAGAAGAAATACAGCGTAAACGCTATTTTCTCCAAAATGAACGCCCAATAATACCCCCTCTGCCGAAGTATCGTCAAGAACCAGCTCATAGGAATTTTCCACCATCAAATCAAAAGAATCCGCAAAATGTTCCAATCGCACGAAACATTGAATTGCTTTTTTGGTATTAATAATTTTATAAAGCATCTCACCGTTATGGCACATGGAAGTACCATCTTTCAGAGGAGAAGTTTCAGGCTCGCCTTCTTCGACACGTTTCCATAGGGAATCACCGTCAATCGCGCTGAGATCATTGGGAAAAGGCAGCGATTCGCAACCGTCAATTTCGTATTGGATCATACCGCTGTGAGGAGCGCGGTATGCACTGCCTGTCCCCTCCACAGTAACAGACATTCCCTCCGTTACCAAATCCCCCTGGGAAAATCTCGGTTCCAAAACGCCATTATCCTTGGCGTATAAAACGGTTTCCTCATAGAAAAATACCGCATCGAAAGGAACCGATATTTTCACCGTGGATTCTTCTGCGATAGCAATCTCGGGATCCTTACCAAAGACCCCGTGAAATATCGGAACCAGCCCCACAACAACCAGAATAAAACAGAGGACACCGCAACAGAAGGCTGACAGAACTCGCTTTTTAGAGAAACCCATAAAAGAAAGACCTCCATCTTCGATATTACCATTATAGTAATCTGGCAAACAAGCCATGTCTGCCGCAATGACCGCCACTGCCACGATAGGAATAAAATTCCTCCTGGTGACAACAGGTGCAGCGGTTAAGCGAGGTCATATTTTCCTTGAGAATTCCCGCTTTGATCGCCAAATCACTGTTGGCCTTGATATTATCAAACATATATTTCTCAGGCGTACAACCGGGAGAAAACCATTGAGAGGCGCCGTCATATTGATCAAGAAACCGGCGATAAAAAGACTTGTCCACCTCATAACAGCAAGACATAATGCCGGCCCCCATGGCAAAAAACATATCCTTTGGATCAGAGTCGAAGGCCTCTTTCATTGCGTCGATCAGCGCCCCGCCAATGTTTTGATACGTCCCCTTCCAGCCGGCATGAGCAAGCCCCAACCCACGATGAACAGGATCAAAGACGGCAAGAGGTAAGCAATCCGCATAAAACGTAGCCATGAAGAGATGGGATTCATTGGTATAGATCCCATCGGTATCGGCAAAGGCATCTTGATAAGAAAGAGCGCCTCTGCCACGATCCAAAGAGGTAATACGGCGAAGGTTTTTACCATGGGTTTGCTGAATGGATACAAATTCATCGCGGGGCACCGAAAGAGTATCCATAAAAAAACAGCGGGCAGACAAAACATCTTCCTCTTGATCGTCCACATGCAGCGCCATATTCAAACCGTCAAAGGGCGGTTTGGAAATATTTCCAATGCGGGTAGAAAGGATCACTTCTGCCCCAAAGATCTTCCAATGGGGTAATGTATAGAAAAAAATGCCGTCTTTCTCACTCTGTTGCCACATAAGGCACCTCCGAACGTTACAATACTTCAAAAACTGCATAGTATATTTATATGAAGGGGACTCCCAAAATACAACAAACGAAACATGGAGAAACCATGGAAATCCTGAAGGAATCCATCAAGGAAACGAAAATCCAATCGGAATGGTTCTCCATTTCTCAATCAAAAGGGCACTTCTTTCTAATACGATTTTAATTTGCACTTTCCCCTGACTTCCTGTAGAATAAGAATAGACAGAAAAGGAGAAGAATCATGGATTGGGAATTGTCTTTTTTAATGTGGATTCAAGAACATATCGTCAATGGCTTTTTAACTCCGATTATGAAAGCTTTTACAACTTTGGGTAATGGAGGGATCCTCTGGATCATCATCATCGTACTTCTTATCCTATTTCCCAAAACACGAAAACTGGGGATTATCTGCGCGGTGACTTTGATTGTTGATGCAATTCTTTGTAATTTGGTGTTAAAGCCTCTTTTTGAACGCGCAAGACCTTTTACTGAAATCATCATTTCATTGGAAATCCCTATTCCCATGGGCAACTCTTTCCCATCGGGGCACACGTCATCTTCTTTTGCCGTTGCCACGGCGATATTTCTAGCCCATAAAAAACTAGGAATTGCAGCTTTAGCCGTAGCATCGATTATTGCCTTCTCCCGCATGTATTTCTTTGTTCATTATCCCACCGATATTTTGGCCGGAATGATTCTCGGTATTCTTTGTGCGGTGGTGGTGTCCGCCATTTTCAATCATTATTCCAAGAAAAAAGAACTATCCACATCGGGTAATGCATGACAAAGACTGTCCATGCCCCGCAAACCATTGTAGTTAGTAAGGAAAAGACTACCGCTGTTATCGCTGTAACATCCTGCCACAACTAGTTTCTCCCCTTTGACCAGGTCATGATAGCGGTCCAAAGCCAGAGAAACCTGATAATCAATATGTTTTAAAACATTATCGCGGAATTTGCGCGATCTGCCTTGTTCAAAAGCCGGAGCCATTGATTGGAACATTTCATGAAAGATACGGGTTGTTCCTTGACCACTGAGCGCTCCTTTGACGGCGCTGCAATCCTCATGACCAAAAATCACGAGAACCGGTATGGCTAGGGTACGCAAGGCATAATCCAAGGATATTTCGTTCCCTGGGATTGTACCGCCGTAAGAAGAAATAGAATAGATCATCCCCTGTTCCGCTTCGAGAAAACGAAGGGGGTACGGGCAAGTCAATAACACCATTTTCGGTGTTTGATCCGCCAATTCGCGAAAAAACTTTTCTTTTTTAGCAGTATTGGCGTCATGGTTTACTTTTAAAAAATCGCAAAGGGTTTTGATCGTTTTCCTCATAATGCACCTCTTTTTCTTATTTTTCGTCAAAAAGGGAGAAAATTCCTGCAAAACCCTGGGAAGGAATTTATGTACGGATATATTCGCTTTTACGGCGATGAATTAAAAATGAAAGATCTCCGCCTGTTCAAAGCATATTACTGCGGCTTATGCCATACGTTAAAACACAATTATGGACAGAGAGGCAGAATGCTTTTAAGCTATGACATGACATTTATGGCCATTTTCATCGACGCGGTCAGCGGAGAGAAACTTTCTTTGGATCGTCTCGCTTGCCCGGTATCGCCCTGGAAGAAAAAACTTACGATTCTAAATAGTCGCGGTTTGGAAAAAGCAGCGTTCCTGTCCATTCTCATGGGATATTATAAAATGGAAGACGTTTGGCAGGATGATCGAATGCCTTTGGCCAAAGTTGCTATGGCACTCTACAAAAAAGCATTTCGCAGAACGTCGGATCAATGGCCGGAAACTGCTGCAATCATCGAAGAGAAACTCCGAGAATTTTATCAAAACGAAAAGACATCCGGTATCGGACTGGATGAATTAACCCATCCTTTCGCGGAACTCATTGCCTTAGTGCTTTCCTCCGACGCAGAAGAAGGTCAAAAAGACGTTTTTTACAAAATCGGTTATCATGCAGGGCGATGGCTTTATTTCATCGACGCTTTGGATGACCTTCCCAAAGACGTGACGAAGGGGAGCTTTAATGCGTTTACCGCCACCCTTCCTTACAGCGCTCCGACATGGCAGCAATTTTATGAAGCTGCAAAAGATGATATCTATGCAAATCTTTTCGTCTCTTTGGATGAAATCCACCGTTATTTGAAATTTTTGAATATCAAACAGCATCGAGAATTAATAGAAAATATTTTCTATTTGGGAATCCGAAGCGTCAGTGAGTTGATTCTCTGCCGACGGAGAAAAGGCAATGACGAACCCTTTGCAGAACCCTTCAAAATCCGTACGACTTGCCGCCATGGCACAGAACAAGACGCTCTCATTCCATCTTCAGACTTTCCGGAAGGAAAAGAAGCATCCTCCGGCGAATAAAAAAATAGATACCACCGAAATAAGAAAGGTTGCCGCAAATCCATTCAAAATACGGCAACCAAAGGAGATCTACTATGAACGAAGGAGTCGTTACATTGGACACTTACTACAACCAAAATGCAGATATCAAAGCTGAGATCCGCAAATGCATGCAGCGAAATCTGATTGATGACGCCCTATCTCTGACGGAACAACTGGATGACAGCGACCCGGACTTTTACTTTTTTCAAGCTTGGGCATTTGCAGAAAAAGGCTGGACCCAACGGGCCCGAGAGTATGCCCGCATCGCCATGCAGATGGACAATGCCAACGCCGAATACGCGGCCCTCTGGAACCGCCTCGACAACCAAGCGGGTCACGTTTATAAAGCCCAATCGGGACGGCAGGGCTACGGACGTGACTGCGGTTGCTGTGAAATGGCTTCTTGTCTCGTTTGCAGTGACTGCTGTTGCGAAAGTATGGGCGGCGATTTAATCACCTGCTGTTGAGGGAAAGCATATGAATCAAAACAGAGATTTGGCTTTGGCTGGTATCATGACGGCTGTTACGGTGATTCTACTCTTCGCCGCAATGATCGTTCCCAATTTAAAACTTGTACTTTACGGGCTTTCCTCCCTCCCCATGGCGGCATTGCTGTTGGAAACCAACCGCCGCACCGGAATCATGTTTTATATCGCCACTGCAGCACTGGCCCTCATTCTTTTGCCGGATAAAATGGCGGCACTGCCCTATGTGACGGTACTGGGGCTTTACGGTCTCATCAAAGCCGTAGCGGAAAAATTTCCCAATCGTATCATCGAATGGACCATCAAAGAAATTTATTTTAATGCAACATTATTCCTTTATGGTCTTCTGATTTATAAAGTATTCATGCCCAATATTACCTTCCCCATTCCCATTTGGGCGGTGGTGCTTTGCGCGGAAGCACTCTTTGTGGCCTACGATTACATTTACTCCATCTGCATCCTGTATTATGAAAAATTATTCCGCCAAAATATCAAACGATTCACGCATTTTACAAAAAAAAGATAAGATATTCTCTTTACAAAAAAGGCATACGCCGTTATACTAAGGGAATAATACTGTTATGCAGTATATCTAAAGGCAACAATCTTTGAAGCCTTTGGCATGATTGATTTTTACTGTAATGCTCTTTGGGACATCCCTTGAGCTTACAAGATAAGGAGGTAATTTCTTTGATTAACAAAGATATGAGTATCGGTGAAATCGTAGAAAAATGGCCCAATACCGTAGAAGTATTTAAAAAACACGGCATGGGTTGTCTGGGTTGTGCCATCGCCCATTTTGAAACTTTGGAACAGGGCGTCAATGCCCATGGCATCGACTTGGACGCGATCCTCTGCGACCTGACCATGGCCGCGACTCGCTATAATCCCGATGAAGGGAAATGCAATTGCGGTTGCGGCAAACACTAATATCACGAATAAACACATTCGGTGACTCAAATGCCCATTTGACCCAAAAGGACTGCGACCGCAGAGTTCTGTGCTTCGACATGCCCTTTTGGGTCTTTGCATTTTATTTTTCAGAAAGAGATACAGGAGGAGAGATATGGCTGCTTTTCGCAAGGAAATCGACTTAAATCTCTGCAAGGGCTGCGGCATTTGCATCGACATTTGCCCCAAAGAAGTCTACGACAGAGATCCTCTGGGGAAACCCATCATGGAACGGGACGAAAACTGCATTTACTGCAAGCAATGCTTGCTGCATTGCCCCGATTTCGCCATTGAATTTATCCCATTGAAAGAAGGTGAAGCAGATGGCAAATAACGTAAAGCTTTTACAGGGCAATGAAGCCTGCGCTTTGGGAGCCATTCACGCGGGGGTACGATTTTACGCGGGATATCCCATCACCCCATCTACGGAGATCGCTGAAATTATGGCAGAGGAACTGCCCAAATACGGCGGTAAATTTATCCAAATGGAAGACGAACTGGCCAGTATGGCCGCGGTAATCGGCGCAAGCCTCACCGGAGAAAAGGCTTTGACTGCCACCTCCGGCCCAGGATTTTCTTTAAAACAGGAAAATATCGGTTATGCCGCCATGGCGGAGGTGCCTTGCGTGATCGTAAACGTACAGCGCGGCGGCCCTTCTACGGGTCTGCCCACCAGCCCTGCCCAGGGCGAAATTTACCAGAGCAAATACGGTAGCCACGGCGATCGCGGCGCTATTGTATTAACACCTTCTAGTGTGCCGGAATGCTTCCGCCTGGCGGCCCGCGCCGTTAATTTGGCGGAAAAATACATGACCCCCGTCATTTTACTCACCGATGAGATCGTCGGCCATATGCGGGAAGCCATTGATCTTGACGAAGCAAGAAAAGCCGAAGTCTGGGACCGTAAAAAACCCGATTGCAAGCCTGAAGACTATGTTCCCTATCAACCCGATGAAAACGGAGTTCCGATCTTAGCCCCCTTTGGCACCGGCTACCGTTACCATGTGACAGGATTGACCCATAATAAAACAGGGTTTTCTACCATGGTTCCTTCGGAAGTGGAAGAAGTCAACTGGCGGCTCGTCAACAAAGTGGAGCAAAACGCCGACGACATTGTGGAATGGGAAGAAGTTTACACTGATGACGCCGAAACGCTGATCTTAGCCTACGGAGGCGCGGCCAGGGCTGCCAGAGAAGCCGTGGAGGAACTTCGCGCCCAAGGAGAAAAGGTGGGAATGTTCCGTCCCATTTCCATCTGGCCTTTTCCGGAAAGAGCATTGAAATCATTGTTGCCTAAGGTCAACACCATTTTAGTCACAGAAATGAATGCCGGCCAACTGGCCCAAGAAGTGGAACGCATTGCCGGCGGAGAAACAAAAGTCCAAGGGCTTTTTGTCATCGACGGTGAAATCATGACTCCGGAGGAAATCATAGAAGCATGGCAGGGGGTGGCAAAATGAGTCATAAAAAATATTTAAGAAATAATAAGCTGCCCCATATCTGGTGCCCCGGCTGCGGCAACGGCATTGTTTTAAGCGCTTTTGAACGAGCGTTGGAGGCAGCGGACGTTGATAAAGACAAAACCGTCATCGTATCCGGAATTGGCTGTTCCTCGAGAATGCCAACCTATATGGATTTCAATACTCTTCATACTACCCATGGACGCGCTTTGGCCTTTGCTACCGGCGTAAAACTGGCCCATCCAGAATTGGAGGTCTTTGTCGTTATGGGCGACGGCGACGCCACCGCCATCGGCGGCAATCATTTGATCCATGCCGCCCGACGTAACATCGGCCTCAACGCCATTGTAATCAATAACAATATTTATGGTATGACCGGAGGCCAATACTCTCCCCTGACACCTACAGGGATGAAAGCTACCACCGCTCCTTACGGTATGGTGGAACGGAACTTTGATCTTTGCGAATTGGCCAAAGCAGCCGGCGCCACCTATGTGGCACGGGGTACCGTGTACCATGCAAAGCAACTGACGGATTTGATTTTGGAATCCATGGAAAACAAAGGGTTCTCCCTGGTGGAGGCTGTTTCCACCTGTCCTGTAGGATTTGGCCGACGCAATAAGATCCGCGGCAACTATCAGCTGATGGAATGGGTCAAGGATCAATGCGTCAACGTGAAAGCAGCAGCAAAGAAAACACCGGAAGAATTAGAGCATAAAATTCTTATCGGTAAGATCCATCATGCTCCGGCAGAAGAATATACCGCTTGCTATGATAAAATCATTGCCATAGCGGAAAAGGAGGCCAAACGATGAAAAAAAATATTCGCCTCACAGGAACCGGCGGTCAAGGATTGATTCTGGCCGGTATCATCTTGGCGGAAGCCGCCTTGCTGGAAGGGAAAAATGCCATCCAAAGTCAAAGCTATGGACCGGAAGCCCGCGGCGGCGCTTCCAAAGCTGAAGTCATCATCGCCGATGAGTCCATCCATTATCCCAAAGTTCTGGAATCCGACTATCTCCTATCCATGAGCGAAAAGGCTTATGAAAAATACAACGGCGGTATGAAACAAAATTCCGTCTTAATCCTTGACACGACCTTTGTCAAAGAAGTTCCCAACGAAAAAGCGGCAAAGACCATTGCCGTTCCCATTACCCGATTGGCCAAAGAAGCCACAGGGCGGGAAATGACCGCTAACATCGCAGCCCTGGGCATTCTCTCGGCCTTGGGGATTGTTGCGGAAGAACCGCTGAAACAGGCCATCCTCCACCGCATTCCCAAAGGTACGGAAGAATTAAATATGAAAGCTTTTGAAGTCGGTAAAAACGCCGTAAAATAAAATTGAAGAAAGCCCTATCCCAAAGTTTTATGGGGATAGGGCTTTTTCATTCGTTATTCTTCCGTCGGATCCTGCCCCTCCGGAAGGGCAGGAATTTGACTAAGATCATAAGGCGTCGTCTGATAAACAAAGTAATTTAACCAGTTGGAATATAACAGATTGGCATGGGAGCGCCAGGTTACAACAGGTACCTCCCCGGGATCATCGTTGGGAAAATAATTTTTGGGAATCGCGGTGTTCTCTCCGCGCTCCCGATCCCGCAGGTATTCCTTCCGCAACGTCTCTCCGTCGTATTCCGAATGTCCCGTCACAAAGAATTGGCGGCCGTGAGGTGATGTCACTGCGTGGACGCCGGCTTCCTTTGAGGAGGACAAAATACGGAGTTCGGGAATCTTATCAATATCCTCCCGTCGCGTCGTGGTATGGCGGGAATGTGGAACCAGATAGGTATCGTCGAATCCTCGGAACAGCATAGATTTTTTATCCTCAGCCTGATGGGGGAAAACACCAAATAATTTTTCCGGTAACGGATATTTGGGAATTCCATAATGATAATAAAGTCCGGCCTGAGCGCCCCAACAAATATGGAAGGTACTATAAACATGGGTTTTGCTCCATTCCATAATGGCGCAGAGTTCCTCCCAATATTCCACTTCTTCAAAATCTAAAAGTTCCACAGGAGCACCGGTAATGATCATACCGTCAAAGTTTTGCTCCTTGAGTTCGTCAAAAGTTTTATAAAAAGCCAACATATGCTCTTTTGGAGTATGGGTGGGTCGATGGCTTTGGGTTTGCATCAGTTCCATTTCCACCTGCAATGGAGTGTTCCCCACCAAACGAGCAAGCTGGGTTTCTGTGGTAATTTTTTCCGGCATGAGGTTTAAAAGAACGATACGCAGGGGGCGCATATCCTGGGTACGGGCACGGGTTTCCGTCATGACGAAAATATTTTCTTGATGGAGGATCTTTGTTGCCGGCAGCGCATTGGGAATTTTAATGGGCATAAGCTAGGCTCCTTATTTTAGGGTCATACCGCCGATGCAATCGTTATTTCCTGAAGAAGCAACGCCGTTCGCCGGTAAAGAATTCAAATTCCTATAGAGATAATATGAAATAGTATCACAAAGGCGAGGCTGTGTCAATTCTTGCCAAACTCAAAACGTTTGGGAACTTATTGATTCCCTTCTTTTCCTATGGTAAAATAGGGATATTCAATGGAGGGAATTTTATGAAGATATCGACCAAAGGCAGATACGCGTTGCGTCTCATGATCGACCTGGCGCAGAACAGCAACGGTAAATATGTTTCGTTAAAGGACGTTTCCTCGCGCCAGGGGATCTCTGTAAAATATTTGGAGCAAATCGTAGGCAACCTGTGCAAATGGGGGTATGTCAAAAGTACCCGAGGAGCCCAGGGCGGCTATATGCTGACCAAAAAGCCAAAAGAATATACCGTCGGTGAAATCCTACGAATCACCGAAGGAAAACTAGCACCGGTGGCCTGTTTAGACGGAACCAAAGAGATCGACTGTGAACGGGCGGCGGATTGTTTGACCTTAGAATTTTGGAAAGGACTCTATCGGGTCATTAACGAATATATCGACCAATATACCTTAGAAGACTTACTGAACCAAAAAACCAAAGGTACTATGAACTGTCACAACAAACGATAACACCGGCGATACCGGTTTCCACATCCCGGTAGAGAATTATAGAAGAACTACGAAAGAAGGTATTTCATATGTCCCACAATGGTCCATACAAATTTGAAACACTTCAGCTTCATGCCGGCCAGGAATCGGCAGATTCCGCCACAGATGCCAGGGCGGTTCCTATTTACCAAACGACGTCTTATGTATTTCATGACTGCGACGATGCAGCGGCTCGCTTTGCCCTAGAGAAAGAAGGAAATATTTACGGACGATTGACAAACCCGACCCAAGAAATCTTTGAACAGCGTATGGCCGCATTGGAAGGCGGGGTCGCGGCTTTGGCCGTGGCTTCCGGTGCAGCCGCGGTCACCTACACTATGCAGACCTTAGCTCAGAACGGTGACCATATTGTAGCGGAAAAAACAATTTACGGCGGCAGTTATAACCTTTTTGCTCATACGTTCCGCGACTACGGAATTTCCACCACCTTCGTGGACCCTGAGGAAAAAAATGCTTTTGAGCGGGCCATTCAGGAAAATACAAAAGCAATTTTTATTGAAGCTTTGGGGAATCCCAATAGTAATCCCATCGACATTGAAAAAATTGCAGAAATCGCCCACCGTCATGGAATCCCTCTCGTCGTAGACAGCACCTTTGCCACCCCGTATTTGTTGCGCCCCTTTGAATACGGCGCTGACATTGTGATCCACTCCGCGACTAAGTTCATCGGTGGTCACGGCACCGCGCTGGGCGGCGTAATTGTGGATAGCGGGAAATTTGACTGGAAGGCATCGGGAAAATTTCCTTCAATCTCAGAACCAAACCCAAGTTATCATGGAGCATCTTTTACGGAAGTAGCAGGGAAAGCGGCATTTGTTGCCAAGGTTCGCTCCGTATTGCTGCGGGATACAGGTGCCGCCATCGCACCGTTTCATGCCTTTCTTTTTCTTCAAGGACTTGAAACCTTGTCGTTACGGGTAGAACGCCATGTGGAGAACGCCCTAAAAGTCGTAGAATTTCTCAGCCGCCATCCCAAAGTTGAGAAAGTACATCACCCTTCGCTTCCTGATGATCCAGGCCACCGTTTATATCAAAAATATTTTCCCAAAGGCGGTGGGGTCATTTTTACTTTTGAAATCAAAGGGACTGCCGACGATGCCAAACAATGGATCGACCGTTTAAAACTCTTCTCTCTTCTGGCTAATGTGGCTGACGCAAAATCCTTAGTGATCCATCCTGCCAGCACCACCCATGGACAAATGACCGAAGAAGAGCTAGCCGGCTCTGGAATCCGCCCCAACACCATCCGCCTTTCCATTGGTTTGGAGCATATTGACGACTTGATCGCCGATCTGGAACAGGCATTTGCGGACTAAGGAGGGACTGTTATGATCTATCATTCCATCGATGAACTCATCGGTAAAACACCGCTGTTGGAATTGCAGCATTATCAAACGAATCATCAACTGGAAGCGACAATCTTAGCCAAATTAGAATATTTCAACCCTGCGGGCAGCGTCAAAGACAGGGTAGCCAAAGCCATGTTAGACGATGCTGAATCCAAGGGCAAGCTAAAGGCGGGAGCCACCATCATTGAACCGACCAGTGGAAATACAGGTATCGGTCTGGCATCTTTGGCAGCGGCCAGAGGATATCGAATCATTTTAACCATGCCGGAAACCATGAGCGTGGAACGGCGAAACCTCTTAATGGCATATGGGGCGGAAATCATATTAACTCCCGGATCGGAAGGAATGAACGGCGCCATTGCCAAAGCCAAAGCGCTGGCTGAGGAAATCCCCGATAGCTTCATTCCCGGACAGTTTGAAAATCCCGCCAACCCAGCAATCCATGAACAGACCACGGGACCGGAATTATGGAACGATACCGACGGCGACATTAATTTTTTTGTCGCCGGCGTGGGAACCGGCGGAACACTGAGCGGTGTCGGCGCATATCTCAAGAAAAAGAACCCGAACATTCAAATCATAGCGGTAGAGCCAAAGGATTCCCCAGTACTGTCCCGAGGGATTTCAGGTCCCCACAAAATTCAGGGAATCGGCGCAGGTTTCATTCCCCAAATATTCAATACGAGCATCTACGACGATATCATCACCGTCGATCACAATGATGCCTTTGACACTGGCAGGGAATTGGCTAAAACTGAAGGCTTGTTGGTGGGAATATCTTCCGGCGCGGCGCTGTGGGCAGGAAAAGAACTAGCGAAACGCCCTGAAAATAAAGGAAAGACCATTGTCGTTTTACTACCGGACACAGGGGAACGGTATCTTTCCACTCCTATGTTTCAGTCGGAAACACTATGAAAAAGGCAAAGCAAAAGCCCCATGACAAAAGTCATGGGGCTTTTACAATGAGAAAGCAACAGATTGGGCAGATGAACAAGAGAACCCTCTGTCCCGTTAATCGCACCGCTCAGAACAAAGGAGTTACAAGGCAATTACCATGGAAGTAAATTCTTACTCGATCCGAATCATACGGTTTTCAATCTCTTTGGTATCAACAATACCGATCTCATCCAGTTCATTGATCTCCCGCATACGCGCCAGAGAAACGGAAAGACGTTCCGCAATGGCATCGAGACTGTCGCCGGGACGAGCACGGTAATAACGGAGACAATAGCTTCCGCTGCTGTTGGGAGCGCGACGCATGGATGGTTCTTCTTGAACAACTTCAACGTGTTTGGAAGCAGGCGCTGTTGTCTGGGATTCCAATTCATTGGTTGTTTCTAAAACATCCGTCTGCGAATTTACCGCGGCGATTTCTTTCGGCGCCGACGGTTCTTCCTTCAGCACTTTTATCGTTTCTCGAAACGTATCATCAATGGCTTTGATCTCTTTCTCAAAATCATCTCCATGATCGACGATTTTCTTCGGTTCTGCGGATTCTTTGACATTCATGGTTTCCTCTTCCTCTCTGTTGTCTTCCGGTGTCAAGACTTCATCCTCTGCAGGAGCTTCGGAAAAATTTTCTTTTACTTCTGCTGCGACCGCAACCTTTTCTCCACAGGGGCAATCTTCCCAAAGAGGATCTTCATCTTCCTCTTTTTCTGTTTCTTCCCGCATCGACTCCTTGTCACTGTCCTCCAGGGTATGATAATCCCACCAGTGAACCATAAAACGAAGCTCGTAAGTATCATCGTCTTTGATCGTACCCGTTACCTCATTGACCGACGGCGAAATGGTAAGATCGTCGCCACGCTTCATTCCTTCAGTGGAAAAAGTCTCCCGAAAAAATTCAGCGCCTTCCCACAGACATTGGAGAACCCCACTGTCATCGGGGAAAAATCCTCGCCAAAGCAAATCCCCCTCTAAGGTGATTCCCTGATCTGTGGGTTCCGCACTGTGCAATAAAATGCTGCCTTCTAATTTTGCCAAATGATCCATAGGCGGCAGTGAGGGCGGTAATGCCACCCGACATACCATTTCCGAGGAAAACTCCATTTACTCTCCTCCTTTATATCAATCATATCCAAAAAAGGAAAAATTTTTCACTCCATTCATTTCACTGTATGACGAAAAAAAAGAAAATAGAACATCATCGACAAAGGTTTTCATATACCGCCAAAGTTTGCTCGGCCATACGTTCCATTGTAAAAATTTCGGCCCGCGCCAAGGCCAAACGCCCCAGCTGTTCGCGTTGGGATTCATGTTGAAGCAGAAAATCCAAAGCGTCTTCCAATTCTTTTCCTTGGGAAGGATCGATGAGCAGCGCCCCCTCTCCCATCATTTCAGGGATGGAAGAAGTATTTGAAGTGATAATTGCCTTGCCGCAGGATGCAGCCTCCAAAGGGGGTAAACCAAAGCCTTCATAAAGAGAAGGGTAAACAAAAATATCGGCGCCATTATAAAAAAACGGCAGGTGGTTCCTGGGGACATAACCCAAAAAATGAATTCTCCCTTCCAACTGAAGTTCCGCTCCTAATTTTTTTAATGCTTCGCTATTTTTTCCTTCTTTCCCTGAAATCACCAGCAACTCATCGGGATATTTAGACGCTACGGTCGCAAAGGCCCGTATTAGTGCCGCAACATTTTTCCGTAAACCAAAGCCACCCACATAAAGAACGTATGGACGCTCTATTCCATAGGATTCCTTTAAGAAGCTCTTCACCGTTTCCTGGGGCAAAGGCTGAAATATCTCATCAGCAAATTCAGGAATCACAATGATTTTTTCCTCAGGGAGAGGGAATCGTTCCAACAGGTCATTCTTGGTCCATTGAGAGACAGCGATGACGCTATCTGCCCGTCTCACACCGCGGGCAACGGTTTCGGCGAACATCTCACGATAAGGAGAACCGGAGACCTCGGGCATCACCAAAGGGATTACATCGTGAACCGTGACAACAGAGGGAATCTTGCAAGATGGCATGCCAAACCCATGGTAGGGATTATGAAAAACGGTACAGTCCCGGGGAATGGTGGGCGGCGGCTTTGATACCATCTCCCAAAAATCCCGACGTTCACAGCATTGATCTTGGGGGATATCAAAAGTCCCGAACTCCCAACCAACAGGGGTATAAAAGGCCGCCTCTTTTTTATAAAGCTCCAATATCTTCCATAGTGCACCGGTATACGTTCCCATGCCAGTACCACGATACCAATAAACACCGCGACCGTCCACGGCAATTTTCACTGATATCCCTCCTTCAAAGCATTGACGCTAAGGTATCCAAAGCCCGTTTACGATGGGCTCGCCGCATCACCCAATGTTCCAGTTTTCGTTCTAAACGGGGTTCCCTATTTTTTTCCACATAACGGGCAAAAGCGACTTGCCAAAAATCTTGGGGAAAACGAAGCATCTCCAGAATCAATTTTGGTTCCTCACCGGAAAAAGGAGAAACTTTATCATACTGCTCCAAAGCCTTCAAAGCGCAGCGGCACTCCCAATGATTCTCTTTCAAAATTTTAAGAATCAATTGGGCCACATCGTGGCAACGAATGTCTGCCAAAGCGTAGTCAAAATCAATCAAAGAAAGTCCTTCCCCTTTGATAAAATTATGGTGGGCCATATCATGGTGGCAAAATCCCCCTGCATTTTCCTCCCTTTGCCATTGAACCCGATAAGCTTCACCACGGAAAAACTCAGCCGATTTCCATGCATCTTCCAGATAATAAGGCAAATGGCGGCGATAGATCAGAGAAAAGCTGCCGTTGGAGTTTCCTTCCATTTCTCCGAATAATTCCATTTCCTTACATTTTTTTGCCAAAATTTCCGGCCATTTTCCCCACTTCATACGCCCGGGATAGGGCGAACATGGATAATATCCCCGGGCTGCTCGGTGAAAAGCGGCAAGGAATGCGCCCACGGCTCCCGTATCTTCCGCCAAAGAAAAGGATGGCGGTACACCTTCAATTTCCCTTGCCATAAAAAAATGTCGGTGTTCCAAAAAAACAGTGGAATTCCCTTCCTTGGTTTTGATGATTTGGTTATAATCACGAAATCCCGCAGTTTCAAGATGATTCATGGCGTCAATGATGAATGCTGTTTCTTCTGCAGGAAAATCTAAGGCTTTGCATATATAAGATCCTTCCTTAGAAAAAATTTTCCAAACACGGTTGTTTTTCAGTGTCATGATTGCGTTGGTGTGAATAGGATAGAATTGAAACAGTTCCCGGGGCAAGTCAGCCACGGCGGCACCTCTTTTGCTTTTCTTTGTTATGATTTATGAGAAAACTCAACACCTTAGACCCTACAAAAATTTTTCCCGTGATATCGTTTGCTTTTTTGACATAAAATCTAAAAAAAATAAGGAGGTCCACCATGCAAGACTTTGAAAACACTTTCACTTATTCCCCCTCCGAGGCTGCCCACATCCTACGGGATACTGCCGAGGCATATTATTTCATTCTCTGCGGGGCGGAAAAATTTAACACTCTGACCGCAGCCCACAAACACCATCTTTCCAAGGCCATTGACCGTGCCAACGACATTGGAAAAGTCGTTGACGATTTGACCAAAATTCTGAAAGACGAAATTTGATTCTATGAAAAAGAGCCCGGACTTTTTGTTCGGACTCTTTTTTTATTTGATTTCAGCAAAAAAAATTATTATAATATTACTATAATATGAATAAACTGATTAAGGAGAAAAAATCCTATGGAAACCATTACCTTGGATTTCAAAAATTATGAGCAAATATCACTCTGCTGCTGTGACGAAATTTCAGAGCCCATAAAAAAGAAGTGGCTGCAAAACCATATGCAAGATGGGGTTGTTTATCGCCGCTCCGCAGAGGACGCATCTTTTATGGAATATATGCCGGGGGAAGACGCATGGTGCCCTGTGGAAGCCCCGCAAGTCATGTTTATTCATTTCTTCCATGTGGATCAAAACGCGAAAGCTGCCAAGACTCTTATGAGAGAATGTATTGCGGATTGTCGCATCAAAGGCCGCAAAGGATTGGCGGCAATGGTATCCGAATCTCCCCGTCCGTTACTGCCAGAAGCGGAACTCTTGCACTCTTTTGGGTTCCAATCCTGCGATCAATGGGGGAAGTATCAACTCTATTATTTGCCGCTGGAAGAAGACGCGGAACCACCTCACTTCATGATCAATACAGAGAACGTTTCCTCCCGAAAAGGGGTCACCGTTTATTATTCCGACCAATGTCCCTCTATTTCGTCGCGGATTGAAACAATTCTGTCATGGGTCAGACATTGTGGAGAGCCCTACGAAATCATAAAAGTGGACATTCCCCGGGAAAAAGAAGATTTGGATCGAGACGATATCATTCGACCGAAGGAAATGCCTCATCCCTATACGATGTATGCAGTATTTCTGGACGGACGGTTCCTCACAGATGATATTAATCAAAATCTTGAAACGATTTTCAAAGGAAAAGACATTTTATAAGCACCTAAGCATCATTTTTTTAACAAAAAGCATCCTTTGGATTTTTGACGATATTTTATGCCGCAGTTCGAAGGAGGTTATTGTAAAATGACAAATGCCAAAAATTCACAGGAACTTGAGCAGGAAAACCGCCTGCTCCGTCAAATCTTGGACCATATTTCCGATGGAGTCCAAGTGGTCACAAAAGACGGTCAAATCATTGTATAC
>CAJFVQ010000043.1 GCA_904420535.1 Candidatus Cryptoclostridium obscurum
TTTAGCGGAGAAATCTGGCTTCTCAGCTGTTTTTCTTGTGGCAGAAAGGCGGATGTGGTATAATAAAACGAATCCTTGGAAAGGAATAAGACTATGAAAGAGTTTTCTTTGGAGACCCGCATCAGAGTGCTGATGAATCAATATGATTTTCACTTTCAAAAAAGTTTGGGGCAGAATTTCCTCATCGACGAAGGAGCTTTGTCGCAGATCGTCGCGGGAGCCGACGTGACAAAGGAGGATAAAGTTCTGGAAATCGGCCCCGGTATGGGCTTTTTAACGGAAAAGCTGGCCGACGCCGCAGGACTTGTCATGACGGTGGAGTTGGATGGAACTCTCTGCGAAATACTCACGAAGCTTTTCTCAGAAGAGGATAATGTTGTGATCTGTCACGGCGACGCTTTGCGCCTCGATTTTGCCTCCATGGCCGCCGAAGGCGAGGCGCGTGGGTTTGAACATCCCTTTAAGATCGTTGCCAACCTACCCTACTATATCACGACCCCGCTGATTTTCTATTTTTTAGAGCATCGAGAATACTGGAGTGAAATGGTTCTGATGGTCCAGAAAGAGGTTGCCCAGCGCATCGTGGCGACCGCGTCTACCAAAGATTACGGCGTTTTGACGTTAATGGTGCAATATGATGCCGACAGTGAGGTGATTTTTGAGGTTCCTGCCTCTTCTTTCCATCCACGGCCGGCAGTTGATTCCGCTGTGATCCGTTTGACCAAACGCCGGGAACCGCCATGCCCCGTGAACGACCGCAAAAAATTCCAATCCCTGGTCAAAGCGGGGTTCGGCCAACGGAGAAAAACCTTAAGCAATGCCTTAGCTAACGGCGGTTTGGGACTGTCCAAAGAACGAGTTTGTGCTTTACTGACGGCCTGTGGCATCGACGGCAAACGCCGCGGTGAAACCCTCAGCTTTGAAGAATACGCTTTATTGGCGAATCATTGGGCTTCCGATCTTTTTTCATAATCAATAGAAAACAACTCTGTATTCGTCCACAGAGTTGTTTTTTTATTTGAAAAATATTTATCAATTTGAGCGTTTTATGATTGATTTTTGTCGAATATTTGTTTATAATACCAATTATAAAAAAGATATATTGGAACACCTACATTGGAACACTAAGGAGGAACAAAATGAAAAAGTTATTGGTTGCATTGTGCAGTGCCGTCATCGTTCTGTTTGCCTTTGCCGGCTGCGGTGGCTATACTGCCGAAGATGCAAAAGGACTTGTGGAAGGTTCTTTGCAGGTGGATTTTTACGGAGAAATAACCGATGAGTTTGTAGCATCGGTGGAAAACGAAAAAGAAGAGCTGGAAGCTGACTATGAAGCGAATATTGATTATTATGCCGAAAGCTTTTTGGAAATTTGTGGCATCACCGATCCCACCGACAATGAGTTTGAAGAATTCCGCACCTTATCAAAGGATCTGTTAGCCAAAGCCAAGTGGGAAATTGGCGAAGTGGAAGAAACAGATCGGGGCTATATGGTTCCTGTGACAATGTATCCCCTCGATGTCGTTGACCAAATCAATAATAATTTGCAAACCGAATTGATTGCAAGATCCACTGAGATTGATGCAAGCAATATGACAGAAGATGAAATTACTGCCGCTGTTACGGACATTGCCGTGGAGTTGATCAAAGGATACATTGAAAATGCCGACTACCTCGATGCCATTGAAGTAGAAGTAGAAGTCTACACCCAGGAAGATGAAAATGGTGAAACGTATTTTATGATGGACAGTGATGATTATATCGCCTTGAACGACGCCTTCATGGGCTTTGAACAATAATCGTTTGTTCTGACGAATCACAAAAAAAGAGAACCTTTTATTAGGTTCTCTTTTTGTCCTCAACGACAAAATTTTTCAATATAATTATCAAGACATTGTTGAATGATGGTTTTGGCATTCTCTGCTCCCTGAACTTCATCGACAACGGTGTCTTTTGCTTCCAAATTTTTATATACCTGGAAAAAGTGTTGCATCTCTTTGAAGCGATGCTGAGGGAGCTGGTCGATATCGGTAAATGTGTTATAGTTGGGGTCTTTAAAGGGAATGGCAATGATTTTTTCGTCAAATTTTCCGTTGTCCAGCATTGCGATCACGCCAATGGGATAGCAGCGTACCAGGCTCATGGGAATAATGGCTTCGCTGCTTAAAATAAGTACATCCAAGGGGTCGCCGTCGTCGGCATAGGTGCGGGGGATGAATCCGTAATTGGCAGGGTAGTGCGTAGAAGTATAAAGAATGCGGTCGAGGATCAGGGCGCCGGTGGACTTGTCCAACTCGTATTTGTTTCTGGATCCCTTTTCAATTTCAACGACCGCTAAAAAGTCGGTGGGGTTTACCCGAGATGGGCTGATATCGTGCCATAGATTTGCCATATGGTGTGACCTCCTAAATCATTGATCAACATTTCTTTTTATCGCTCAACCAGTGTAACACAAAGAAAAGTCGTTTTCAATACATATAATATTAATATGAAATAATTTTTTTGTCAATCTTGTCGAATCTGATTCGGTGGTTACAGATATTTGCAAAACAGCGAAACAGCTCACTAAAAACAGCACAAGAAAACGCTGTGTCTTTCGGCAGAATTTTATCAACAACACCGAAACATAATACTTGACAAGTCTTTTCCCAGTTTGTATAATATTAGCGAAAAGAAAATAACTTTTACTGGTGCCCTTCGGGGAGAATAGGGAATTCGGTGCAAATCCGAAACGGACCCGCCGCTGTAAATGGTTGTGAAAACCGCATGACGCCACTGAGAAATCGGGAAGGCGCGGTGATCGGAAAAAACCATGAGTCAGAAGACCTGCCTGTAAAATAAAAAAGACGAAACAATGGTAAAGTTTCAGCTTTAATCAGATTTTAAGTCTGTTTATGTGCTGAAGCTTTTTTATTTTAGTGAGAGTTCGGGAGGTTGTCATGGCGCCTGCTGTGCATATCCAAATTGAATCCTTGACCTTTCCGCCGGAAAACGATGTCGTGCTTCACGATATTGATCTTACTGTGGAGCGGGGTGACTTTGTTGCCATTACCGGCCCTGTCGCATCGGGAAAATCTGTTCTTTTGCATTGTATCACCGGGGCAATTCCCAAATTCAATGAGGGGAAATTGTGCGGTAAGGTTTCGGTGATGGGCCAGGATATCGCGGAGATCCCGTTGCCTAAAATGTCCGATTATCTGGGCTATATGATGCAGGAACCGCAAAATCAGGTTGTCAGCGTTGATGTATATGAAGATATCGCTTTCGGCATGGGAAACCAAAATGTACCCAGGGAGGAAATGGATCGAAAAATCCACGAACTTCTTGATTTTGTGGGACTTTCGGGTATGGAAAGTCGAAAAACCGAAGAATTATCCGGTGGGCAAGCCCAGCGTGTGGTTTTGGCAGGGGTTTTGGCCTTGGACGCCCCCATCTTAATTTTGGATCAGCCTACGGCAGAACTGGATCCCCAGGGGCGTCGAGATCTTTACCGGCACCTTGCGTATTTGAACAAAGAAAAAGGCGTCACTGTCATCATGGTGATGGATCGCACCGAAGAGGTAATGGCCTGCGCCAATCGGGTGTTATTTATGGAAAACGGTACCGTTGCCAAAGAGTATGCCCCGGAAGAATTCATGGTTTTGCAAAAAAAAATCCACGGAAGCAATCATACGGTGCCATCCCGCACCGGCGAAGTCGTGGTACAGGTGAGCGGGGCAGGATATACCTATAAAGGCGGCTTTGTCGGCTGTGAACCCTTGGACCTCACCATTCGCCAAGGTGAATTCGTTTCCGTCATCGGTTTAAATGGTTCTGGAAAAACCACGTTAATGAAAATGCTGGAGGGACTCCTTGTGCCCACGGTAGGCACGGTGGAACTCTTTGGCCAAAAAGTTACCAAAAAGAACATTAATGAATTGCGCAAACGGATTGGTTTTCTGTTTCAGAATCCTGATTTCCAAATATTTGCTTCCACGGTGGCAGAGGAAGTCGCCTTTACGCTGAAATTGCGAAAGATCCCGGAAGATAAGATCAAGGCAAAAGTAGAGGCTGCCCTTTCTCAAAGCGGGTTACTTCCCTATTTACAGGAACACCCCCAAAAGCTTAGCCGCGGCCAACGGCAGATGCTGGCTTTGGCCTCGGTGTTGGTGGGAGAGCCTGATATCATCATCGCTGATGAACCTACTTCCGGTTTGGATGAGGCCCAAAGCTACATGATTATGGATGCCTTATCTGATCTGGTAAAACAAGGGAAGACCGTATTGCTTGTGACCCATGATCTATCCATGGCTCGTCAGTATGCCCACCGTATCGTTTCCATGCACCGTCACGAGATCGTTTTGGATATTCCAGGAACGGAAATGATGAATCATCGGGAAACTTTGGAGCGAATTGGTCTTATGTTTCAGGAAGGGGGGCTTTCCGTATGAATTTCGCGGAACGTATGGATCCCCGATTGAAATTTTTCTGGTGCGTGTTTTTGATTTTAGCCGCCTTTTCTGCCCATACCGTCGGTATGGAACTGGTATTGCTGACCATCATTTTATTGACGGAACTTTGTTTCAGCAAATCTTTGAAAAAGTATAAAGTGCTTTTGATCCTGATGTTGGTCGTGGCATCTCAGATCTTTGTAATTCAATTCTTTTTTTGTCGCGAAGGGCACCTCATTTGGCAATGGGGAATTATCAGGGTATACAGCGATTTTTGGCGCATCGCTCTCTTGGGAACATTGCGTACAATCGTCATTGCTATGGCGGCAGTGCAGTGCCTCACCTGGACGTCTTCAAAACAGGCAACGTTGATGCTGGTTTCTTGGCATGTTCCCTATCGTTATGCCATGTTGACCGGGGTCGCTTCCCGCTTTTTGCCATTAATGCAAAAGGAATATCTTTCGATTTGTGACAGCCAGACAGTACGCGGGTTGCCCTGCGACGGTATTTGGAACAAAGTAAAAACCATTTTACCCACGTTTTTTCCCTTTTTATACCGCGCCATTCGCCGTTCCTCAGAAACTGCGCTGTCTATGGAATTGCGCGGTTTTGGTAGGGAAAAGACGAGAACCTTTACAACGGAACTTGCCATCAAACCTTGGGAGAAAATCGCCCTTGGTGTCGTTATTTTGTTGATTTTACTCTTGTGCGCCCAAAGAGTTTTGTCATATTTTTATTAAATCTGTCAAAAAGAAGGAAAACTGATTGAGGAGGCCGAATAATGAACACAACAGAGACAATGAAAAGCAATGTTTTTCGCACGGATACCAAAGCCTTGGTGGGATCTGTGATCTTGGGGATCGTATTTGTCATCGCTTGCCAGGTCACGGGACAGATCGACAACCTTTTCCCTTGGGGAAAAGCGGGGATGTTTTTGATTAACGGCACAGTATGGGCCTTTTTTACCGGACTGATTACACTGCTCTATAAACAGCCCGCCGGTATCATTGCCGGGGAAGTTGAAGCAATTATTTCCATATGGTACAGTCCCTTGTGGCTTGCTTTTGTTTTTGCCAATGCCATCGGTTCCATTGCCGTATCCCTTGTCGTTGCCAAATGCTCTATGGAAAAATGGTGGCATCACATTGTCGCGCAATTCTTCGTCAATTTCTTGGGAAATTGTATTATTTGTGTGGGATTAGTGCAGATTTATAACCTCCCAGTGAATGTGGCTATCATCGAATCCTTGATTATTATCGCCGTTTGCTGGCCTTTTTCCACCATTTTTACCAAACTTGTCTATGATAAGGTGAAAAAATCCGGATTGGCAAAATAAAAAATTTATTGCTATCGTTGAAATCCACTGAGATGAAAGGAATATTATGAGTCAAGATTGGCGTGTATTTTTACAGGAATTAGAAAAAGAAGGCGCGGTGAAGCACGTCACCGAAGAAGTTAAACGAGAATATGAGATCACACAGTTGATGATGGATCTGGAAAAGGAACATCGCTATCCTGTTATGGTCTTCGACCATGTGGAAAATAGCGAATTTCCGGTTCTCACCAATATTCTTGGTACCCGGGAGCGATTTGCAAAGGCCATGGGCGTAAAAACCAAAGATGTGTCCATGGTATTTGCTAAACGTATCGGTAATCGTATTGAGGAAGTGAAGGTAGTGGAGAATCCGCCTTTCGCGGCCCATTGTTTGACCGGTGACGAGATTGATCTTTATCAACTGCCTATTCCCACCCATTTCCCCATTGATGCCGGTCCCTATGTCACTTCAGGGCTCTGTGTTGCCAAAGATCCTGAAAGCGGCGCTGAGACCTTGGGGTTTCATCGGATGCAGCTAAAGGGGAAGGATAAATTGGGGATTTCCCTCCACTCCCGCCAACGGCTTTGGGAATATTTCCGCCGCAGTGAGGAGCGTGGAAAAAATTTGGAAGCCGCCATTGTCATCGGTCTTCATCCCAATATCTCTTTGGGCTCCATGGCGCTGGTTCCCTATGATCAAGGAAAATACGGCGCCATCGCTGGACTTTTTGGGGAACCCTTGGAAGTGGCGCAATGCGCTACCGTGGATTTGCAGGTTCCCGCCTATGCCGAAATTGTGTTGGAAGGGGAAATCCTGGCCGATGTACGGGAAAAGGAAGGCCCTTTTGCGGAATTTACTAATTACGCATGTTACCGCAGTACGGAAAATGTGTTTCAGGTCAAAGCCATCCGTTATCGAGAAAATGCCATTTACCATGACGTCACTCCCGGTATGAGTAGTGAGCACGTTACCGTCGTTGCGATTCAGAGGGAAGGAGACGTATTAAAAGCTCTGCATCAAACGCTGCCCAATGTCAAAGCGGTTCACGCTCCCTTTTCCGCCTGTGGCTTGTTCCATTGTTACATTTCTATGAAAAAAATTGCTGAGGGCCAGCCTCAACAGGCCATCTATGCCGCTTTCGCCGTGGACCATAATATTAAACTGGTGATCGTTGTTGATGAGGATGTTGATGTCTTTCAGGAGGAAGAAGTTCTTTGGGCATTGGCCACAAGATTACAGGCTGATCATGGTGTGACGATTTTGCCCCAGCATCTGGGGATGGGCGTTACCCTTGACCCCTCCACTGATGAATTGAGCCGTACCTCAAAAATGGGCATTGATGCTACAAAACCTTTGAGCGGTTTTGCCCCGAAAATTGCAATGGATCCCCAGATAGAAGCAGCAGTACAGCGACTCCATAAATATACGAAATAACCGTTCCGTCGATTGATCTGAGCGAAATGCAACGATCAATGGATGGTATACATCATCTCATTGCGGCCGCTTACGTCCGCCGTTGTTACGGTGGACGGAGCGGTCCGCCCTGTTTATATTTGATAAATTATGGAAAGAAGAAGGTTTTTTTATGATTAAAATTGCCATTGATACCGGCGGCACCTTTACCGATTATACTTCTGTAGGTACTATGTCGGAGGGAGAGAGCCGCAGCATATTTGTGAAAAACCCCACGGATCATGAAAACCCCGCCCGTGGAATTTTGGCAGGGTTGGAGGAACTGGCCAAAGCATGGGATGTGGATTTGGACACTTTATTGCATCATACTTCGCAGATTTCCCACGGCACCACATTGGCTTTGAACGCCTTGTTGGAAAAAAGGGGGGTAAAAACGGCGTTATTTACCACTGAAGGATTTCGCGACGCTCTGGAGATTCGCCGTTCCCAGTTAAAAAATCAATGGGATCTTCATATTGAAATGCCTGAGGTTTTGGTGCCCCGTCGTTTACGTTTGGGGATCCGCCAACGGATGGATTATAAAGGCGATATCATTACGCCTTTGGATGAGGAGTCTGTGCGCCGTGCCTGTGCAAAATGTCGCGATGCTCAAGTGAAAGCCATAGCCGTTTGTTTTCTGTTTTCTTTTCAGAATGATGCCCATGAACGACGGGTACAAGAGATCATTCACGAAGAACTTCCCGATGTGTTTGTTTCTCTTTCTTCGGAGGTCGCTCCCAGAATTCGTGAATATGAGCGCACTTCCACTACGGTAATCAATGCTTATCTTACACCGGTTTTGGCGGATTATCTCAGTGTGATTCAAGTAGAATTGGCAAAACACGGTTGGAAGAACCCCATTCATATTATGCTTAATAGCGGCGGCCTCAGCGATACGGAAGCCGTGAATCGTTTTGCCGCTAAGACACTGCTTTCCGGTCCTGCCGGTGGCGCTGTGGGCAACGAAGCTCTTTGTCGGCGATTGGGCAAAAGCCATATGGTGTTGGCGGATATGGGCGGCACCAGCTTTGACGTCCATGTTGTCAGCGGCGGCAAAAATGCTCTGATTCCCCAATCGGAGCTGGCGGAATATCCTTTGAGCATTCCCATGATCGACATCAATTCCATTGGCGCCGGCGGCGGCAGTATTGCCCGAGTCGATGATGGCGGCCGTTTACTGGTGGGACCTGATTCGGCAGGTTCTGTTCCCGGGCCGGCCTGTTACGATCTGGGTGGAGAAGAACCCACGGTAACTGATGCACTTTTGCTGATGGGGCTTGTCAATGAGAATAATTTCCTCGGCGGACGGATGACATTGTCCCGCCGAAAAGCGGAAACTGCCATAAATCAGAATATCGCAGAGCCCTTGGGCCTTTCGGTGATGGAAGGGGCGCGTCTCATCTATCGTGTGGCCGCGGAAATGATGGCCGATGCCCTGCGTCTCGTCACCATGCAGAAAGGAAACGACCCCCGTTTTTACAGTCTTTTAAGCGCTGGGGGCGCGTTTCCCCTGTTTGCTGCGGGTATTATGGATACCCTTCACATGACCGATGCCCTCATTCCCGTTCAAGGCCCGGTATTTTGCTCCTGGGGAATGCTGGGTGCTTCCCGCCGCTACGATGATACCCGCAGTTTCTTTATGGAAAAAAGTCAATGGGATGGTAAGGCTTTGGCACGACAGATCGCGGCGATGAAACGTGTCGGGGATGAGGAATTAGCCCGCCTCGGTGTAAAAGAGGAAGATCGCCGCTTTGATGTGGTATTGGAAATGCGCTATATCGGCCAGCATCATGAAATCAGTGTTCCCTGGGGGGATCGACTCATCGACGATTCCTGCCGGAATCTTGTAGAAAAGGCCTTCCATGATACCCACGAGTCCATCTATGAATATGCGGAGCGGGATCAGGATTGGGAGATCATCAATCTTCATTTGGCCTGTTACGAAGCAATGAAAGGTCATACTCTTTTCCATTTCGGCGAGGGAAAACGGGTGACGGAAAAAACCGTCGCCGGCGATGCTTTCGGACTGCCTGGAGAGGTAACAGTTCCCGTCTATGGTGAGGGAAACCTGACCCGAGGAATCCAAGGCCCTGCCTTGATTGATTTTTCCTATACCACGGCAGTGGTGCCCAAAGGATTTATTGCGCAGGTAGAATATGAAGGGATTCTTACTTTGAAGAAAGACGGAGGTGAAGCTTAAATGGAACAGCGAATGGAAGATATCATCAACCGTACCGTGATCGCCAACCGTCTCGACAGCATTACCGGAGAGATGGGGTTGGCTTTGGAACACTCCGCGCATTCGCCTATTTTTGCCGAAGCTTGTGATTTCGCTTGCTGTATTTGTGACAGTGAAGGGGAATTAGTTTCTCAATTAAGCGGTATCCCCATTTTGGCCACGGCTGGATCCTTTAGTGTAAAGTCGGTGCTGCGCCGTTATGGGAATGATATTGCCGACGGTGATGTTTTTATTATCAATGACCCTTACGACGGTGGCAACCACTTGCCGGATATCGGCATCATTACCCCGGTTTTTGCCGAAGGGGAATTGTTGTTCTTTTGTGTGAGCCGGGCCCACCACGGCGACATCGGCGGTTCCACCGCCGGCAGTTACAATCCCAAGGCAACAGAAATCTTTCAAGAGGGAATCCGTATTCCGCCGACGAGATTAATGCGAAACCGTGAAATGTTGGAGGACGTTTTGACCCTTATTATCCATAATACTCGTAATCCTGCCATGATGAAAAGTGATTTACTGGCTCAGATCGGTTCCAATCGTCTGGCAGCCAAACGCATCAGGGAAATGGTGGATACTTATTCTGTTGCCACTGTGCGGAAAGCTGTATCGGAAACATTGGAACAGACGGAGATCCTCACCCGTAAACGTATTGCGGCGGTACCCGATGGTGTTTATTGCGCTACAGAATATATTGATGATGATGGGTTTCAAGAGGAACCTGTAAAGATCCAAGTGGCGGTAAAAATCCATGGCGATCGTATGCTTGTGGATTTTGAAGGGACAGATCCACAGGTCAAAGGATTTATTAATACTTCTGTGGTTACGGCTACTACCGCTTCGGGAATCGCGGCACTTTGGTTTTTAGGAGCGGATATTCCGAGAAATGGCGGTGCGTTCCGTTGTATTGAGGTAAATCTTCCCAAGGGGTCCTTGGTCAATCCCAACGAGCCCGCCCCTATGACTCTTTGCACGCTGACGCCTGCCAGTGAGATCATCGGCACGATTTTCCAGGCTCTGGATCAGGCGGAGTCCGGCCGCGTTTCCGCAGGTTACTGTCGTTATGCAGGGCCTTCCTATTACGGGATCGATCCTCGCACCAACCGTTTTTATGTAGGCTTTTCCTTCTGCTCCACCGGTTCCGGCGGCGCAATGAAAGGAATGGACGGCAAAGCTTATATGTCGGCGATGTCCAATTTTGGCGGTGTAAAGACGCCCAATATCGAATCCAACGAAGTGCAATATCCTCATTTGACTCTTTGGCATGAAATGGATCTTGATACAGCCGGACCGGGGGAATATCGTGGCGGTGCGGGAATGCGGTTTGCCTTTGAAATTTATGATGAAAGCAGCGATATCGTGATGTTTGGCGACGGCATGAAGTTTGCTCCCTATGGTTTAAGAGGCGGCGGCAAAGGCAGTCTCAACAAAGCGATATTCGTCCATGAAGGAACCCCCATTACCATGGAAAGCAAAGAATATCCTCGTCATGTATCTAAAGGAGATCGCGTATATCTCAATTCCTGCGGCGGCGGCGGTTGGGGTAATGCCCTTGATCGTCCTCCGGAAAAGGTTTATAATGATGTCTTAGATGAAATCATCTCTGTGGAAACAGCAAAAACTATTTATGGCGTTGTCATTACTGAAAGCGGTGTTGACAAAGATGCCACCAGAAAGTTGCGGGAGGAAATGCGATGAAAATTCTGCTGGGAATCACTGGGGCAACGGGGATCTGTTATGGTATCCGCTTATTGGAGATTTTGAAGGAAACGGAACATCATGTTACTTTGGTCATGAGTCCTTGGGCGGAAAAAAATGTGGTGTTTGAGAGCAACGTTACTGTGGAAGACATCAAAGCCATGGCCGATACCGTTTGCGATTATGACGATTTGTCAGCTCCGGCTGCCAGTGGTTCTCATGGCATCGACGCCGTGATCATCGCGCCTTGCAGTATGAAAACCCTATCCGCCGTGGCCAACGGATACAGTGATAATCTCATTGTTCGCAGTGCTGATGTAGCATTAAAAGAACGACGCCCTCTTCTGTTAATGGCCAGGGAGACGCCTTTGACTGCGATCCATTTGAGAAATATGCTTACCGTAACGGAGGCCGGAGGAATTCTAATTCCACCTATGCCGGCTTTTTATCATCATCCCCAAACCATTGAGGATGTCATTGATCAATCTGTGGGGAAAGTCCTTGATTTATTAAAAATTTCTCACGATCTTTATCGTAGATGGGGGGAATGACCAATGGTAATCCAGGCAGGCAAAGGGCGCACCGCTCTTACTTACGATGTGCGACTTTTTGGAAGCGATCTTTTGATTTCTGTATTTGGAGGTGTCGCCCATATTGGAAGCGTAGCTGTAGGAGATTGCGGCTCTCTTTTATCCTATACCGCAAAGGAACATAAGGACGACGCCCTGTCGGAAACCTTGGCAAAAACTATTTCCCGACGGTATCAGTGCCGCTGTGTGGTTACAGCAGGATTTCATCTTGATGATATTGTCAAAGAGGAAATCAGCGCTGTGTTGGAAACTCATGTAGAGGGCAGTAAAAAAGTAATGGCAGCGCTCGATGAGTTGTTAGAATCTTCTGAATCGAAAGATATTTTGTAAAATTGCAAGAAAATATGCTTGACTTCCCCGGGGTTTTGGCCTATGATAATAGTTAATAAAAAATAGGCGGATCATCATACGATATGGATAGAGTTGTTTTGATGCTCTGTGTCGATGGACGGTGTAAGTAGGGGTAGCTGTTCATTGTTCAGAAATATGGCCTAAGACCTGTTCTGTTTTTCTATTTGATATGCCAATGAAGAGCGGCACTTTTTGTGCCGCTCACTTTTTGTCGTATGATTGTCCCGTCCATGAGACGCCCATGGTAAAAAAGAGAGATGGCGTTACCTTGAGAGAATTCAAAGGAGTTTTAGGAGAATTATGACATTGAATGAGATGAAAGCAGGGGAAAGCGGTGTGATTGAGGCCGTGCATTGCGAAAAGATTTTGCGCCGCCGTTTGTTGGACATGGGGCTTACGCCAAAGACCCGTATTATGGTGCGGAAAGTCGCTCCACTGGGTGATCCGATGGAAGTCAGTCTGCGGGGGTATGAGTTGACTTTGCGGAAGGATGACGCCAGTAATATTGAGGTAAAAGAGGTACGCCCGTGTCTATTGAAATAGCCCTTGTAGGGAACCAGAACAGCGGCAAAACAACGCTTTTTAACCAAATGACCGGCAGCAGCCTCAATGTGGGGAATTTTCCCGGCACCACAGTGGAAAAGAAAGAGGGAATTGTAAAACATCACCATGAAGTAAAGGTGGTGGATCTTCCCGGCGTCTATTCCTTGTCCCCCTATACGGAAGAAGAACGCATCACCAGAGATTGTCTACTTCATGCCGAAGCAGATGTGGTGGTCAATGTCATCGACGCCACCTGTTTTGAGAGGAGCCTTTATCTGACTCTTCAAGTCATTGAAATGAATTTTCCAACGGTTTTGGCCGTTAATATGATGGACGAGCTTCGTGCCAGCGGCCGCCACCTTGATATGGAAGGGCTTCAACAGGCGTTGGGAATCCCAGTGGTTCCTATTTCCGCGTTCCGTGGCGAAGGCATTGAGGAACTGGTTATCGCGGCAATGACGTCAGCTAAAAATCATACCCTTCCCCGTAAAATGGATTTTTGCAGCGGTCCGGCCCACAAAGCCATTCATTCCATTGCCCATATTATCGAAGATGCCGCTGTCGGCGCCAAACTGCCCATTCGTTTCTCCGCCTGTAAACTGGTGGAGGGAGATGATGAGATCAAAGAAATGTTGGCCCTTTCCGAGGGCGACAGCCAAATGGTGGAAATGCTCGTTGCTGAAATGGAGCAGCGACTGGGAACCGATAGAGACGCCGCCATTGCCGATATGCGTTATGCATTTATTGAACAGTATTGCTGCCCTTTTTTAAAGGGAAAGTCTGTTGACAAAGGCCAGAGCCGTTCGATCAAGATTGATAAGCTGTTAACTCACCGTATTTTGGCCATGCCTATTTTTGTAGGCATTATGGGCGTTATTTTTTATCTGACCTTTGGCCTGATCGGACCGATTTTTAATGATTGGATGGCGGCAGGCGTTGCGGAGATTACGGCACTGACCGAAACGATTCTGGTGGATTTGGGGCTTAATCCTGTGGTTCAGTCTTTAATTATTGATGGTGCATTTGCCGGTGTCGGCTCGATTTTATCGTTCCTTCCCACGATCATTTTGCTCTTTTTCTTTCTTGCTTTGTTGGAAGGCAGTGGCTATATGGCCCGCGTTGCTTTTGTTTTTGACCATTTATTGCGGAAAATCGGTCTTTCGGGGCGCTCCTTTGTCCCCATGCTGCTGGGGTTTGGCTGTACGGTTCCGGCAGTTATGTCTACTCGTACTTTGGGCAGCGATCGGGATCGGAAAATGACAATTTTACTGCTTCCTTTTATGTCTTGCTCTGCTAAACTTCCCATTTATTCCGTTTTTACCATGGCTTTTTTCGATCATTACCGCAGTTTGGTTATGATTAGTCTGTATGTTGGCGGTATATTGGTGGGGATCCTCTGTGCCCTATTGATGAAGCATACGGTATTTCGCGGTTCGCCGATGCCTTTTTTGATGGAACTTCCTTCCTACCGTATCCCCGATAAGAAAGTGGTGGCCATGAATTTATGGCAAGAGACACGGGATTTTATTACCCGGGCTTTTACGGTGATTTTTGCCGCTTCCATTGTGATTTGGGTATTACAGAGCTTTGATCTCACATGGCATCAGGTGGCCGACAGTGGCGATAGTATGCTGGCGGGATTTGGAAAGATTTTGGCACCCATTTTCGCGCCTTTGGGATTTGGAGATTGGCGTTGTTCTACAGCGCTGGTGACGGGCCTGATGTCCAAAGAAACGGTGATCAGCACTTTCTCCATTTTAGTTGGAGCCGGCGACTCTGTGGCTTTGGCTTCCTCTTTGGGGAGCATTTTCACACCTCTGTCCGCTTTTTCCTTTTTGATCTTTACACTGCTGTATATGCCCTGCGTGGCCTCGTTTGCCGTGACTCGGAGGGAACTCGGTTCCCTGGGAAAAGCGTTGTTGGCGTCGGGATTTCAGACAGCAGTCGCGTGGATTTGCGCTTTTCTTTTTTATCAAATTGCTTCCTTAATAATATAGTCGATCATATCATAGGAGGATTGCAAAAAAGACAGTGGCTATATGGAGTATGGAAAGTGATTTTATTGTAAAAAATAATCACAGGCCGCCACACATGACGTGTGGCGGCCTGTGAGATTTTAACGACACTTAAGCTTTTATTCAAATAGTGCGTCTCCAATGGCACTGTCCCAGTGACCGTCGATCAAAGCAACCTTGCCTTCATCGACTGCAGCGGCAACCCTTGGGTCAATGGGTAAGCGTCCGAGGATTTTTAGGCCAAATTCCTTGGCTGTCTCTTCTAAATGACTTTTGCCAAAGATCTCAATCTGTTTTTTGCAATCAGGACATTCCAAATAAGCCATGTTTTCCACAATTCCCAGAATGGGAATGTTCATCATTTTTGCCATATTTACGGCCTTGGCCACAATCATGGAGACCAATTCCTGGGGAGATGTTACGATGACAATACCGTCTACCGGCAGGGACTGGAATACAGTCAAAGCTACATCGCCGGTACCGGGGGGCATGTCCACAAACATATAATCTACATTGCCCCAGCAGACATCAGTCCAAAATTGTTTGACCGCGTTACCGATCATGGGACCTCTCCAGACCACAGGAGATTTTTCATCTTCTAATAGTAAGTTGATGGAGATCATTTTGACGCCTTGCTGGCTTACGGCAGGAAGCAATCCTCCTTCGCAGGTTTGGGCGCGTCCATGAACGCCAAAGGCTTGGGGAATAGAGGGACCGGTCAAATCTGCATCGAGAATCGCTGTTTCATATCCTCGTTTCATTGCATCCAGTGCCAACATCGAGGTGACCATGGATTTCCCAACGCCGCCTTTTCCGCTAACAACGGCAATCACCTTTTTTACATTGCTCAAAGCGTTTTCTTCTGCTTTGAAACTTGCTTTTCTGCTGTCGCAGTCTAGTTTACAGGAGCTGCATTTTGTGTCGTCACAATTTTCTTTTTTGGCCATAGTAATGATATCTCCTTTTTCTCTATATATGATCCTAAATATTCCATCGGTGGAACATAAAATCGTAATATCTGTCAACCGACGGTACTTATTCTTATTTTTATTGTATCACAAATTTGCTCTTGTATCCATAGGCAGAAAAGAGTTATAATATGAGAATCATAACAATCGAGGTGTTATTTTATGCTGAAAAAACAAAAACGTGTCGTTGCGATTCATGATATCTCTTGTGTGGGCAAATGTTCTCTTACCGTAGCTTTGCCTATTTTATCGGCGGCCGGTGCAGAGACCAGTATTATTCCCACGGCGGTATTGTCGACTCATACTGGAGGATTCACCGGCTATACTTACCACGACCTTACCGATGAAATTATTCCCATCACCAACCATTGGAAAACCCTGGATTTGGAAGTTGACGCCATTTATACGGGATTTCTCGGGTCTTATGAACAGATCGACATCATGAAAAAAGTCTTTGATATGTTCAAAACCAAAGACAATTTGATTTATGTAGATCCGGTTATGGGGGATAACGGTTCCCTCTATACGATTTTTGACAAAGAATTTGCCAAGGGTATGGCTTCTCTTTGCGCCAAAGCCGATATGATTATTCCCAATATTACAGAGGCCTGTTTCATGCTGGATGAAATTTATCAGGAACCGCCTTATGAACAGAGTTATGTAGAAAACCTTCTGAAAAAGTTGGCGGAACTTGGCCCCAAAAAAGTAGTTCTGACCGGTGTTGCCTTCGTAGAAGATGAATTGGGAACCGCTGTTTATGATAGTGAAACTAATACCGTTGATTATGTATTTGCCAAACGGATCGATGGTTATTACCATGGTACCGGAGATGTCTTTGGCAGCGCCATGCTGGCTGGGTTAGTCAATGATTGCTCTTTGAAGCGCAGTGCGGAAATTGCCGTCAATTATACGGTTAACTCAATTCAGCGCACCAAAGATGCGGGAACTGATGTCAAGTATGGTGTTGATTTTGAGCGTGGGATCCCTGCTTTCATCAAAGACTTGGGGCTTTCCTGAAATTCATGATATTCGGAGTCGCAGACTGCGGGATGTGGTTTGCGGCTTTTTTGTTTCCGAGAGGAAAATGCAAAAGGCAAAAGCTCTTGTTCCACGGTTATTCCCACAACGCTCATGAAATGGGAATCAATGTAAACTTATTATAAAATAATTGTAAATTTCGACAAAAAATGCTATAATAACTCTGTTTTATTGGAGAATCGGCATTGGTTGGCATCAATCAACAAGATGTGCCGAATTCGATGAGGGGTTATTGCATGAAAAAGATGAAACGATTTTCCTGTCCTGCGGGATTCGCGTTGTTGCTCATCCCATTGGTATCACTGGTTGTGATGTATCTCGTCATTTGTATGGAACCTGACTATCTTGATTATTGGAATTTACAATGTCAAGGGTTCCCTGCGCTGGTGTTATGGAATTTTCTTCCAATCTTTTTCACTATTTCTTTATTATATTTTATTACAAAA
>CAJFVQ010000044.1 GCA_904420535.1 Candidatus Cryptoclostridium obscurum
CTCTGCGTCCTCTGCGTCCTCTGCGAGGACATGAAGATAGTCGCATAATGCTCCTTTGACCGATTCTACGGAGTTCTCTCCTGCTTTTTGAACATGACCGCTATATTTTCCTTTGATAATTGTATGTTTATGATATTTTCCGCAAAGATAAATGAGTTCTCGCTCGATCACGGGATCCAGTTCTTCGATGACGAGAACTTCATCGACTTGTTCCAAAAAATTAAGAGCTAGTTCCTCGGGAAAAGGAAAAGGCGTCGCCACATGAAGATGGCAAGGTTTTTCCCCATTGGGGAGAGAAATGAGCTCAAGAGCTTCCTCCACGTAAGCGCTGCTGATCCCTGCCGAGGCCACGGCCTTTTTGCCGCTGCCTTTTATCGTATTAAAACGATAACCGGAGAATTCTTTTCCCAAAACTGGGAGACGTTGTTCAATGGCTAAGTGATTTTGGTAAGATAAACGAGGAAAAATGACCCATTTGTTATCTTTTATAAAACCTTCTGCTCGATGAATTGTTTTTTTGTCTCGAATCTCCACCGAAGCGCAGCCGTGACATACCCGTGTCGTGGGACGGAGAATGACTGGTGTGCTGTATTTTTCGGAATAATCAAAGGCATCGAACATCATTTCATAGGCTTCCTCCGGCGAAGACGGATCAAACACCGGAAGTTTTGCAAAATGGGCGAAATGCCGTGTATCCTGTTCCGTTTGGGAGGAAATGGGGCCGGGATCGTCGGCAACGACCAAAACCATTCCGCCTTTAACTCCTACATATACGAGGCTCATCAAAGGATCTGAGGCTACGTTAAGCCCCACCTGTTTCATGGTTACCATGGTGCGGGCTCCAGCGTAAGCTGCACCTGCCGCCACTTCCAAGGCAACTTTTTCATTGACGGACCATTCGACATAAATAGAGCCGTCATTTTGGGCTGCCACTGCTTCCAGAACCTCGGTGGAAGGAGTGCCGGGGTATCCTGTCACAACGTTGACCCCTGCGTCAATGGCACCTTGGGCAATGGCCTCATTGCCCATGAAAAATCGTTTCGTCATATGGTTCACCTTCGTGATTTGTCTTTTATGTTAAATATTTCTGATAGATTTCTTCAAGGTCGAAAAAATAAATGGAAAAGATTGAGTTCCGTCCCTGTTCCACGATGGCATCATCAGCATTTTGGGGATAAAAATAATTGACATAAAGTCGAATTCCTTCAGAAGGATGAATGACATAGTGTTCACTGGATAAAGAATCGTCTCCTAGGGTGCAAGTGCCTGTAAAATACAGCGTATCATAGAGAATTGCTTCAGTTTCTCCGATGCGCTGGGAAAATTCTACAGCATCAAATGAATTTCCCAATGATTCCTGAATCTTATCTGCGATTTCTTTTGATGAAAGGTAATCATAGCCGCCAACTTCGAGATTGCAGACAATGGAGGCGTTGGCTTCTTCTTGTAGTAAAATGAGTTCGCCGGGGCCGTCCACTGAAACCTGCCATCGCCCGGTAAGATCAATGCGGTATTCATCGGTGGCATGTTCATAGGTAGTCTCGGAATCCTCTGTTATATGTCGTATCGTGGGGAGGTTTTGCGCTGCGATAAACAACAATGCCAACAGTACCCCCCAGATTGCCACAATGATTATTTTTTTCACAATATTGCCTCGGTTCATTGATTTCTGGTTAAAATGAAATCCGCGATTTGATGATAGACTTCTCTCAGCTCACGATCTTCGATGATTTCCACTGCCTTTTTTGCTTCAGCAATGTGCTTTTCTGCGATATCTTCCGCATAGCGAATCCCGCCGCATGCGCTGACAAGCCCAATGACCTCGCGGACTTCTTCCTCTCCTTTCTGCTTCTTGGAAAAGATGGAAAGAATACGTTCCCTCTGAGAACTGTGTTTTGCTGCATAAATTAACGGCAAGGTTGCGATCCCTTCGCGAATATCACCGCCGATGACTTTTCCCAAGGTCATATTGTTTAATTGGTAGTCAAGAATATCGTCGGTGATCTGAAAGGCCATGCCAATGGCCTCTCCGTAATATCTCAGTGCCGCGACAATTTCACGAGAAGCACCGCTGATGTATGCTCCTAACTCACAGCAGGCAGAGATGAGATAGGCTGTCTTTTGTTTGATGCGCTTTTTATAAGTATCCGTACTTTCGTCGATCTGAAAGGCGGAATTCATTTGGTCCAATTCTCCGCAACACATTTCTAGGGCAACCTCGGCTGTTCGTTGGTTCAAATAAGCGTCCTCATAACTGGCAATCATAGACATGGCTCTGGCCAATAAAAAAGTACCGGTAAAGACTGAGACTTCATTGCCCCACTTTGCCTTCACCGTTGGTTTCCCTCTTCTGAGAGCCGCACTGTCTACAACATCGTCATGGACGAGGGTTGCCATATGAACCGTTTCCATTGCCAAAGCCAAGGGCATTTGGTGAACATCGCTCTGCTGTCCCAATCGTCCGCCCAAAAGCACCAAGGCAGGACGGAGGCGTTTCCCTCCGCTTTTTAACAAGTGTGTGGCGGCTTTGGATAAAACGCGATGATCCGTGCGGAGCGTCTGCTCAAATTGTTTCTCCATCGTGAGAAAGGCCGCCTGTATCTCTTGATAATAAGGGGACTTTTTCCCTTTTGCAAAAAAACGTTCCAAAAAAATCCGTTCCTTTTCTTGATAAAGTTTTATCTATTCGATTCGTGATATATTTGATCTCCGTAAACCTTTATAGGCATTGGGTATACCATAGAAAAATTATATGATAAATTTCATGAGATTGCAAACAAAAAACGAGGAAAAATATGTTTTTGTTGATATTTCTTACTTTTTTATACAATAAGGCCGCTTGAAGCGGCCTTTGGAAAGATTGATATAAAATTGGTAATCACTTCTAAATATTTTTAAAAAAATCATCCAGTTCAACCCGGAAAATTTTTTTTAGAGCCAGGAGTTCCGATACTTTGATATTGGCGATTCCCGATTCTATTTTCGCGTAAGTTTCCCGGGATATATTATGTCCCATCAACTGCATTTGAGTAATGACTTGTCCTTGAGTGAGCTTGCAGCTTTTACGCAGCATTCGGATATTTGCTCCGAATTGGGTATCATGACGGATTTTTTGCATTGCTCCAACCTCGTTTTTGCTCATTATTATGAACAGTACATCTTGATTTTAGCAGATTGTTATGATAGAATTGTTCGTAATAAGGAACAAAAAAGATTCGTGGGGAGGTTGGCTATGAATGAATGCAGGAAACAGATCCTTACTATGCGCGATAATCTGAAACTGCTTCGTGAAGAGTCCCAACTTACTCTTGAAGATTTGTCCGCAAAAACCGGTATCTGCCAGGAGATTCTTGTGGCTATGGAAGGCGATAAAAATTTTGGAATTGAATATTTGTTAAGGTTATGTCAATATTATCGCATTGATCCATCCATGATTTTCCATCCGTTTACCATAAAAATGTAATAAAAAAATCCCCTCGCGAAGAGGGGATTTTTTGACAATTAAAAGGAACTATCTACAGCGGAAAGGGAAGATAACATTGACTCAATTTCTTCCACTGTTTGCAGTTCTTCCGCCTTTTTCCGAACCAATGCAATTTCTTCTCCCAAATTCAAAGGTAGATTCCGTTTGACGATACTGTAAATATATGCCAGATGCTCTGCCATATCACAGAAAATTTCCGTTTTTTCTTCGGTCCATTGGGCTTCTTTTGCACCAGCTTTCGCTGCGCGGCGACATAACAGTCCATAGTCTTTTTGCAGAAACTTCCAATAATCTTCATCCTTGTAATTTCTTTTCTTACGAAAATCACGATAAAGAAACCAGGCCTCACTGGATTGGGCCATAATATCGGCTGCATCCGCCAGTTGTTCGGGATCTTCTTCGATCATAATCTTGTAGGCGAGGGAGGAAAGCAAATCACCCTCTAGGACAATGGCGCGATTTTCCGGACATGTCTGTGGCTGAATGGTTTCGTGAATGGCACGGGAAAGATGAATCAACTGAAACCCTGCTGCCAGACGAATGGATCTTTCCGTTACCGTTTGTTTTTGTGCAAGAGGTAGTAAAAATAAAAAGGGAAGAATCTCTTCGGAACAGGGCGGAGGAGCCGGACGTTTCAATGAGGTAGGATAATAAGGTATTTCCTGGCAATATGATTCTGTTTTTTCCAGTGATTCAATTAATGTCTTCATGGATATAGTGTACCATATTTTTTGGACATTGCAAATGCCTATCTTTGTGAAATATGGTTTTATAGAGATACTGTCATGGTTTTGAGTTTAGGGTTGGGGTGCTTCTAATTTGATTGCGGTATTGACTTCCTGAAATACGACATGGAGTTTCCAGCGTCCGCTTGGATTCGATTTGGATCTTGCGGTTACATCGGCCTGTTGAATCTCTCCCGTTTCACCATTGATTGTGATATCATATGCAAAATCTGTTAAATAATCGGCAGCAACAGTCTGGTTGCCCTCATTGGTAACATGGTAGCGGTATTCCATAATGCCGTCAACTTTTTCCTTTTCTATGAATTCCACAGTACCGTCAATAGGTAGCAAATATTGTTTGGGATACAGTTCCATCAGCAATATTTCATTATTTGGGAGGGGACTGTTTTCTAAAATAATCCAGTCACTATCTTTGTCGGTAGATGTATTTTGCCGATAGTAGACATCGCCAAATTGATAGATTTCCAGGTCTGTATCCATAATCTCACCATAGATATGTAGATTTCCTTCAATGTCGCAAGTCCCATTGATTTTTGTCTCGGCTTGACGATAATTATCCAAGGTAAACTCAGTCGTCAACGTATAGCGGTAAGAGTCCCATGCCGTCATTTGGTTGACGGCATGGGACCAAAGAGCGTCAGTATCCACAGAAGATTCTTGCCAATACCGATAACCGTACCATGAAGCCGCCACTAATATTATTATGGCAACGATCATGAACCAAAGCCGCTTTATTTGAAATTTCATTTGCCATATCACCTCATTTTAATATTGGGTTCCCTCATATAAATCTATGAGTATTCTCAACTGATATTCCATTGACAAAACCTTTTGGGCTGTATATAATATGAAATAGTAAATGCAACGACGGAGACAGTAACCGTTTATGAACTCACAGAGAGAAACCGCAAGGTGAAAGGTTTCAGGGATTTTTCGGTGAAGACCACTCCATAGCAGCTTTTCGGAAAAGGCGCCGCTATTTAGATGCGCCTGTGTATGAAAAGACGCAAGACAGCGTTATCGTCTTTAAGCGAAAGCACTTTGCTTTTATGAGAGTGGAACCGCGGGCAAAGCTCGTCTCTTTAAGAGACGGGTTTTTTTATTTACAGTAACAGATGGTCCCGCTTTCTTTGGATTTTGATTGACAGTTGTATTTCAAAGTATTTTGATGAATGAAACAGGAGGTTTTTTTATGAGTTTTCAAATTACCTTTCCCGACGGGAATGTCCGTCAATATGATGAAACCGTTACTCTTTATGATATTGCTGACAGCATCAGCCATAAACTGGCCAAAAACGCTTTGGCAGGTATGGTCAACGGCAAGGTCATGGATCTCAGTACAGAAGTATCCGATGATGCGGAAGTACGCATTCTTACCTGGGATGACGACGAAGGGAAAGATGTATTCCGCCATAGCAGCTCCCACCTCATGGCTGAAGCTGTAAAAAATCTCTACCCCGATACGAAATTTGGCATCGGCCCCGCCATCAAAGACGGGTTCTATTATGATTTTGATTCTTCCCATATTTTTACGGAAGATGATTTTGAAAAAATTGAAAAAGAAATGGCTCGTCTTGCCGCCCAGGGAAGCTCCTTTCATAAATCTGTAATTTCTCGGGAAGAAGCATTAAAGCATTTTGAAGACGCCGGGGAGATTTATAAAGTAGAGTTGATTAACGATTTGCCGGAGGGCACGGAGATCAGTACCTATCAACAAGGCGGCTTCCTTGATCTTTGTGCAGGTCCGCACCTTCCCTCCACAGAGAAGATCAAAGCTTTTAAGATCATGTCCATTGCCGGAGCATACTGGCGCGGTAATGAAAAAAATAAAATGCTTCAGCGTATTTATGCTACTTCTTTCCCGAAAAAGGCGCAGTTGGATGAATATCTTCACTTATTGGAAGAAGCCAAAAAGCGAGATCACCGCAAACTCGGCCAGGAATTGGAGCTCTTTACAATGATGGACGAAGGGCCTGGTTTCCCCTTCTTTCTACCCAAAGGCATGATCCTGCGCAATGAATTGGAAAACTATTGGCGCGAGATCCATCGGGAAGCCGGCTACGATGAAATCAAAACGCCCATGATGCTGAACCGCAGCCTTTGGGAACAATCGGGACACTGGGAAAATTACAGGGACAATATGTACTTTACCAAAATCGACGATACGGATTTTGCCATCAAACCCATGAATTGTCCCGGCTCTATCCTGGTTTATAAAAACTCCCTCCACAGTTATAGGGATCTTCCCATCCGTATGGGAGAATTAGGGCTCGTCCATCGTCATGAAAAAAGCGGCGCTCTTCACGGCCTGATGCGTGTCCGCTGTTTTACACAGGACGATGCTCATATCTTTATGCTCCCATCCCAGATCAAAGATGAGATTAAAGGCGTCATCGCTTTGATCGACAAGGTCTATAGCCTTTTTGGCTTTGAATATCATTTGGAATTATCTACCAAGCCGGAAAAAGCTATTGGTTCCGATGAGATTTGGGATATGGCCACCAATGCTTTGAAAGAAGCCTTGGAGGAAGAAGGGCGCAATTTCCAAATCAACGAGGGGGATGGCGCATTTTATGGCCCAAAGATCGATTTCCATCTTACCGACTGCCTGGGGCGCACTTGGCAATGTGGCACCATACAGCTGGATTTCTTGATGCCGGAGCGGTTTGATATTACCTACGTTGGGGAAGATGGTGGGAAACATCGTCCCGTGATGATTCACCGTGTGGCATTTGGGAGTATCGAACGGTTTATCGGTATTTTAACAGAACATTTTGGTGGAGCATATCCCACCTGGCTTTGTCCCGTACAGGTTCGGCTAATGTCCATCACCGATAAACAGCTTCCCTATTTAGAAAAGATCTGTAACAAGATGAAAGCCCAGGGAATACGTGCCGAAGTGGATCACCGCAATGAAAAAATCGGTTATAAGATCCGCGAAGGGCAGAAAATGAAGATTCCTTACTGTTTGGTGGCAGGTGACAAGGAAATGGAAAACAACACCCTTTCCGTGCGCCGTCTGGGCCAAGGCGATCTTGGTGCCAAAAATGTCGATGATATCATCGACGCGATCATCACTGAAATCAAAGAAAAAAAATAAGCTTAAAAAAGTTATGGGCAGGAGCGAAAGCTCCTGCCCCATAGTTTCTATGAGAAAGGAAGTGGAGTTGTGGAGATACAATCATGGTGCGAGGACTATATCGCATCAATGGAGAAAACTTTTGAAAAACGGATACGGTTCATCGGGATCCAGGGAAGCTACGGCCGGGGAGAAGCTGGGGCGGAAAGCGATATTGATATGGTACTGATCCTCGATGTTCTCACGATGGATGATTTGAAAGCGTATCGAAAGTCCGTGGCGGCGATGGAACTGTCTCATCTGGTTTGCGGTTTTCTTTGCGGGGTGAAGGAGCTTGCTGCCTGGGGAAAAAGTGACCTTTTTCATCTCTATTTCGACACTGTTCCTTTGTGGGGTAAACTTGATGATCTCGTCCCACCTCCTTCTTCGGAAGACGCCCGAGACGCTGTAAGCAAAGGACTTTGTGAGATCTATCATGGAGCCTGCCACAATATTATTTTTGACCGCGATCCGCTGATATTGCAGTCATTATACAAGGGACTTTTCTTTGTGCTCCGAGCCAAATATTTTTGGGAGCACGGCCAGTGGAAACACTGTAAAAACGACCTGACCAGAGTTGTGACGGAAAAGGAAGTATCGTTGTTAAATCGAACAGAAAAGCGCTTTTGTGTAGAAGATTTAGAGGCTGAAACGGAAGCGCTCCTGTCTTGGGTGTCTGAAACGATGATTCAAATAAATGAAAATAATTCTTGACAAAATAAAGTAGTATGTGTATAATAGTTTGGTAAAAGAAAGCAGAGGCATCCGCTTCTCACCTTGCGACAAAGTCAGCAAGGTTAATATCGTAGAAGGAATATCTATGATGATTTGCGGATGCATTTGCGTCCGCTTTTATTTTTGCGGAACAAAATTTTGGAGGTGACAACCATTTTTAAGGAATTACGCATCAACGAACAAATTCGAGTCCCCCAGGTGCGTTTAATCGGCTCCGATGGCGAACAGCTTGATGTGATGCCCATCAAAGAGGCCCAGCAGATCGCTCATGATAAAGGTCTCGATTTGGTGGAGATCGCACCCCATGGAAAACCGCCGGTGTGCAAGATTATGGACTACGGGAAATACCGTTTTGAACAGGTAAAACGGGAAAAGGAAACGCGTAAAAATCAAAGGGTGATTACGCTGAAGGAAGTGAAACTTCGTCCTAATATCGAAGCCCATGATTTTGAAACCAAAGCGAAAAATGCCGAACGATTTTTAAAAGATGGCGATAAAGTAAAAGTTACCATCATGTTCCGCGGCAGAGAAATCACCCATCCCGACCTGGGAAAAACTCTCTGTGAACGCATGGCAGAGCGTTTATCTGCCTGCTCTTCAGTGGAGAAACATCCCAAAGTCGAAGGTCGCAATATGACCATGATTTTAGTTCCCAAACAAAATTAATCCAAATTGAAGGAGGATACTTGTCATGCCTAAAATGAAAACTCATCGCGGTTTGGCCAAAAGAACGAAAATTACCGGCACTGGTAAAGTCAAAAGAGCCAAAGCCTATAAAAGCCACATCCTGAACAAGAAATCTGCGAAAAGAAAAAGAAACCTCAGAAAAAGCGGTTTGGTTGCGGATTCCAATATGCGTCAAGTAAAAAGAATGCTTGGTATTGGCTGATAAGAGTGGAAAGCGAGGTATTTTAAAATGAGCAGAGTCAAACGGGGCGTCGCTAAACATGCACGTCATAAAAGAGTATTAAAACTGGCAAAAGGTTACAGAGCCTCTTATTCCAAGCTCTATCGGGTTGCCAAACAGCAAACGGTTCGCTCTGGCGCTTACGCATTTGCCCATCGCCGTAAAAAGAAAGGCGATTTTAGAAAACTTTGGATTACCAGAATTAACGCTGCTGCCAGAATGAATGACATTTCCTACAGCCGTTTGATGAATGGACTTCACAACGCTGGCGTTACCGTAAATCGCAAAATGCTTTCGGAAATCGCCATTGCGGATCCTGCTGCCTTTACCGGTTATGTAGAGATTGCCAAAGCAAATTTGAAATAACGAAATGAGACGGTCATATCTTTTGATATGACCGTTTTTGTCTAAGTAAATGACTGGAACCATGAAACGAGTTTATTTGATTCCTTTGGGACTTTGGTTGCTGTTTGAAACTGTAGCCATAACACTATGGCTTACCAAAGACAATATATTTTATCTTTTTAATTTCTCCTATATCGGTACTTGTTTGTCTTTAGGATTATTAATGTATGGAAAACACAAAAAATATGCCCGCAACGTGGTGCAATTTGCCGTAGGTTCTTATATGCTTTTGTATTTGGGACTGATCTCCGGAGAAAATATGCAGATTGAGGGCTTTTGGTACTATTTGTTTCTCGGCGTTTTTGATGCTGCGGTGATCCATTATTTGGTAGCAAAAATTTTCGGCCCCTTACTGTTTGCTAGGGGATGGTGTGGCTATGCGTGCTGGACTGCGATGATTTTAGATTTACTGCCATGGAAGATTCCGATAGGTCCTCGTAGAAATTTGGGCTTTCTCCGTTATATCGTATTTGCGATTTCCTTATTGTTTATTGCGGGACTGTTTTGGTTCCATGTCAATCATATTGCTTCTGTTGTGTTCTGGAGTTTTATCATCGGCAATATCTTATATTATTTTATTGGCATTGTTTTGGCATGGAAAATGAAAGACAACCGTGCTTTTTGCAAATATTTCTGTCCCGTCGCCGTATTTTTAAAACCGGCCAGCTATTTCTCTCTACTTCGAGTCAAAAATAATACGGAGCATTGCATTTCCTGCGGAGCATGTAGGCGAGCTTGCCCCATGGATGTCGATGTGGCAGATCCTTCCAGAAAACGAATTAACGGCACAGAATGTATTTTATGCCTGCGTTGTGTGGAACAATGCCCGGTGAAATCCCTGCACTTGTAATCCCATCGTCCCCAATTTTCGAATCAATTAAAAAGACATCCCTTGATAGGGGATGTCTTTTTGTCTTCATTGGCAACATTGATTATTCTATTTCAGTAGGTAAGGTTCTCACTCTCACTGTTTAGTCAGTGATAACAGCGGTTCCTGAAACCGTTACCATTAACATTCCGTTGTCAGAACCTAATACTTCGTAATCAACGTCGACTCCTATGACCGCATTGGCTCCCAGGGAGGCTGCTCGTTCTTCCATTTCCTTTAAAGCATTTTCCCGGGCATTGGTCAATTCATCCTCATAAGACTGGCTACGGCCGCCAAAAATATTGCGCAATTCCGCGCCAAGGTCTTTGAGAAGGTTGATACCAGTGATGACTTCACCGAATACAATTCCTTTGTATTCTCTGATGTTTTTTCCGGATATCTCGTTTCCTGTCGTTAGAATCATAGTGTTATCTTCCTTTCTTCATGGGGGCTTTGATTACCGGCGCTTCGGGCCGGACGAATAGCGTTGTCTGTTCAAAATAAATTACCATGCCGGGACGTGCTCCCGAAGGTTTTTTTACTTGTTTTACCTCGGTATAATCTACCGGTACCTTGTCTGCCTCTTTTGCTTTGCTGTAATAGGCAGCATATTGAGCGGCTTTCGCAATGACCTCGTCGGGAATTGTCTGCCCTTGTTTTTTCTTGATAATGACATGGCTACCGGGGATATCCTTCGTATGGAACCAAAGGTCATCTTTCGCCGCTGTTTTTAGCGTAAGCTTGTCATTTTGCTTGTTGTTGCGTCCAATGAGAATGGTATAACCGTCGTATTCCGTTTCCATGGGAGGCAAAGGAACATCTCCCTTTTCTTTTTTTGTCATTCGGCTTTCTTTTAAATAGCCGGCGACTGCCATTTCTCTTTTTAGCTCTTGTAGATCATCGTCACTACTGCAGTTTGCCGCAGCGTAACAAAGACTTTCTACATATTCCAGTTCTTCTCGATTGTTTGAAAGGTGGACTTTGATGGCATCCCTGGCAGTTTTCGCCTTATTGTATAAACGAAAGTAACGCGCTGCGTTTTCCGCAGGTGATAATTCCGGCTTGAGCGGAATGGCAATTTCGGTATCCTGTTGATAAAAATCAGGGAGCATTACTTCAGCACTGTGCTCCGGCACTTGATAAATATATGCGCTTAAAATTTCACCATAACGGCGATAATTTTCCCCGTCAATGGCATGAGATAGTTCCCTTTCCTGTTTTTCTATTTTTTTTGCCAGTCTGTCGCGGAAAGACTCGATTTGTTTTTCCAGATTGCGGCGTCGGCTTTCAAAGGCATTTTCCCGTTCTTTGCGGCCAAAATATAAGTCCAGCAGAGTGCTGAGATTATCACAGGCGATCTGTTCGTCGCTGAGATGGAGAAGAGGGAGAAAATAAAAATCTTTGGTTTTGCCATTCTTTATGGCAATGGAGGGGGCGATCTCACATTCCGTTAGCTTTTTGATGGCGGCAAAGGTTTTTTGCAATTCGAAGCTTCCTGCCTGATCCAACAATGTACCGGTCAGTCCGCAGCGATTTAAGATTTCTGCGGCGGTTTGCGGACTAATGCCTTCTATGGTTTGAAAAATTGCCCGCTCCATGGGGAGGGATAACTCCTGTTGGAAAAGCTGCTCAGCATATTCTTCTTCTGTCATCAAAAAGGGATTTAATTTATTTTGAGGCGGCGGCGCCTTGTAAGTAGCATGGGGGAGCACCTCGCGGTAACGGGAAAGATTGCTCCCGTATTGTTTGATAGCGCCAATGATTTCTTCTTTTTCATTGGTAAGGATCAAATTGCTGTGTTTCCCCATGATTTCCAGGATGAGTTTTTTTCGCTCAAACTCGCCGATTTCATTTCTACCTTCAATATGCAATATTGCAACACGGTCAAGCCCTTGTTGCTCCAAAGAGAGAATTTTCCCACCTTCCAGATGTTTGCGCAATACCATGGCGAAAAGAGGCGGTTTTTGCGGATTTGTTAAAATTTCCTCTGTTATTTGGATTCGCGCGTTCTGGGGATGGCACGAGATCAATAACGTGAAATTCCCTTTTTGAAATTGATTTAATTTGATGGTAATGGTATTTTTATCCGGCTGATGAATGCGGTTGATTTTTGCTCCGCAAAGATTTCCGTCCAATTCTGTCAGTAGTCGATTGAGAAATAGTCCGTCAAGTGCCATGTTCTTTCCGCCCTTCTGTGATTCAAATTATATCATGAATCATTTATTATGGCAATAACTTGCAGTAAATGAGAAAAATAGGTCTTTCTTTCTGTCATTGAACTTTAATAACGTGCATACAATGTGTTGGACAAGGAAGGAGGAATAATACAGTGAAAGAAAAAGTATGGCATCACCTGACTGTAGCGGAAACAGCAACGGCGCTGCGTACTCCTGTGGATACAGGTCTTACAGAACATGAACGTCAGCACCGTAGAAAAAAGTATGGTCCCAACCGTTTGACGGAAAAGAAAAAAACACCTTTGATTTTCACTTTTTTACGACAATTTAGCGACTTTATGGTCATTGTATTAATGGCCGCTGCTATATTGTCGGCAGCTATGGGAGAAAAAGCCGACGCGATTATGATCCTCGCCATTATCATTCTCAATGGCGTATTGGGTTTTGTCCAAGAATATAAGGCGGAACGTTCCCTGGAAGCTTTAAAAAAAATGTCTCGCAATGAAGCCCAGGTTCTCCGGGATGGTTCCGTATCGGTGCTCCCGTCGGAGGAACTGGTGGTGGGAGATATTGTGCTCTTAGAAGCGGGAACCCGTATCCCCGCAGATCTGCGTCTAATCGAAGCGGTAGAACTGTCTGTTGAAGAAGCCTTGTTGACAGGGGAGTCTGTTCCGGTGAAAAAGCAAACTGCTGCAGTGGAAATGGATAAGCCTCTGGCGGAACGATCTTCTATGTGTTATCAGGGAACTTCTGTTACCGCGGGTCGAGGACGTGGCATTGTCGTGGCAACGGGAATGAATACAGAGACGGGACGCATTGCTGCTATGCTCAATGAAACGGAGCAGGAGATCACCCCGTTGCAGCGACGTTTAAAAGAGTTGGGCAAATGGTTGATTGTTCTTTGTGTTACGATTTGCGTAATTGTTTCCGTCCTCGGTGTTGTTATGGGGGGCGATCCTTATGCTATGGTACTTACAGGGGTCAGTCTCGCCGTAGCTTCTATTCCCGAGGGATTGCCGGCCATTGTTACCATTTGTCTTGCTTTGGGGGTTTGGCGTTTGTCTCAATGCCGTGCTATCGTGAAACGTCTGCCTGCTGTGGAAACTTTGGGATGCACTACATGTATCTGTTCCGATAAAACAGGAACATTAACGGAAAATCATATGTCTGCGGCTTTGCTTTATCTTGACGGCAAATGGGCGGAACCAAAAGAACATTCTCAACACAGTGCCGCGGTTAAGGCTGCCGCGGAAGTGATGGGAAGATGCCACACCGTCATGAAAGAAAAAAACGGCTATTTGGGGGATCCGACAGAGGTTGCATTGGTGGAATGCTCTGATCTGTTCTTGTCGAATCAAGATGAATACCGAAAAAAGGAGGAAAACCCTTTTGACTCTAGCCGCCGAATGATGAGTGTTTGGGTTGGTCATGATTCTCTGGTAAAGGGCGCCGCCGATGCCATTTTGGAGCGGAGTCAATGGTATCTTTGTCGGGAAAAGGAGCATTGGTTGGGAGAAAAGGAAAAGCAACAGCTGGCAGCAAGAGCCGCAGAATGTGCGGCGGAAGGATACCGCATCCTTGCACTGGCCTATCGACCTATGGTAACATCCAAAAAAGATATGGAACAGGAACTTGTCTTTTTGGGATTCGCTGCTTTGACAGACCCCATTCGGAGAGATGTGCCGGAAGCTCTCGAACGGGCTAAGGCTGCAGGAATTGAAACAGTGATGATCACCGGGGATGATGGCAACACTGCTTTGGCTGTTGGCCGAGGATTGGGCATTGCCGATAAGCAGTCTGATGTTATTTTAGGTAGAAACATTGGCATAGGGGAAAATCGTGAAGAAACAATGGCTCATGCCAAAGTGTTTGCCAGAGTCGCTCCGGAAGATAAAATGAAAATTGTACGGTTTTTCAAAAATCGTGGTGATGTCGTCGCCATGACCGGTGATGGCGTAAATGACGCTCCTGCAGTAAAGGAAGCAGATATCGGCATTGCCATGGGAAAGCGGGGAACCGATGTAACCAAAGAGGCTGCCGACTTCATTCTGGCCGACGATCATTTCTCTACCATTGTGGAAGCAGTCTTTCAAGGCCGGGGCATTTACGATAATATTCGTAAATTCATCCGTTATCTGCTTTCTTCCAATATTGGCGAAGTCTTGACCATGTTTATTGCGGTTCTTTTGGGAATGCCCCTCCCGCTGCTGCCATTGCAAATTTTGTGGATTAACCTTGTAACTGACGGTTTGCCCGCATTGGCGCTGGGACTTGACGCTCCTTCTCCCTCGTTGATGACAATGGAACCGCGAAAGAAAAACGAGAGTGTTTTTTCTCGAGGTTTGGGATTACGCATTGTTTTGCGGGGAATGCTGATTGGTTGCAGTACAGTTTTTGTTTATTTATATGCTATTATGCAATGGGAAGATATGGATGTTGCCCGTACCATGGCCTTTACGGTGCTCGTATTTTGCCAGTTATTCTATGTGTTCGACTGCCGTTCAGAGCGGGAAACTGTATTTCACTTGGGATTCTTTTCCAATTTATGGTTAATAGGAGCGGTTTTGCTTTCCGCTGCGATGCAGTGCTTGGTAATTTTTTGCCCGCCTTTGGCGGCGCTTTTTGATACCGTATCACTTTCTGCGGAACAGTGGTGTTTGGTACTGGTGATTTCTGCGTTCCCATTGTTAATTTCTTTGATCCGTTGGTTTTTTTCCAAAAATTCAAAAAAAATCCCAATAAAAGAAGGAAAACGCGATTTTTTGGTGAAATAATATATTCGGATAATTTTATATATTGCGAGGAAAATCGTTTTGGTGAAAAGTATGACAGGTTATGGCCGTAGTATTGCTCAGACAGAGCAATGGAAAGCGACCGTTGAGATTAAAAGTGTGAATAATCGTTTTCTGGATATTATAATCAAAATGCCCAAGCAATATATGTCATTGGAAGAAAACATCAAAAAGGAGATTTCTTCCGTTTTAAGCAGGGGAAGAGTCGATGTTTTCGTCACGGTAGAAGAAGTGGGCGAGCAAAAACAAAATCTTTTTGTTGACAAAGAGCTTGCTCTGGCTTATTATAATGCCGTGCAAGAAATTAAAGACTTAACAGGTCTTGATGAAGCTGTACATATTTCGGACATTGCCTCCTACTATGGAGTTTTGACATTAGAAAAAGAAGAATCCGATTTAGATTCTCTTTGGCTTACTGTTTCCCAGGCGCTGAAGGAGAGTTTGGCGCAATTATATGAAATGCGCAAGGTGGAAGGCGAAAAACTGGCGAAAGATATTTTGGGACGGCTCGATGCCGTCAAACATATAAAAAATCAAATTCAGGAGCGGAGTCCCGGCGTTGTAGCGGATTATCGGGAGAAGCTTCTCGGTCGTATGCAGGAAATTTTACAAGAAGTAGAAGTGGATGAGGCAAAACTCCTCAATGAAGTGGCTTTCTTTGCTGATAAATCAGATATTGCAGAAGAATTGGCGCGCTTAGACAGTCATTTGGATCAGTTCTATTCGAATATGCAAAAAGACGAACCTGTAGGCCGCAAACTGGATTTTATTCTTCAAGAGATCAATCGCGAGATCAATACCACCGGTTCCAAAGCCAATGATATTACTATCAGTCATTTGGTCATTGAAGCTAAAAGCGAATTGGAAAAAATCAGGGAACAGGTACAAAACTTTGAGTAAGTTTTCAAATATGTTTTATTTAAAAAGATATAAAAATAAAGAAATCATATTTTGGAGGAAACAAACATGGCAGTTCCGAAATTAACCGATGCTCAAAGAGCTGATGCGTTGAAAAAAGCGCAGGAAATGCGCTCTAAACGCATGGAATTGAGAAAGCAACTCAAATCCGGCTCCATTACTTTGGAAGAAGTTTTAAAGAAAGTCGACGACGAAGTTGTTGGCCGTATGAAAGTAAAATATTTACTGGAATCCTTGCCCAATGTGGGTAAGATCACCGCAGTGGCTTTGATGGAAGAAATTGGTATTAATGAATCCAGAAGAGTCCAGGGACTTGGCAAACGCCAAGTGGCGATGCTGTTAGAAAAATTAGCATAATAAGGGGATCAGAATATTGCCATTAAAGCTCATCAATATCGGCTTTGGAAATATTGTTATGGCAAACCGAATCATTGCAATCGTTAGCCCGGATTCCGCTCCCATTAAACGGCTGATTCAGGAAGCCCGGAAAGAACAACGGGTTCTTGATGCGACATACGGACGGCGCGGTCGTGCGGTTATTATTACCGACGATAACCGTTTGATTCTTTCATCGTTGCAGCCGGAAACATTGGCTAATCGTATCACCGAGGCGGTGAATCAAGAGGATGACGGAGAATGACAATGAATAATCAAGAAGGTTTGTTAATCGTTATTTCCGGTTCTTCCGGCGTGGGGAAGGGGACTGTTTGCTCTAAACTTTTAGAGTCTCAACCCAATATGAAGCTGTCTGTTTCTCATACGACACGTCCTCCGCGGGAAGGCGAAAAAGAGGGTATCAATTACTTTTTTACAAGCAAGGATGCTTTTGAGGCCAATATTGAAAACGACGCCTATCTGGAATGGGCAAGAGTCTATGATGATTACTATGGAACCCCCAGAGATTTTGTCGAACAAAATTTAAATGTTGGAATTGATACGCTCCTTGAGATTGATACTCAAGGAGCTATCCTTGTAAAAGAGAAATTTCCGGAAGGCATTTTTATTTTTCTACTTCCACCGAGTTATGCCGCATTAAAAGCGCGTTTGGAAGGAAGAAATACGGAAACCCCAGAAAAAATCGCCAAACGACTGAGCCAGTTTCAAGCAGAATTGGCACGGGTACCTATGTATGATTACGTAGTTGTAAATGAAGAAGGCAAAGTTGATGAAACTGTTGCAAAGATTCAGGCGATTATTATGGCAGAGCATTTAAAATTTGAACATAGTAAAGATTATACCGTATTTTCAATGGAGGGTGATACATTATGATGGTAAAACCTGCTTTAAGCGAATTAATCGATAAGGTAGACTCTAAATATACGTTAGTAACCATCAGTTCTAAACGTGCAAGACAGATTATGGCGCACGAGGATTTACTTTATGAAAATCCCGTAACTCTTGCACTACAGGAACTTGCCGACGGCTTTTACGGCTGGGAACGCAATGATGAAAGCGGTTCTGCCAAAGAAATTGAAAAAGTAAATCAAGAAGAAGGAGATGCCGATGGCGCCCTCTCATAAAACTATTCTCATTGGAATCAGCGGCGGTATTGCGGCTTATAAAGTCGCAGAATTAGTGAGCCGTTTGAAGAAAAAAGGTTATCAAGTTGAAGTCATTATGACGGAATCGGCGCGGCAGTTGGTCGCGCCTCTTACATTTAGTACTTTATCCGGAAGGCCGGTACGCACGGAAATGTTTCACGAGATTGTTACGGAACATGTGGAAGTAGAGCATATTTCCATGGCGGATCGTGCTGATCTCATGGTGATCGTTCCCGCAACGGCCAATATCATTGGTAAGGCTGCCAATGGCATTGCCGATGATCTCCTTTCCACGGTCATTATGGCGGCATCTTGCCCGGTTATGTATTTCCCCGCTATGAATACGCGGATGTGGGAGCATCCTGTGCTTCAGGAAAACATCACAAAACTTCGCAGCTTAGGCTATGAAGTGATTGATCCTGATTCTGGATTCTTAGCTTGCGGGACTTCTGGAAAGGGGCGTCTTGGCTCCATCGACAGTATCGAAGCTAAGATCCTGGAAACTTTGGAAAAACAGGACAGGCAAACATTAGCAGGAAAAACTGTGCTTGTCAGCGCAGGCCCTACTAGGGAACCGGTGGATCCTGTTCGTTATCTTACAAACCGTAGCAGCGGCAAGATGGGATATGCCATTGCTGCCGCTGCCAGCAAACGCGGTGCTGAGGTCGTTTTGGTCAGTGGCCCAGTATCTCTTTCGGTTCCTACAGGAGTGAAGAGAATCTCTGTGGAAACTGCTTTGGAGATGCAGGCAGCCATGGCAGAACAAATGGATCAGGCGGATATCGTCATCATGGCGGCAGCTGTCGCAGATTATCGCGTTGCCAAGCCTGCAACTGAAAAAATAAAAAAAGATGATGAGGAAATGTCACTAAATCTGGTCAAAAATCCTGATATCCTCAGTGCATTGGGAGCACGGAAAGGACAGCGCATTGTGGTAGGTTTCGCCGCAGAAACAAATGATTTAAAGGCCAATGCTTTGTCCAAGTTGAAAAAGAAAAACCTAAATATGATTGTTGCCAATGATGTAACCCAGGCAGGAGCCGGGTTTGATGTGGATACGAATATTGCTGTGATTTACAGAGACAATGGATCTTCACGGGAAATTCCGTTGACCTCGAAAGAAGCATTGGCGGAAATAATCCTTGATGAAATAGAATGTAACGATAAGGAGGATGAAAGATGAGACGATTAGTAACATCCGAATCTGTAACAGAAGGGCATCCTGACAAAATCGCTGACAAAATCTCCGATGCTGTTTTAGATGCAATCATTGCCCAGGATCCCTATGCCAGAGTCGCATGTGAAACGATTTGCAGCACCGGATTGGTATTGGTTACCGGTGAAATCAGCACCGAGTGCTATGTGGATATTCCTAAAATTGCCCGAGAAACCATTCGTGAGATCGGATATACCAGAGCGAAATATGGTTTTGATTGTGATACTTGCAGTGTCCTTAGTGCCATTGACGAACAAAGCCCTGATATTGCCCAAGGTGTCGATAATGCTCAAGATGATGTGGCAACTACGGGAGCAGGAGATCAGGGGATGATGTACGGTTATGCTACCGATGAAACCCCGGAATTGATGCCCCTGCCCATCAGTTTGGCTCATAAGTTGACCCGCCGCCTTACAGAAGTGCGCAGAGAGGGGATTCTTCCTTATCTGCGTCCTGACGGTAAAAGCCAAGTGACGGTGGAATACGAGGATAACAAAGTGAAACGAATCGACACCGTTGTGATCTCCAGCCAACATGACGATTTAGTAAGTCATGATGAACTGGAAAAAGGTATCATAGAAGAAGTAATCAAGAAAATCATTCCCGAGGAATATCTTGATGAAAATACAAAATACTATGTGAATCCTACCGGCCGTTTTGTCATTGGCGGTCCCCAGGGAGATGCCGGTCTTACCGGGCGTAAAATTATCGTGGATACATATGGCGGTGTTGGCCGCCATGGAGGCGGTGCATTCTCCGGGAAAGATCCCACAAAAGTGGATCGCTCTGCTTGCTATGCTGCCCGTTATGTGGCAAAAAATATCGTGGCATCGGGAATTGCGAAGACTTGTGAGATTCAGTTAGCTTATGCCATCGGCGTGGCAAGTCCCGTATCTGTTATGGTGGATACTTTTGGTACTGGAAAGCTTCCCGATGATAAAATCGTTGATATCATCATGGAGCATTTTGACTTGCGCCCTGCTGCCATCATTACCAATTTGAACTTACGTCGTCCCATCTATAAACAAACAGCCGCCTATGGACATTTTGGCAGAACCGACGTTGATCTCCCTTGGGAGCAAACTGATAAAGTGGAGCTTTTAAAACAGTATCTCAAAGATTGACCATTGATTCCCTTGGGAGCATAACCATTTGGCTAGTAATAAAGACGATGCGGAAAAATTCCGCATCGTCTTTTATGAGTACAGATAATAGAGCAATAGCAGGATGACCATATTGCAATAGGAGCATACAAAGGGAATTGCTTCCCCTGTTACATGGAAAATCTGGGAACATGATGAGAGAGAATGACTGGATGTGCAAAATTTGATATTTCTATAACCAATTTAAATAATTTGCGTGGCACTGTGATTCTCTGCCTCAATACCGAATAGACGCTCTACCATTGTCCTGTATTTTATTGCCAGAAGGACAG
>CAJFVQ010000045.1 GCA_904420535.1 Candidatus Cryptoclostridium obscurum
GTTCAGTTCCCAAAGACCAGCTTTTAAAGTATACTACTTCTCCTTCTCTTTGTCAAGTACTTTCTACTAACTTTTGCTTGAACTTTTACTGTACTCAACAAGGATTTCATTATACTTTACAAATTTCTTTTTGTCAATACTTTTTTCAACATCGGCGATTTTATCGCTTCATCAGTTAAAAATGGTGACAACGGATGTTATAATATCATACCCAAACCCCTTTGTCAACCCTAAATGAAAAAAATTTAATATTATTTTAGCTGATTGTAAACCAAGCTCTTCTCTCAATTGTCTTGATTTTCTTTCTCAATATGGATAAAAGCTCCTGCTTATATTATAATAGGAGCAGAAACGTTACAATATTATCTCGGCAAGGTGGTCACGATGAAGGTATGTATTCAAACCAGGGAAAAAATCGCCGAAAGATTCAAAAAGTGCAATCAAAAAATCTTAGCTCTCGGAAATGAAACCCGCCAACAAATCGTAGCAGCATTACTGTTAAGCGATCATGTCGGCCTTCGCGTCGGAGAGATTGCCAAAGGCACTCATCTTTCTCATCATTTACGAATCCTGCGCGAAGCCAAAATTGTATCAATGTACCGCAAAGGCACGATGAACTTTTACTACCTTGACGCAGGCGACCATGAATGGGAAGAGCTGTCAGATCTTTTCCGCGATATTTCCGTTATTTATCGCAAAGCTGTTTCCGCAGGTTATCCTCAAAATACCCACGAAGAAAAGGAGAACGATTGATGAATCTATTAGAAGCGATGGCTGCTCGCCATTCTGTTCGCAGCTACACCGATAAAAGTATTGAAGGAGAAACCCTATCTGCTTTGGAGCATGAGATCGAGGAGTGCAACAAGGAAAGCGGACTCCGCATCCAATTGATCACGAATGAAGCCCAAGCCTTTAGTGGTATGATGGCGCATTACGGAAAATTTCGAAACGTCAAAAACTACATTGCCTTAGTAGGTCAAAAAAGTCCTACTCTCGATGAGACCATTGGCTACTACGGAGAACGCATTGTTCTTAAAGCACAGTCTCTGGGATTGAATACCTGTTGGGTAGCGCTGACTTATCGCAAGAAAAAGGCCCGATGCATCGTTCATAAGGGAGAAAAACTCCTCTGTGTTTTGGCTTTAGGCTACGGCGCTACCCAAGGCACATCCCATAAAAATAAGCCGTTAGAAACTTTATGTGACGTCGAAACCGCAATGCCCTCTTGGTTCCAAAAAGGGATGGAGGCTGCGCTGCTGGCTCCAACTGCCTCCAATCAACAAAAATTTTATGTTTCCCGCCGCAACAGCCGGGTAACGATTAAGGCCACCGGCGGCTTTTATTCTAAAGTTGATTTGGGAATCGTAAAATATCATTTTGAATCAGGGGCAGGTAAGGAAAATTTCACATGGGAATAAAGGAGATAAAAACAAAAAGAGCGCATCTTTAGATGCGCTCTTTTATGATACGGCAAAATTTATTTCTCGATTTTTTCAATCAAGATCGCACATTCGGGGCAAATAGTTTGACATTTTTTACAGGCAATACAAGATTTTTCTCCGTGGCCCGATTCCACTGTGGGAGCGCCGTAAATGCCAACCCGTTCCGACCAGCCAATGGTTTGCTGGGGGCATTTTTCCATGCAGAGACCGCAGCCTTTGCATAAATCGGAGAAGAGATAAAATCTTCCTTTACCGCTTTCCGTCATAACGGATCTGAATTGTACACTCATGATTATCCCTCCTTAACCCACTAAGCTGATACCTTTTTCCAGCGCGGTATAGTTCATATCGCGGAGAGAAGGATTGGCTTCAAATTTGGCTTGGAATTTATGATCCAACGCTTTTTTGACATCATCCACGGAAACAATATTGGTCAAGCCGAGCACAGCCCCCATAATAATTACGTTAAATACGCGAACGTGGAGTTCCGTATTGGCAATATGATGGGCAGCAATTTCTTGAAGCTTTGCTACATCGCTTTCGGCAGGGAGTTTCGCTTTGGCGGCATCGGAAATATTTGCATCGTAAACGTAAACGGTATTGGGGTTGACATACATCTGCACCCGTTCAATGGCGCGGTCACTCAAGGCAACGATGATATCAGCATCATCAAATTTAGGAGAACCGATGACTTCATCAGAGATCTGCATAAAAGCAATGGAAACACCGCCGCGCTGTTCCACCCCAAAGTTGGGAATATACATCACTTCTTTGCCTGCGGCATAAGCCGCTTCGGAAAGAATTGCAGCTACGGACTGAACGCCTTGGCCGCCTTCACCGGCCAGCATAATTTTTTTCAAACCGCTCATTATTCATTCCCTCCTTCTTGGGGTACTTTATACTCGCCCACAGGGAATTCCACTGCCATTTGGTTTTCCAGGAAGTCCCAAGTTTTGGCGGCATTGGTGGACCAGTTGGTGGGGCAGGTGGACAAGGCTTCCACAAAGCTGAAACCTGTACCGTTAATCTGGGCCTGCAAAGCTTTTTTCAAATATTTTTTCAACTGTTTGGGATTGGCAACAGTACCCCGTGCCACATAGGCGCCTTCCGGGAGCATAGCAGCGAGCATTTCAGGACCGTGAGTCGGGGACCCCTGCTGTTCCACACTGCGGCCGTAGGGAGAAGTTTCCGTTTTCTGCCCGGGCAAAGTAGTGGGAGCCATTTGGCCGCCGGTCATGCCATAGTTGGTATTATTAACCAGGATCGACGTAATCTTTTCGTTTCTGGCAGCAGCGTTCAGCAGATGCTGAGAACCGATGGCGTAACCGCCGCCGTCGCCCATATACGCGATGCAAATCTTATCGGGAGTCGCACGTTTCACCCCACTGGCCACAGCGTTGGTACGGCCGTGGTGGGTCTGGACGGTATCCATATTGAAGAAGTCGATGGCCAACAAGCAGCAACCAATATCGACACTGAAAATTACTTTTTCCTGAATGCCCAGTTCGTCAACGGCTTCGCCCAGGGCTTTCAAAACGATGCCATGGCCGCAGCCGGGGCAAAATTTATGAGTTTTGGTTTCTTTACGCCAACAAGCCGGCATCGGCGGTGCGACGTTATTCATTTCGATAGCCATGTTATTCCCTCCTTATTTCGTCATGGATTTTACTTTTTCCACGATTTCGGCGGAGCTGACGCCTTTCCCGGGTTTGAAGTAACCGGTAATGGGAACAGTGCAGCCGTAAAGTTCTTCGGTCATGAACTGTTTCAGTTGACCCAAAGCGCTTTCCACCACAACGATATCTTTTTTGCCTTCGACCGCTTTTCTCAACGCGGTGCCGGGGAAGGGTCTCAACGTAATGGGACGGAAGTAACCGGCCTTGTAACCTTCTTTGCGAAGAAGCTTCACCGCTTCTTTCACGGCGCGGCTTACCACGCCATGGCCAACGATGACGATTTCCGCATCGTCGATATATTCGCATTCATGTTCTTCGATTTCGGCGCGAACCGCGTCGTAATCTTCTTTTAATTTATTGACGACTTCCAGAAGTTCTTCTTCCGTATTGTAAGTGTTTTTATGGAAATGAGGTTCACGGTCGGTTCCGGGAAGTCCAGGGGCGCCAAGGAATTGTTCTGTTTCCACCATGGAGATCCCCCTGGAAGCGGGGTCATACATAGTGACAGCTTCTCTCATTTTCGCCTGATAACCATCACCCAAAACAATGGTGGGAAAACGGTATTTCCAAGCAGTATTGAATGCCTTAATGGTAAAATCATACAGATCTTGGTGGCTGGAACTGGAGTAAACCACACGGAACCCTTCACCGTTCCCGCCATAGCAACACATTCTCGCTTCTTGTTGGGAATAAATGACCGTCGCTGTGGACGGACCGCCGCGCTGTTGAACCACGACGACAATGGGAATGCGCATCATTTCTGCCATGGTAATGGGCTCCTGCATCAAAATAGTGCCTGGCCCTGCAGTGGCAGTAAACGAACGGGTACCGGTGAGAACGCCGCCGCAAGTGGTAAAGCCGGCGGACAATTCATCCTCTGTCTGTAGGAATTTACGATCGTACTTTGGAGCAAGTCTCGTCCAGTAATGCATGATCTCATTCTGAGGGGTGATGGGATAACCATACATGATTTGCGCATCCGCGGCCAAAGCAGCCCAGGCAACGACTTCGTTGCCGGTAACGAATGCATGGGTATCCTTCTCAATCGGTTTGGTGGCCATATTTCTCTCTCCTTTCGGTAATCACCAAAAGCCCATGGGCAAAAAACGTTTTAGCACCCGCACGGGCACGCCGTGATCCCATGTTCCGTTGGGAAAAGCATCGGCAAAGCGTTCATCCACCGCCAATGCGTCAACGGGTATCTCCAACTTTTGGCTGACCTTTTTAACAATCTCATATCCTTGTATGATCTGTGATAATTCCGTATCATCGCCCATATGGGTGTTGGCAATTAAGCCATGGGCTGGACCGGATTCATTATGATATTCCACGATCTTTTCAACGGTATCCGTCATGGGGCGCAAAGTATTTACCACCAAAATGACGCGGAAATTCTTTTCGTCCTCAACACCTTCCAGCAGGTTTAAAATACTGCTGCCTCTGGCGCCATAGCCGATGTCTAAAATCACATCGCCTTTGTTACGGAGTGCCCAGCGCATCGCTGGATGAAGCACAGAACCGGCTTCCCCCAACCCCAGGGTTTCTTCGGTAGTCCAGGCAATCACATTGATCCCCATATCCGTCAACATGGCTTTTAACGGGCGGAGCGTATAAACAGGCTCTACCAGATCCAAATCAACAAGGGTCACGTCGTGACCGGCTTTTTTTAAAGCAACGGCGCGATTTACCGCATTTTCACTTTTTCCCGAAGCATATTCGCCGATGTACGCTTCTACAATTCTGTCCATTTATGCACCTTAAAGATATGAATTTGATGATAAGTATATCATATAAGAATACGACTTACAACTATTATAACGCATAAACGGCCAGGAAAAATGTTGAAATTTTCACAATCTACCGCAAAATTCTTACAAAATCAGTGTTTAGACATGATTTCACAGCCATACAAACGGCGTAACCGTATCATCTTCTTTGCGATTATCTGCATAATCATGACATAAAAATGCATTTTTATGGATCGATTTGTCGTTGGTTCCCGGCGGATTGGTTTTACCGAATGGACTTATCCAATGCTTATCACAAATCCTTCAGCAATATACCTCCTAAAACATATCGAAATTTTATGGTGGCGTCAATGTTATCATTTTCCGCATCCCAAAATCCACATAAAATAAAAACCGGCTCCCAATGGAAAACCGGTACTGAAATTTTTTTACAAAGAAAACTATTAACTTTGTTGTGAAGAAGAATTTTTTTCTTCTTGTTCCCGGCACACTTCTCCGGGCAATGGATTAAGAGACAATTCCTGTTCCTTTAAGGCACGCAAAGCGTGGTACATATCATCGATATCCTGCAAAGTCATACGATCAAATTCCATCAGTGCCTTTTGATAGTGGCGGATGATCCCACGATGCATATGAATACCCGTCTGTTCATAATGGCGGTTTACATAGTAAGTCGTTACTGTACTGGTAAGAAAACTTAAAAAGCCTATCCCGCTGAACATCAACACAACCGCAATGACACGGCCCGCCGGCGTTTCAGGAGTAACGTCTCCATAACCCACCGTAGCGATGGTTTCAAGTCCCCACCAAAGGGCATCGCCATAAGAAATCTCCTCAATGGGCGCAATGATCAAAGCCGAAGTCATAAGAATGACAATGGAAGCGATCAAGATGTAAATAAAAATACTTACAGATCCAAAATAGCGAATCCGTTTGAAAAATCGTCCTAATAATATGGCGCACCGCACCAATCGAAAACCGCGAAACAGTGTGCTGATGGGAATGAGTGCCAATAGATCCAAAATATTGCGAAAAAAGAACTGCCTTTTGTCTTTGGCCAACAAAAGCCGCACCAAATAATCAATGGCAAAAATGGTCAGCGCGAGATACTCAACGGTGTTTGCAAACGCCAACTCGGCTTCGTTTAATTCTCCCTGAAAGGCGAAATAATAAAAATACAAAGATAAAAATGCCAGCAACGCCATGAATAATTCATAGGGCAGCTGGAATTTTTTTAACCGAGTCAGTAAAGCGGAAAAACGGGACACCGATTATTCGGCCTCCAGGGGTAATTCAGTAAAATCTTTGGTCGTAAAGAATGTCCGCAAATTACGGCAGATGGCCCTTCTGTGATACCACAAGGCAAAGATTCCGCCGGCAACGGATAATGCGCCGATAACAATAAGTAAGAGTTTTAGTTTTTTCATGAAGATCACCTCTTTAAATCCAGTCTGTCACTTTCGTGAGGTTCAATGCTTTATAAAACTTCTACGTTCTATTTTACTTTATCATTTTGTATTTTTATTGTACGCCCTGAGTCTCTTTTTATTGTAACCAAAACAGAACCATTTCACAAGATGCTTTTTCATAAATTTTGAATTTTTCCTTTTATTTCTCTTTTTCCGAAGAAATCACCGCTTCGGCAATGCGAAGTCCATCTGTCGCGGAAGACATGATGCCACCAGCATAGCCTGCGCCTTCTCCCATGGGATATAGCCCCCGAAGGCTGCTTTCCCCCATGTCGTCTCTAAGAATGCGCAACGGCGCGGAGCTTCTGGTTTCCGGCGCTGTCAACACCGCGTCGCCACAGTCAAATCCTTTGATCTTTTGTCCCAATAAAGGCAACGCCTCTCGCAGTGCTTCTGTAACAAATAACGGCAAAACATCGTCAATTGTTCCCGCGGAAACTCCGGGCAAATAAGTCGGTTCCACTTCCCCCCAATGCAATGAGGGACGTTTTTGTAAAAAATCATCCACACGCTGGGACAAAGCATAATAATTGCCCCCGGCAGCAGAATAGGCCCGTGCTTCGATTTCCCTCTGCCACCGCATTCCCGCCAAAGGATCCCGGGCAGGGAAATCCTCTGGCGTCACGCCAACCAACAAAGCGCTATTGGAATTAACGCCATCCCGCGCAAAGCCGCTCATGCCGTTAGTTACAACGCCGCCCTCCTCGGAAGCGGCCCCTACCACAACACCACCGGGGCACATACAGAAGGTATAAGCGGAACGCCCCGAAGGCAAACGCACCGACAATTTATAATCCGCCGCAGGCAACAGTTGTCCCCGCTCCCGCCCATATTGAGCAAAATCGATACGGGATTGAAGATGTTCAATGCGAACGCCCAGAGAAAAAGCTTTGGGACAGAGGGAGACTCCTTTGCGGAAAAGCAACTCATAAATATCGCGAGCGCTGTGCCCCGTAGCCAACAGTACATGGTCGCAATGATGCTCCCGTATCATACCATTTTGTTTCAGGTATACCCCCACGATAGTTCCTTTTTCAACCAATAAGTCCTCCAACACTGTTTCAAAAAGGAAGGTCCCTCCCAAAGCTTCAATTCGTTTTCGGAGATTTGTCACAGCCAGAGGCAAACGGTCAGATCCCACATGGGGTTTGGCCATATATCCAATTTCCTCAGGAGCACCGCATTGAATCAAGGTATCCAGGATCTTTTTATGGCGTGGGTCTTTGGTGCCTGTATTCAATTTTCCGTCGGAAAATGCACCGGCGCCACCTTCTCCAAATTGGATATTGCTATAAGGATTCAAGGAACCGCCATTCCAAAAGCGGGCCACATCCCGTTGCCTTTTCTCAACACATTTTCCCTTTTCTACGACAACGGGACGCAATCCCGCCTCAGCCAAAGCCAAGGCAGCAAAAAGGCCGGCAGGCCCCGCTCCTACAACCAAAGGAGCATACTTGCCACAATATTTGTTTTTTGGGAGCGTATAGTGGAAATCCGGTTCTCTGCGAATCTTGGCGCTGCCTCTCTTCTTGAGATAACGAGCCTCATCCCCAGCCACAGTAACCCCCAGGGAATAGGACCAAAACAACTTCGGTTTTTTCCTGGCATCCAGTGATTTTTTCAGAATGCGCCAATGAAGAATCTCCCGCTGTGGGCAATGTAATTTTGCTGCTGCCGCTGCTGATAACTCATCTTCTTCATGCTCCATATCCACGGGTAATTTGATTTCATCAATGCGAATCATACATCATCCTCCAGGGAAAATGCCGCGCTTTCGCCTGCAAGCCTACCGCTGGCCCAGGCCCATTGAAGGTTATAGCCACCGCAGTCTCCGTCGATATCCAACACTTCTCCACAGCAATAAAGCCCTGGAACGATGCGACTTTCCATGGTGGTATCATCGAAATCCCTAGTATCAATTCCTCCGGCAGTCACCTGAGCATTCTTCCAACTCAAAGCACCGACAACGGCCAGGCCAAACTCTTTCAATGCCCGTAAAATACTTTTGAGGTCATCATCGTTCAAAGAGGATACCGAACGACTCAAAGGCGATCCCAGAACACGCTTCAGCAATAACTGCCCTGTCTTTTTATTTATCATTCCCGTTAGATAATGTTCCAACGTCAGATGGCTCAAATTACGACGGCGTTCTTTCAACAAATCAAAGAGTTTTTCTTTACTGAACTCCGGAAAAAAGTCGATCTCCACGATGAGATTTTCATATTGATTCTCTGCCAAACAGCGGGAGATCTGCAAAATCGGCGGACCGGAAAGACCATACTCCGTAAAAAGAATTTCTCCATGCTCCCGACGGAGCACCATACTGCCGTTTTTTAATGTCACATCGCCTTTGCACTTGATTCCTTTCAAAGCTCGCGGCAAAGTATTTTCCGTTTTGATCTGCACCAGCGAAGGGAAAAGGGGAATTTGGGCATGACCTAACGATGTTAGAATTTTATATCCCGATCCATTTCCTCCCAAATCGGGCGCAGCCATACCTCCAGTAGCCATAATAATGCGCCGCGCCCGATAAGATTGGTCACCGCATCTGATATGGAAAAAACTTTCATCTTTCCGAAGAGAATCCACACGGCAATCTGTTATGGTATGAACTCCCCAGCGAGCAGCGGCAAGACGCAGAACATCCACCATAGAAGAGGCCTGTCCGCTATAGGGATAAACTTTCCCCTCCTCTTCATATCGTGGCAGGATGCCCATCTCACAAAAAAAATGAATATTGGACAGAGGATTAAATCGAGTCATAGCAGGAATCATAAAACCTACATCACGGCCGTGATAATTGCGTTCTTCTGCGCCAATGTTCGTAAAGTTGCAGCGCCCGTTCCCTGTTGCTAAAAGCTTCTTGGCCACACGATCTTGACGTTCCAATATTGTAATATGCAAAGGGTTCTCCCGTTCGGTGCCGAGTTTTGCCGCAGAGATGGCGGCGGCAAGGCCCGATGCTCCGCCGCCAATTACGGCAATATCAATCTTTTTTTCTTCTCGTTTCATAATTTCTCTTACCCATTAAAAATTTCATGTTTTGCGGAAAGAATTTCTGACGTATCGCATACCGATTGAATTCCTAAAGCAGCGGCTACAACGCGCCAAAAATCTCCCAGAGTTTTCACAAATGCCAAACCGTCGTCGTTTAAATGGCAACGAAAACAAGACTCCGTTGCCAAAACAAAGGAAAGACGGTCCAAAGAATCGGCCTTTAAATCTCGCCGGAATCGCGTATTCTCGCCGAGAGAATTCCTCTGGCGACCGAAAAACCGCGCGGCCAATTCATAGAACTGTTCCTCTGCCGCATTTGAATCCACGGCGCACCTCCTTCCAAGATTTCGATATTCCATTATATCCCGGAATCGCAGAGAACATTCCATTAACGGAGAATTTTCAACAATTCTTGTACTGTATTTTCTCGATCGCCATCATTGTAAACTACAAAGTGACAGGCTTTTTTATAAAGAGGTTGCCTTTGTTCCCAAATGGGATAAATAGCGTTAACATCGTTGGCCAAAAGCGGTCGTTTTCTAATCCGCGGACTTTGCAAAATTCGCTTCGGATCCCGCTTGATCCAAATTACAGTGCCGCTGTTCCGCATCAGTGTAATATTTTCTTCTCGCAAAACAATGCCGCCGCCAGTGGAAACGATGCGGTTTCGCTGTTTTGACAAACGGCAAAGCACTTCGGTCTCGCCATCGCGGAAGGCGTCCTCCCCTTTTTCCGCAAACACCTGGGGGATCGCCATGGAAAAATAGGTTTCAATTAAATCGTCAGTATCGACATGTTTGCGGTGAACTCTCTGGGCCAAAATTCTCCCCAAAGTGGTTTTACCGCTGCCCATGAGACCAATTAAATAAACATTTTTCATAATGTACAATTATAACATAGTTTTTGCGTAAAAAAAAGAGAACTGAACCTCAAAGGGAATTAGCATCTAAACAACTTTTCACCGCTGCTGTTACAAATCTTTCGCAAAAAAATATCCCTCATAAGAGGGATAGAAAAAATCATATATTGGGTATTGCGCTTCAATTTTAATAGATGCAATTTTATATGAGTGTACAGTTGCTATAAAAATGGTTCATTAAAATATTTCTCAGTTAAGCTACGCTACCGGCGGTTCCCGCTTCATAATCTTTTTTCAATCGTTCATAGAAATTGGCAAAGGTCATCTCCATGTAAGGACCGACATAGAGAAGGGCGATTCCGAAAGTAAGGGAGACCAAAAGCACCCAAAGAATAAAAGAAAGATTCAATACAAAAAATTCCCACTTATGGCCGACCATCATTTTACGACTCTGGGTAATGGCATCAAAAATACTCATATCCCGATGATCGCTCCAAATATAGGGCGCCATAGCATAGCTGTAAGTTTTGATAATCCCCGGGATCAAAAATAACAGAGACCAGAGGGAAATAAAGATATTGATCATTAGGGTCAAGCCGATGGTCTTGCCAAGATAACGAAATCCCTGAAACGGAGTGAACGCAGTAACGTTTTCTCTCCGCATCAAACCGAGATTAAAGAAGTAATAACCAACGGAAACTGGCGCCGTCAAAACCAGAACCACCAGGGAACACAAAAAAGCCCAGCCATAAAATCCCGAGAGCGCACGCAAGATTTCTTCATCGGTCATATACTGGATTTTGTCAATATAGCCCAAAAGTCCTCCCGCAGCGGTTCCAGCCATAAGAAGTTCCAGAATGAAGCCGATCAAAGCGCCGAAAAGAGTCACCAACAACATGGCTCCAATGGCGCGGCCCCAATTACCGCTGAGCTGACTTTTGGCATCCGCCTTTAACTCTGCTCTGACATAAGTCATGATAACACCTCTTTCAAAATTGTTTCACCGTCATAAACATACAAGAGAGGATATTTTTTGTCAAGTAGGACGGTATTTTTCTTAAAGATATTCCCATAAAAAGAAGGAATTTTACAAAAAAAAGACAATTATTTAATTTGCAGCGTTATCGTCTGTCCAAAAGCATTTGTGTATTGAGGAGAACATCTGTGACGGATTATGAAGCACTGATTCAACGATTTTCCATGATTCCCCATGAAGAGGGGGGATACTATGCGGAAATTTGGCGAAAACCGACCGTTCAGGGAGAAGAATGCCCTCTCTCCCACATTTATTACCTATTGAACCAGAAAGAAAAGGCGCGATGGCATCGGGTCGCCTCAGACGAAATCTGGCTTTTTCATTGCGGCTCCCCTTTGACCCTCTATCTCGGAGGCAATGGGGATCGCCCGTCCCATGCCCCGAATGTCGTCGTGATCGGGGAGGCAGTGTTTCACTGTTTGATCCCTGGGGGAACGTGGCAGTCCGCCGAGGCGAAAGAGGGCATGGCGCTGGTTTCCTGTATTGTCAGCCCAGGATTTCAACAAGAACATTGGGAACTTTTATCAAAGGAGAACCTATGAAAATCACAACGCTGGTACTCATACTATTCATTGCTATTATGATTTTTTTTCTCGTGATGCGGTATTTTCGCCTAAAGCGCGACGCCAAAGATAGCGTCGGTTTGGCCGATGCCTATCGAAGTGGGGATTTTGATACTTATCTTGCAATTATCAACAAGCAAATTGAAAGCGCCCCTTCCGCCAAAGATAAAAACATTTTGGCAACCTTAAAGATTCAGGCTTATCTGCAAAAACACGACTGGGCCAAAATGGATGCATTAAAGAAACAGGTGGATATGAAAAAGCTTCCCAAAGATATTCGCCTCACCTTTCTCTGCCATTATATTACGGGTCTGTTTTTGTCAGAGCGCAGCGATGCTGCCGCTTCTTTCTTAAAATCCAACCAAAATTTTCTCAAAGAAGGAGAGGGGAACAGCCGTTATCAGCTTTATCTTGACGGATTTCGAGCTTTTTCCTCTTTTTATCAAGGAAATTTTGACAAGGCAAAAACACAGTTTGAGGCTTTGAAAAAAGCCCCCGGCTCCAATGATTTTTACCGTAAGGTTTACGATGATTATCTTCATCGGATCGCCGATGAAACCAACCATGAGCTTTCATCGGAATCATAACCACATCAGTCATAAATCTACAGCGGATCATGAGATCCGCTGTTTTTTATGACATTGAACCAATCAAGACAAGCATTCCGAATTACAAATCAAAGATTTATAATTCAAAACAATGATTGAATTGTAAAAATTATGTTGATATGTTAAAAACAGTATGGTAATATGGGACTATGAAACAGTAGAAATATTTTACCAAAATAAAAAATACAAACACGGCAATGTAAAAAATTTTAGGTTTGGCTTCAAAAAAAGAAAGGAGAAAGCCCATGAAAAAGTTGATTTGTTTCTTCTCCGTGTTGATGTTCAGTTTATGCTTTTCTTCTGTTGCCATGGCGGAATATCAGGAGAACCCCGGCGCCGACAAAATTCTAGTGAACAAGGAAAAGA
>CAJFVQ010000046.1 GCA_904420535.1 Candidatus Cryptoclostridium obscurum
AAGATCCAAACGTCGTCGTCGCCGGAGAAAGTAAAGGACATGGGAGTATTTTGGTCAATCTTCCCGTCCTCCGGCTGGAGAAACACCGTTTCCATGGTCAACCCGATATAGTGGTTGAGCGTGGTATTGCCATCTAACCGCACATTTTCATCCGGGGCAAGACGACCTTCGGAGTCAGTCTCATATGTGCCGTTATTTGTTAAGAAGACTTCCTCCGCCCCATCAAAGGGAAAAAACTGTCCGTTTGGAGAACCGCCGCTCGTAAGCGCCCAACTATCGTAGACATCAAAATGGCCGTCGCTGGACTCACCATTGGTGCCCAAAGAAGCAGACTCTTGAAAAGCGGCATAGTTTTCATGACTGTTGTATACATAGCCGCCGTTGCCGTCGTATTTGACCAACCCCTGAACATTTTCATAGACTGCCTTATAGTCATTGGAAATATCCGGGTCGAAAAGATAAGCAAGGGATTCTCCCAGTGTTGCATCCAAACCATTATTTGTTATAAAAGCAGGTTTTCCTTTCTGAGGATCTTCGGAGTCATCCACAAGACTGAGCATCGGATACCCGTCTGTTAGTAGTTCCTCTACAACTCCCTGATATTCACCATACCGGACGCCAGGCGTATTTGTCGATGTATTATAATGCGAAGGATTTCCCGTCCATACATTCCACGAACCGGCACCGGCACCGCCGCCGAAAATATAGGAGTGCCCCTGGTTGATGCCACTTTGTCGATACGTTGCTCCCGTAGGTGAACTTTCGTCTCTGTCAGTCAGCCAATAATCAAAGAGGTTGAACGTTACATGGCTGGGGCTAACGGTATGGATGACATGTTCAGAGAGTCCCCCGTCATCCCCTTCCGTGGCCATTACGCAATCAGAACGTTCCTCACCATAAAGACAAACTACGGATAGAGAAAAAACAACTGCCAATAATACTACTGTGAGACATTTTGTCATCAAAAAACTTTTTCTTTTGATACGTTTTTCCCGATATTTCATATTACGTCCTCCGCAGACAATAAAAAAGGCGTGTACTCCCTGAAAATCCACAGGGATACACGCTTAGCTTATAAAACTTTTGCACGCAAAAAGGGCAGACTTATCTGTCTGTCTGTCTGTCTGTCTGTCTATCTGTCTGTCTATCTGTCTGTCTGTCTATCTGTCTGTCTATCTGTCTGTCTGTCTATCTGTCTGTCAAATTGAGTTCATACAGACGTCAACCCCTTTTGCAAAAAGTTTTCGATTGAATACAATTAAATAATAAAATTTATGCCATATTCTAACATAAAATCAATCATATCACAACCATTCCGACACATTATCTTCGATTTTTTATATAATCCATCGAATCATTCATAAAAATTTTCAAAAGACATCACTATGATTTATCAATACTCCTGCAGAAGCAAAATCCACCATTTATGTCATACAAACAAAGTATGGTCTTATGGCTTCCTATGTTTTTGTCTCTACATTCGGGCTCGCTAATTTAAAATTCGTTTCCTTTAGGATTTATAAAATAGCCTTGGCTGGGGTAGGAAATCGTCCTCAAAAATGCGAAAAACCTCGATTACATCGAGGTTTTTCTTTGGGCATTTCGTTGCTGCCCTTTTGGCTGGGGTGGCTGGATTCGAACCAACGAATAGCGGCTCCAAAAACCGCTGCCTTGCCACTTGGCGACACCCCATTATAGTATATGATATATTATAATGGAAAGAATTAACATTTGGGGTGAGTGATGGGATTTGAACCCACGAGTGCCGGAGCCACAATCCGGTGCGTTAACCGCTTCGCCACACCCACCATCTGAAACAAAACTGGCGCGCCTGCAGGGACTCGAACCCCGGGCACACGGATTAGAAGTCCGTTGCTCTATCCACCTGAGCTACAGGCGCAGATTGATGTGCGAACACAACATAGATATTATATAAGATTCAATGGTATTTTGCAAGCATTTTTTTCTATTTTTTTAAAAAATCTTCAAATTCATAGGGCAGGTTTCCAGTATCGGTCAAAAAATCTCAACAAAGTTTTCCTTCATTTTCCCCAAACCCCCAAAGATTTCTGGAATCCATAGTAGCTTCCCATTCCTCTTCTGAAATCAAAAACGGCTCCCGGTCCTCATAAAGATCAAGCATATCGAAAAAATCAAACATATTCTCTACCTCCATTGGTTGATATCATTATCATAACCAATCATATGTCCAATAAAACGTACAAAAAATATTTTTAGCAATTTATTTTATATTCAAAGAGAAATATGTTATGATATATCTAATCGGTTCCGCGATGAAACCATATTGGGAGAATCATCTCGCGTGCGCCGTGAACAATTTTCGAATAAGGATATTTGTGCGTGAAACGTTATTCTAAAAAGCAAAAATGGCTGTTTGGCATTCTCATCTTTGTTTTATTGTTTGCCACTGCTACAACCATCGCCAATGAGATCGCAGCAAATCGAGGGCAAGAGCTCCCTGGATATGAAAAGAAAGATATTGAAGGAACCGTGGAGAAATTATCCCAAGGACAAACGTTAACTAAAAAAGAATCCACTTTCCTTTATGAACAGACAGGCCTGGGAGAAGATGCGTTTATGGCTTTGGCAGACCGGGGGGAAGCATCGGAGCTATTGAAGTACCAAGATGCCCTATTCCAAAAATCCACATACAGTACAATTTCTACCAACTTTTTCACCGGTGAGGAAGCTCTTAACGACGAAGCGAAAGATCTTCTTCCCTTCGCCGACCTTCAAGACGGCGATGTCCTCGTCACTGCCGCCGCCCATACTTTAGGGTGGCAACACGGCCATTGCGGTTTGATTGTTGACGCAGAAGAAGGGAAAATACTCGAAGCATTTACTATTGGTCAACCATCAGAAATATGCTCTCTGGATAAATGGCTGCGATACCCCAATGTCATCCAGTTGCGTCCCAAATCCAAGGATAGAAACAGTGATATCGGTACCTTGGCGGCAAACTATGGAAAAGCGAATCTAAACCATATCCCATACAGTTTGTTCAGTGATTTGCAGGATGATGAATCGGATATTACAAAGACCCATTGTGCACACTTGATTCGCATGTCTTATCTGCCTTACGGCATTGAGTTAAAAGAAGGCCTGATCGTTACACCAAAAGATATTGCAAACAGCGATGATTTTTACGTCGTGCAAGTACGTGGTATGGATCCCACAAAACTTTGGGAGTAATCGGGAAACTTTTTTCATTGATAGCAAAGCCGTTGCCAGACTCACAATTCCAAAGCAAATCAGACCGCCGAAATACGATCAAAGGCCATACCACATGAAATGTTCCAAATCCACATTACCGTCGGGAAGAAACTCAATTCCCTCCATTTCCAGCAATACTCGATGGGTTTCTTTTCCCATAGGCTCAAAGGCGTCGCATAAGCCGCCAAAACGATTGACCACACGGTGACAAGGCACCCCTTCCGGGGCAGTATGCAGGGCACAGCCTACAATTCTGGACAAACGAGGATTCCCCAAAAGCCGGGCAATTTGCCCGTAGGTAGTCACATAACCCAATGGGATGGTTTTCACAATTTCATAAACTTGCTCAAACGTATTTTTCATGAGAATATCCTCTTCTATGATCATTTCATTCTAAGAAATGCAGTTTGATTCTCTTGCACAAGAACCTTGCCAAAATAATGAAATCCGCACAAAGTTTTTTATGTGTAGATCTTCATGGTTACATGATATACGAATCTTTGCGATCAAATAAACTCCATAACCAAATTTCTAATCATTCGTATCATAATAAAGGGAAACCGTAAAAGCATAAAAACAGGAATCAGTCATATCACTGAATTTTTTTATGAAAGGCAGGTTGATTATGGGAAAGGAACTAGTATATTCAACAACAACGAGATGCTTGGGAGAAACACGCAATATTAAAAACTTCCAACGAGGATTGAGAGTCATTGAAACATCAAAATTTCAAAACGCGAACTTTTATTTTTCCGAAATATTTGGCTCTAGAAAAACCTGTTTCCTGGACAAAGACGATTATCGGCAAACCTTTCAAAAAATCATCAAAGGCTGCGACCTTGTTTTCAACACATCCCACGCTCCCATCCATTTTCCCTTTTTCTTCCAAGATTATAACATTTCAAAAAAGAAAAGCGTGTATGAAAAAAGGATCTTGAGATCCATTGAACTATCAGGTATGCTCCATGCAAAATGGATCGTGATTCACGTGGGGACCGCGCTTGATTCAACGGGACGATACGACTTAAAAGAATCAGTCAACAAGAACATTTGCTATCTAAAAGAATTTGTTTCATGCGCTATGCAGAACCACATAGGCATTGCTATCGAAAACGGAACCAATATGGAAGAAGAAGTGACGCCTTCCGTTGATGAACTGATAGAGATTACGGACTATTATAATCATGTATACCAAACAGAAATCTTGGGAATTTGTTTTGATTTTGGCCATGCCAATGTGGGAAACTTGGATATCTATAGAGAAATCCAAAAAATTGGGAAAAGGCTAAAAGTAACGCATCTTCATGATAATTTTGGAAGCGATACCCATAATTTCCCTTATGACGGCACCGTCGATTGGGAAAACGCCGCCAAAGCATTGAAGGATATTGATTATGACGGAGATCTTACCTTAGAGGTAACTTACAAGGACAATCCTTTTACAGAAGATACACTGAATGAAACCTATGCATTGCTAGACAAAATCAGTCATCTTTAAAAACTTTTCTGTAGAGGTAGAAGAGCTTTTACGTGTGCGTTTTCATGTGCATTTGTTTTTCGTGCCAGCTACGAAAGTTACAAATGTGCAATAAAAAGCGCAAATATGGACCGAAAATCATAAGAAAAACCACCGCTTCGCCGACAAAATGCCTGCGTAACGGTGGTTTTACATTTGGAGCGGGTGAAGGGAATCGAACCCTCGTAACTAGCTTGGAAGGCTAGGGCTCTACCATTGAGCTACACCCGCTTGACAAGTATATATTATACCTCTTTTTCCCTCTTCAGTCAAGTACTTTTTTATAATTCACCAATCTCCACCATCTGGGCAACCATTCCTTGGAAAGCCCGACCTCGATGACTAATTTTATTTTTTTCTTCCATAGTCAGTTCTGCAGTGGTTTTTCCGAAGGATTCCAGATAGAATAATGGGTCGTACCCAAAACCACCGCTGCCACGGTATTCAAAAAGCAGTTCCCCTTCCACGACGCCTTCACTGTAAAAAGTGCGACCATCGGGAAACACCAAAGCCAACGAAGCCCGAAATTGAGCCTGGCGCTGTCCCGTCGGCACATATTTCATTGCGTCAAGAAGTTTTTGATTGTTCGCTTCAGAAGTTGCATTTTCTCCGCTATAACGAGCGGAATAAACGCCGGGAGCGCCGTTCAAAGCATCAACGGTGATACCGCTGTCATCAGCCAAGGCAGGAATACCGCTGTAATCTGCAGCGGCTTTGGCTTTGATGTATGCGTTTTCCCGAAAGGTGGCACCGGTTTCTTCCGGTGCTTCAAAATCAGGGAAATCATTCATCGTTAAAATCTCTATTTCATAAGGGGCAATCAGGGACATGAGTTCTTTTACTTTACCCTGATTCCCTGTAGCAAAAAATAACTGTTTCATGATTCTTCCTCATTTATTCCGGCAGGCGATTGAAAAAATCGTCTTCTATGGTAAAAATATCATGGATTCCTTTTTGTGCCATGGAAAGGAGTTCTGACAGTTGTTCCGGAGAAAAATCGCTGTGTTCACCAGTTCCCTGGATCTCCACAAAGTGACCAGACCCGGTCATGACCACATTCATATCAACATCGGCATTACTATCCTCTGTATATTCCAAGTCTAAAGCGACCTCCCCATCAATAATGCCCACGCTAATGGCGGCGATGCGATTTTTTATGATGTTCGGATTCCAATGCAGCTTCCGTACGGCCAAAGCCAAAGCAAGCCAAGCGGAACTGATGGCGGCAGTCCGAGTGCCACCGTCAGCTTGAATGACTTCGCAATCAATTTTAATGGTATGTTCTCCTAATAACTCTAAATCAACGGCTTGGCGCAGACTGCGCCCAATAAGACGCTGAATTTCTACAGTGCGGCCGCTCTGTTTCCCTTTCGTCGCCTCCCGATCACTCCGCGTCAGCGTGGAAGCGGGCAATAGCGCATATTCCGCAGTGAGCCATCCCTGTCCAGAATCACGGAGAAACGACGGAACCCCGTCTTCTACAGTAATCGCCGTGAGGACACGGGTATCCCCTTGGCTCCAAAATACAGAAGCTGCCGCGTATTTTTGCAGTCCCGTCTCTATCGTGATGGGCCGTATTTCATCAAGACTCCTTTGATCCCTATGCTGATTCACTTGATTCTCCTTCTATTTTGCACTTCCGTTAATCTTCCTCTTCTTCCGTTTCCTCTGGGGAAGCTTTAATGACTTCAATACGGACAATTCGGTGATGTTCCATTTCGCGAATGATAAATTTGACGTTTTCATAAGTAATTTCATCACCGGTGGCGGGGATACGGTCGAATAATTCCAATAAAAATCCTCCCACCGTATCGTATTCGGGGATTTCTCCAACATTCAGGTCAATGCGGTCAGCAAAAACGTCAATAGGCAAAGCGCCGTCAACCATGTAATGCCCTTCGGACAATTCTGTAAATTCATCTTCATCGTCGTGTAGATATTCATCGTCCATACGACCAACGATCACCGCAAAAATATCACTTAACGTCACGATACCCGAAGTTCCACCATGTTCATCAACGACGACGGCGATCTTTGTCTTTTTCTTTTGGAACATACGGAGAAGTTTTCCCGCAGAAATTCCTTCGGGAACCGCCTCCAAAGGACGAATCTTCAACGCACTTTTATCACTGCCAGGCGGCAACGTGAAAAGGTCTTTAATATGAACAAAACCAATAATATTGTCTTTTTCTTCACTACAAATGGGGAAACGAGTATATTTATACTGATTTACTACCTGGAAATCTTCTTCCAAAGAATCCTCCAAATATAAGCATACCATATCCGTGCGGGGAGTCATAATGGCTTCTGCGTCTTTATCCCCTAAATCAAAAATATTGTCCATATAGCGGTACTGTTGCGGATCAAGAAGACCGCTGTCACTACTTTCCGCCATGAGCAGTTTGATTTCCTCGTCAGTATACGC
>CAJFVQ010000047.1 GCA_904420535.1 Candidatus Cryptoclostridium obscurum
AGATAAGCGCTCTGTGGTATAACCTACGATCTGAAAGATGATCGTCACCAAACCTTTTGCTCGATCCGTATCCGCTACGGTCAACGGGATCCGTTCGCCGCCTTCTTCTACGCGCAATATGATGAATTGACCGGGCTGCGCCTTCCTCGCGATTAACGGCGATTCTACTGCAAAGCGCACTACCTCTTCATTTAATTCCTCTTTCTCTACGATTCTGTTCATTTCTTACCCTCCTATGGATAAAAAGTTTATTGTCACGTCAAAGCTAGTTGCAAATAATCAATATTGCTTATTTTTATGCTTTTTCTTTGGTTTTTGGTCAAAAAAAGTGTAAAAATATACACCTCCATAAAATAATTGATTTTTATGCAGATATATCATATTTTATTAAAAGTTTAAAGTTTGATTGGGAAGAGTAGGGGATCAAATTACTGCGTTTGCGATTTGATAACCGATGGTACAAAGAATAATCATTAGTAAGTATGCGGTCCCATTTCCCCATAGGAACAGCTGTTTTCGACTGACCCATCCTTGACCGGCGACAATGGCGGAGTAAGTTCCTGCTGCAGGCGTTGCATAAGCAAAAGCCGAACACATGGAAACCAACATAGCTAACCCTGGTGATACATTGGTGATAACGCCGCTCTCCATGAGTGTTAAAACGATACTGTTTGCAGTCACCATGCAGATCATCCCACCGGCATAGTTAGTCATGGTTGTGCTGATAAAGCAGGCTCCTAAAACGAATAATAATATTGGAACATCGGCAAAAATAGGTCCAAGCATCGAACCGATGGTTTCGGGAATTCCTGCTTCGGTATCGCCCATGGCAGTGCTGAGTATCATTGCGGCTGCAACCAGAAAACCAGCGGACCAAGGGACATTTTTCCGAATGTCCGTGTCCAAATTGATTAACGGTTCATGATCAATACGGATTAGTGACATTACGACTGTTGCCAGCAGCAAAGGTACAGTTTGTCCCAAACCGTTATAAAAGTCATAAAATGCAGGCCAAATTGATTGAGTAAACGCAGGGCTAAGCCATAGTAGTATAACGATACCGTAAATGGAAACTGCACATATTTCCCGTTTGCTAATAGGAGTCTTATGAACGTTTAACATTGTCGGATCGTAATTTTTGATTTTACTGACATCCAGCTTAAAAATGAATCGCAATGCAATCATATAAACGATGTAACAAATAATACCGATCAGTCCTCCGACTAAACAGAAATTCCCCATATTTAATCCAAAATGACCAAACATGCCAATGGTTGCAATGGCCACAGAATGGCCGATCGCACTGCCTCCGAAAGAAATACCGATGATTACCATAATACTGAACATCATGATTGCACCGAATTGATCGCCTTTTTGTACATCGACTTCCTTGAGAATATTGGCCATAATTGCGGTAAAGAGAATCGTTGCCGCTGTACAGTCCAAAAAGAATCCCACAACAAAAACGGTAAAGAGTAAAGTGCCAATGAACAGCCAAGGGCTTCTCCTGGTAAAGCGTCTGCTGATCATCCAAATTGCAATGCGCCGCAGGATCCCTGTCTTATCGATGGCGCCAATGACAATACCGCTTAAAATAACGAACCAAAAAATATTGTGTCCAAAGGAATATGTTAATGTATCCGTAAACGAGTAAATATCAGTTATTGCAAAACTTAGGATACAAGATACTGCAGGCCACATTAAGTCGATGAAAAAAAATAGCAAGAGAGTGCCTAAAAAGATACACAAAATACCTGTCGCCCGCTCATTGAAACCGGTGAATTGAGCGATCAGTGACCAACCATATTGGAAAAATAGACCAACAAAGATAATAAACCATTGATAACCACGATATTGATTCGCCATATCTTTTCCCTACTTACCAGAACTTTTTACTAAAAAAGGAACTAACACGGGCTGCGTGAGACATTTTTTATTGCTTTTATTTCTCAATGCTTTCTAATGGTTCCCCGAACTTTCTGTTTTTACAATAAGAAAATCCGGGGATTCTCCATTGAATGAAAGATTTCAGCATGTTGCTCATACATTCAACCGATAAACAAGCATCCAAGAGGATAAATGACCAAACAGGCAATCAGATAACATACAAGAGCGCATAGACCGCCCCACCCTAGTTGCTGTTTTGAATTGACCCATCCTTGACCGGATGTAATGGCGGCAAATGTGGAAGCGGGAGGTGCCGCAAAAGCAGTACCAATGGCAAAAACAGCGGCGACAGCATAAGCACCGGCGTTTACACCCGCCACGGCACCGCCTTCAATTAAGGCAAGAGCGATAGATTCACAGATGATCATAGGAATCGTACTGGGACAGAATTGAGTAATCACAAAGCCGATAAATAAAGTTGTCAGTACGAACACGAGTGGAGGCATATTAGCAAATGCTCCTCCTAAAGATTCGGCCAACGCTGCAGAAATACCTGCATCAGGATTTTGAATTGCTGTCGCTGTCATCATTGCAGCGGCAACGGTAAAGGCAGCACCCCATTGTGTGCTTCCAATTTCTTCCATAATATTCATCATCGGTTTCCCGTCACAGTGGATAAGGCAAAGAGCAATTACGCAAAGCATCGGGGCCGCGGTAACACTCATTCCGCTGAGAAAAGTGTACGCAGAGGAATCGGTGGGTAAGAAACTGGGGAGCAACCAGAGGATAATACATGCAAGGTATACAAGCCCTGAAATTTTTTCAGCTCTGCTCATGGGGCCCAATTCTTCACGAAGCTTTGTAGGGTCATAACCGGTTAATATGTCGGTATCCATACGCCACACAAATTTTAGCAAGAACATAAAAATGGCTAAAACAATTAAACTACCGATAATTCCGAGCAAACAGAATTCCAGCCAGCTTACGTGAACAATGCCTTCAAAAAATTCCATGCTGACCACTGCCATGGAGTGACCAATGGGAGTAGCGCTCATACCAACGCCGACAAAGACCATAACGCCGAGTTGAATCAGCATGCCAAATTTATCTCCTTTATTGACATTTAAAACGGCTAGCAGGTTTGCGGTGATCCCCGTATAGAGAAGGATCAAAGCGGTGCAGTCCATGACGCAGCTAAGGGCTAAAACCGATAAAAACAATAAGAATAAAAACAACCAAGGACTTTTTTTGGCGACTTTAAAACTGATCATCCAAATGGCCAAGCGGCGCAAAAGTCCTGTTTTTTCAGTAACTGACAAAATCAAACAGCTAAAAACGGTCAGCCATACGATATTATGCCCGAAAGACATGGCAACTGCATCGGAAAAGCTATAGATACCGCTGGCAAAATAAGCAAAGATGGCAAGTAATACCGGCCAATTCAGAGATACGGTGACCATCATCAAAATCATTCCGACAAAGATGCAGACAATGGACATCCCCATCTCACTGAGTCCCAGAATTGGCGGAATGATTTTGTTGCAAAACATCAAGAAAATGCCAATGACGATCATTACCCATTGAAACGGCGTAATTTTTTTCATTTCTTCATCTTACCTCCTGAATTAATGGGGAAAGAACCGGAGTCAAACTGTGATAAGTATGATTATGACGCCCCTGTACTTTCCCGTGCGTTTCCCATACGCTCTTTTTTATTGCAAAAACCATGCCATAATAAAAATATTGCAAATATTCTATCAATTTTATTTTGACAGAACTTTCTGAACAGCGATCATAGAATTACAGATTTCTATTCCTTACAACCTAGTCACTGTAATCTTTTTCATGGCTTGCAAAATTGCAAAGCAAATTTGCAATTTTGTTCAATGGTTCTCTTTTTTGCAAATATAAATCGTATTACAATAGAACCCCGTTGCAATTCACTAGATTAGATGCTAGAATAAAATTTATATATCAGAAAGCCGTTTATTGTACAGTATTGGGGAGGGGATAAAAGTGAAAGAGAGAAATGAGGAAGAACTGTTAAAGCTCATTTTTGAAAACCTAGGTGTTGGTATCTTTCTGCTGGATGCAAACTCAAAAACCGTCCTGTGCAACGAAGAAACGGTAAAAATGTACCGTTGCAGTCGTAATGAGTATGAAAAGCACTATTCTGACGGACATGCCGCCAGAGAATCTGGAATCGTGCGCCACTGTATCAGTGATCTTGTGGTAGAACAGAAACGCGAAGTCAGCGGTTGGAATCAGATTGTCGGCGCTGATGGTACTTCACAGCTTTACTATTATCAGAACAAACCGATTTTCGATGAAAATGGTCAAGTAAAGTATGTTTTGGGGATGGCTCAAACCAGAGAACAAATTGAAAGTTCGTTTCATGATTCGGTTTCCAGTTTAGAAAATTTCAACCGAACTTATCTGGTACCGGAGTTAAAACCCAAGGTGATCTATGAAAGTAAACAAATGAAAGAAATTGTTCAACATTTGCAAAGGGTTAGCAATACGAATGCCAATGTACTGCTGTTCGGTGAGACCGGAGTCGGTAAGGACGTTATGGCCAACTTTATTCATGATCATAGCGCCTATCGGGATAATACTATGGTAACCGTGAACTGCGCTGCCATCCCACCCAATTTATTCGAAGCAGAATTTTTTGGTTATGAAAAAGGCTCCTTTACCGGAGCCAATAAAATGCATATTGGTTTAATTGAATCAGCCAATAACTCTACCTTATTTTTGGATGAAATTGATTCCATGCCTTTGGAACAACAGGGGAAGCTCTTGCAAGTTTTGGAAACGAAATCCATTCGGCGGATTGGCAGTAATCAACCGATTCAGACGAATTTCCGTCTCATTGCCGCGACCAACAAGAATCTGATGCAAATGGTGAATGAGGGAAAATTTCGGATTGATTTATACTATCGATTAAATATTGTTTCCGCGACGATTCCACCACTGCGACAGAGAAAAGAAGATATCAGGCCTTTGGTGAAATATTTTTTAGAACAAATTTGTACTTCTTATGGACTTCAGAAAGAGTTCTCCGAAAAAGTTTATCAACAGATGGAAAACTATGATTGGCCTGGTAATATTAGAGAATTGAGAAATACTGTAGAACGGACTGTTATTTGCAGTGAACGATCGGCCAAAGTACTGAATTATGTTTATTTGGCTACTGATAATAATATAGAGCCAGAATCTAATGATACAGAGTCGCAGGAAAGCAAGGAAGTATCGGTTCGATATGATTTTGGAGAACAAAAGGGTGCTAGTCTAAAAGAGCAGATGTCAAATTATGAAAAGCAAATTATTGAAGAAGCTCTTAAAACTTACGGTTCCCCTACGAAAGCAGCAGCGGCCCTTGGGGTGAGTCTTTCATCGATTTCCCGCAAAATGAGTCAATATCATATTGAAAAGTAAAAGCAGTTGCAGGATTTACTTTACAAAATGACTTTCATTTTTGCAAGTAAAAGCCTGACAATTTATTTTAATACTATTATATTTTTTGCGTAAAAACTTTTGATCACCTTTTAACAGGCGAAATCAAAAGTTTTTTTGTTTTGTGATTTTTTGGCATATGTTTTGCAATATATGTCACTGTTCCCATACAACAATCAATTCTGTGAAATTTTCTAAGGAGGATCTCAAAATGAAAAATTGTTCCTATCTTCAGGATTTGTTTTGTCTTGATGGCCAAGTCGCTATCGTTACCGGAGCCAGTGGTACTGGCATGGGTCTCGGCAGGCAGTTCGCCATTGCTTTGGCCAGAGCTGGCGCGGATGTTGTGATTTGTGCACGCACCATGAAAGGGTTGGAAGAAACCGAAAGATTAATTCATGAAGTTGCAGATGTTGAAGTTCTCTCTGTTGCCTGCGACGTTTCCAAAGCGGAAGATATTCAAAATGTCGTTGATGCCACCATTGAAAAATTTGGCAAGATTGATATTCTTGTTAATAATGCCGGTATCGGCCGTGTGAAAAATTTCTTTGACTATACTGAAGAAGATTGGAAATATGTGATGGACGTAAATATGACAAGCATGTTTTTAATGACACAAGCCTGTGCGAAGCATATGAAGGAACAGCACTATGGCAGAATCATCAATCTTGGTTCCCAAAATGCCTATGGGGCAACCCGTTGCAACCCCATTTATGTTACCAGTAAAGGAGCGATTCGCCAGTTTACCAAAGCTGTTGGTAACGATCTCGTCGGCTATGGCATTAATGTAAATTCTTTATCTCCCGGGGTCTTTCTCAGTGAAGAAGATAGCGCCGCGTCTACGCAGCAAGGCCAAGCAAACGAAGACAAAGCATCTGTGGTCATCAATAATCAACCCATCAAGCGTACAGGCAAGGCCAACGAACTTGATGGCGCTCTTATTTTCCTTGCTTCTAAAGCCTGTTCCTACTGTGTCGGTATGGACATTCTCGTTGATGGCGGTATCACCAATTTAATTTATGAAAACCCGGATCTTGTGGAACAATATCTTTGATGAATTATTTTAAAAAGCAATGTTGTTGATGTTATCAATTGATAACGTTGATGCTTCAAATTATATGAATGACACTTCTTACTAGGTACGGCATGGTTTAAAAACCATGCCGTTTCCTATAGACCAAGATCGAGTATTGTATGAGTATGATATGCAACAACAAAGAAGCCCTGTACGATATGTACAGGGCTTACATATGGAGCGGGCAAAGAGATTCGAACTCTCGACTTCAACCTTGGC
>CAJFVQ010000048.1 GCA_904420535.1 Candidatus Cryptoclostridium obscurum
ATCAGGCACGTAGACAATAATATATTCCGCTCCTTGGCTCATGACAATAGGGTATGCAGCTTTCATATTTGTCCTCCTTTATATTACGTTGGTGTCTTTGTGTCTTACCACGCTTTCACGTATATGCTTGCATTATACACAACTATTGTGTATAATGCAATAATTTTTAAGTCAAAATTTTTACAGTTTTTTTACAGTTTAAACAGTGTAAAATAGTGTAAAATTGAATGTATAGTACAGTAGGAAACAAAAGAAAAACACCCGCCAAACTTGCGTTTAACAGGTGTTTTATTTGGTACACCCTCAGGGGTTCGAACCCTGGACACCCTGATTAAGAGTCAGGTGCTCTGCCAGCTGAGCTAAGGATGCGCGTTTTTTATTAAAATAACTGCATTATTGTTATATTTTATTTCTTCACAAAAACTAGAACCTTTGATTTCTTTAGTTTTTGCACCTACAAATTAAATTATACAATAAATTTAACGATGTGTCAATCAGGCAATTTCAAACTTATGATATAAAGTTTTTTGAAAATAATCAAAAGTTATTTTTAGCTATATATGCTATTCTTTTAGTCATATAGTAGCATCAATCATCATGGCCAATTCATGTTCAATTACATTAAAACAATATAAACGTCTGATCAGACAGTGTATGATAAAATAAAAATTATATTCGACATTTACCAGAAAGTCAACAAACGAAATCGCTATAAACCAATATTCCTCATGTAATATGACAAGATGTTTTGTGAAAGTTTCAGTTTTTCTTCTAAGGCAAAACAAAGAGCATTTGGATAAGCTCGTCACTTAAACAAAACGTTTCTAATTTCATTCTTTTGTTATCCATCTTTTTGGGGGCATAAAACTCAATAATACTATGATATACGTCGAGCATAAACTAACAAGAATATTAAAAGAATTAGTCTTCTCATCGTTATTTATTTGATGTTAAACAAAAGTGATCTTTGTAGAAAGCTTGTCAATGCCCTATCTTCTCTTCTATATCAAGTCATAATATTTTAATGCTTTTTCGATACCATCCTCTTCCACCGAAGCTGTCACATAGTCGGCTGCCGTTTTTGCGGCTTCTTTACCATTGCCCATGGCCACGCCGATGGCGGCGTATTCCAGCATTTCCACGTCGTTTTCCGCATCTCCGAAGGCCATGATTTCATCTTTCGTAATGCCGAGGCGTTTAATATATTCTTTGATGCCAATGACCTTGCCGCCTTTTTCCGAAAGAATATCAACGGCGCCGTCGCACCAACGGGTGATCTTGCATCCGGTAGGGCATTGGCAGTTGAACCAGCAGTTGCTGTCGTTCCGATAAAAGGTTGTCGCCTGATAGATCGGGCTGTCGTCGACATCGGAGGCTTCCGGGATTTCAACGGCAATATTCGCCATCACCTCGGCGGCAAGATCGCTGACGAAATTGATGCATTGGTCCTTTTCTCTGGTTAACACAATGGAAACGGATTTTTCACGGAAAATATTCAACAACTCTTCGGTTCCCTTGGGGCCAATGGGATTGCCAAAGACGACTTCAAAATTTTCATCGAGGCAAAGTTGTCCGTTGAGGGAAATATAGCCGTCAAAGGAGAGATCGTCCAAGGACATTTGGTGGATTTCATTAGCATGGCGGCCGGTGGAAAGAAAAATTTTAGTCCCATTTTCTTTCAACTTTTTTAAACTCGTTTGCGCACTCTGTGGAATTTTTCCGCTGCCTATGGGGAGGAGCGTACCGTCTACATCGAAAAATACAGCCTTTATCATAATGACCTCCGAAAAACAATCCTATCGTAATTTTCCTTACTATATCATAAAGACCAGATTTTGTAAAACGAGGAATGTTCAATATTTCTCACAGCCGTACAATAAATCATTGGTGTTGCTACTATTCAAGGTAAAACCTCTGTGGCAAATTCATTTTAGAACTCCTGAGTTCATGTGATAAACTTGTAATATTGATTATTTTTCGAGATCCAATGTGATAGTTTTTTATTTTCATTAGTCCGCATTTTATAGTTATGTTTTATGGTTTTCATCAATTCATATCGTGTACCTTGATATCATTGTTCGACGTGATCAAGTTCTCTAAGGTGTGTGATTTTGTCTGACTTGACAAGGCGCAAATAATTCAGTATACTAAATTTATCAGTTAGCTATGACTAACTAATATCAAAGTCTAGGAGGTATGTTTTTATGTCAATGATCAACAAAGAAATCGGTGATTTTTCCGTACAGGCCTATCAAAACGATGCGTTTCAAACTGTGGCAAAGAAAGATATTATGGGAAAGTGGAGCGTATTTTTCTTTTATCCTGCAGATTTTACTTTTGTTTGTCCCACTGAACTGGAAGATCTGGCGAACAAATATGAAGATTTTAAGGCTGCAGGCTGCGAAATTTATTCTGTTTCTTGCGATACTCATTTTGTGCACAAAGCGTGGCATGCTGCTTCGGATCGTATCAAAAAAATTCAATATCCGATGCTTGCCGACCCCACTCATGCCCTTGCCAGAGATTTTGATGTCTATATTGAAGCCGACGGTGTTGCAGAACGCGGCAGCTTTATTGTAAATCCGGAAGGAAAAATTGTGGCTTATGAAGTAATCGCCGGTAACGTCGGGCGCAATGCCGATGAACTTTTCCGTCGTGTACAGGCATGTCAGTTCGTGGCAGAGCATGGCGACGAAGTGTGCCCTGCCAAGTGGCAACCAGGTGCAGAAACATTAAAACCCAGTCTTGATTTGGTGGGGCAATTATAAAAGATGAAAGAAATGGATTTGGAAAAACTATATGATGTCATTGTCATAGGTGGGGGACCTGCCGGGCTCACTGCCGCCCTCTATTTGGCCCGCGCTAGATATCGCGTATTGGTGGTGGAAAAAGAGCATTTTGGCGGACAAATCACAATTACCTCTGAAGTAGTCAATTATCCTGGCGTTGAAAAAACTACTGGAGTAGCACTTACCGATATCATGCGCAAACAGGCGCAAAGTTTTGGCGCTGAGTTCTTATTGGCGGAGGTGGATCAATTAGACATGACAGCGGCGATTAAAACAGTCTTTACCAGTCGCGGTCGTTTTTTCTGCTTTGGCGTGCTACTTGCCACCGGCGCTCATCCACGTATGGTGGGATTTGAAGGAGAGCGAGAATTCCGTGGACATGGTGTTGCCTACTGCGCCACTTGTGATGGAGAATTTTTTACCGGCAAAGACATATTTGTGATTGGCGGAGGATTTGCCGCTGCAGAAGAAAGTGTTTTTCTTACGAAATACGCCCGCCACGTGACAGTTTTAATACGTGAAGATGATTTTACTTGCGCCAAGGCGACGGCAGATGTTGCCAAAGCCCATGAGAAAATTACGATTCTGACCAATGTGGAAGTTGAGTTGGTATCTGGTGATTCTTCGTTGCGATTGCTCAAGTATCGCAATAGGAAAACCGGTGAGGTTACGGAGTATGTTCCTCCAGAGGGAGAAACTTTTGGCGTATTTGTATTCGCTGGCTATGAGCCTGCTACAGATCTGGTACAGGGACTTGTTGAACTCAACGAACAGGGGTACGTGATGACTGACCAAAATCAAAAAACCAATATCGATGGCCTCTATGCCGCCGGCGATGTTTGTATGAAAAATTTACGTCAAGTAGTCACTGCCGTTGGTGATGGAGCAATAGCGGCTACTGAATTGGAAAAATATGCCGCTGCCATGCAGCGAAAAACGGGCTTGCAGCCTACCGCTCCTATCATGAGAGTCCCTTTATTGCCATCAGAGCAGAACGAGGCGGTCAACGTAACAGAGGAAATATTGACAGAAGATATGAAAACACAGCTGGATGCTGTTTTTTCCAAAATGGACCAACCGCTTTTGTTAAAACTCTATTTGGATGAACGTCCGATTTCAAAGGAATTGGAGCAATATGCCAGGGCATTGTCGGCATTGACAGATAAGCTTTCTTGTGAAATTGATGCCCCTACTTTGGGTGAGAATCGCCTCCCCTTTGTAGCGATCTGTCGTGAAAACGGAGAAACAACGGGATTGGCTTTTCATGGCGTCCCGGGAGGCCATGAGTTTACATCATTTGTGTTGGGACTCTACAATGCCTCTGGACCGGGACAAACCATTGATGCTGATGTGAAAGAAGAGATTCTCGCCATCAATCGACCGATTGATATGAAGATTCTGGTTTCTTTATCTTGTACTATGTGTCCGGAATTGGTGACTTCGGCTCAGCGAATTGCCGCAATAAATCCGCTGGTAAGGGCAGATGTCTATGATTTAAATCACTTCCCTGATTTAAAAGAACACTATCAAGTGATGAGCGTTCCATGTTTGGTAGTAAACGATACGAAGGTATCTTTCGGGAAAAAGAATCTCGTCCAACTTTTGGAATTCTTACGAGATATCGAGGAGTGATCTCATGATTTCATAAAAAGTAAATATGACGAGTGCCTACAGATACTGTCGGTTCTGTTTATGATTGATGATCAATCTCATTCAAGTAATGTTTTGCGGAATCGATTGATTTTATTTGGTGAAAAAAGTTGTAGGGTATTTGATTGCTAGCAATCATAATTAAAACAGTTTTTTTCGGTATCTTTTTTCTGTGCCGTAGGATATTTGCTTTGTATCTTCTAATAGAAAATAGATCATCCCTTGACAAAACAGAAATCATCGGATATAGTTTCTTTATACTCCTCCCCTGGGGGGGGGTAAAGGAGGTATCTTAATGAAAAAGAAAATAATCATTGAAGGGATGTCTTGTGCCCATTGTGTGAAAGCTGTTACAAAGGCATTAAACAGCATCGACGGAGTTTCTGCCAACGTGGATTTAGAGTCAAAAACAGCAATTTGTGATTTAGCGGAGAACGTTGCCGATGAAATATTGAAGCAAGCTGTGACCGACGCCGATTTCACGGTCGTTTCCGTCGAGGCGGTGTGATCGATGCGTGCAGATAAGGACCAGATTACCCGTTTACTGAAGACTTCGCGGGGGCAAATTGACGGTGTATTAAAAATGATCGACCAGGATAAATACTGTGTTGATATCGTCAATCAGATTATGGCCTGTGATGCGGTTTTAAAAAAGGCCGTAAAGGAAATTTTACGTGCACATATTGGCGGTTGTATTTCCGAAGCTTTTACCGAAGGAAACGAATCAGAACGGGAAAAGAAGATTGATGAATTGATTGCTGTTTTTGATAAGATGACAAAATGACTAAAAAATCCGTTGCATTTTTATGCAACGGATTTTTATTTGTAATGATACCTTGAATCGGTTATAGATGCAGGGGAGATTGTATACATTTTTGTGATTTTATTGATCGGGGTACCGCTCTTGTCCGAAGAAAAAAACAGCCACGGTTCCCGGACCACAGTGGGATGCAATAATGGTTCCGATATCACAGATACGGATGTCACCGCTTATTTTGGGAAAATGTTCTTTCACTGCTTGACGCATCTGCTCTGCTTCTGTCAAACAGTTGGAATGGCAGATCCAACATTTGCCAGTGTAATTTACCCCGTTTTCCGCGTGCTCCTCCATGGTTTTTATGGTTCTGCGCACGGCATTCTTTTTACCGCGTACTTTATCGTATGCAATAATACGACCGCGGTCGTCAAGACGCATAATTGGGCAGATACTTAAAATAGTTGCAGCGGTGGCGGCTACACCGGACATGCGACCGCAGCGGCGATAATACTCTAATTCTGTAGAGTAAAATTGGTGGTTTACGCGTTTGCGATTCTCCATGACCCATTGGGCAACTTCTTCCATGGAGCATCCTCGATCTCGCATATCTGCCGCTTCATCCACCAACAAACCGTAACCGCTGGAACTGCAGAGAGAATCAATTACCATGATTTTTCTATCCGGATATTTTTCGCGTAATTCATCGGCGGCATCCATGGCATTAAATACTGATGCGGACATCCCTGAACCAAAGGCGATATGCAATAGGTCGCCTTTTTGTAGTTGTTCCTCAAAAAAATCATAGTATCGAAACTTGTTGATTTGGGAAGTTGTCGGAATTTCGCCTTCTGCTAGAAATTTGTAGAATTGTGGCAGCGCATCTGGGTTTCTTCCCATGTCGTCGACATACTCTTCTCCCTTCACCGTATAGGTGTAAAATATCACAGGAATTTGGCGCTGTTCCAGGTAAGAGTAGGGGAGATCAACCGTAGAACCACAGCTCAGGATGAATTCATCTTTCATATTGGCACCTCTCTTTTAATTTTCAACAGATTCTCTTTTCCAATATCTTCGTTTGGAGTTCCATTGACAAATTGTAGTATAAATATGGCATTGAAACAAAATAGATGATTTGAATATCGTTTTTAATCCTTTGCATTGCTTTGATAGAGGCGCATTCCGTCGGATAAATATTTGCGGTATTCCTCCCGTAAGTCTTCGGGAGAAAGCAACATCGCGTGATGACCAAAGCTGAACAGCCAGCCCATAAACTGGGGACTTGCTACGACTTTTGCCGTAACCGTAAAATAGTTTTCATCTCTTTGGGAAATAAACACGTCTTTGCCAAAACGGTCGATTACCACGCCGATGAGGTGGTTGGCAAAGCATATTTTGACATTTCGTTCTTCCCCACTGAACATACCGAACATTTTTTTTGAGTAAGTGGCCATATCAAATTGCCTGAAGTGGCTTTGTCCATCTCTTTGCTGGTCCGTAACTTCAATGCGTTCCATTTTGTCGACGCGAAAGTGTTTGATGATGCCTGCCTGAGAGTCAAAGGCGATGAGATAGTAATTTTCATCGTCCCAAGTTAATGACCAAGGACTGACCTGATAACAGGCGCCATGGCGACGGTATTGCTTTTTTATCTTTTCCTTATTTTGAAAATCTACCACCCATTCAAAATAGAGGAAGCGAATCTGTTTCCCGAAAGAGATGGCATTGTGGATTTTATCCACATTGTAATAGATGCTTTCATTCATCGTCTTGATACGGTTTGTTACGTAGACTTGGCGCTGCAGAAGGCTGGCTTCGTGTTTGCTGGCGAGGCTCTCCACTTTTTTAATTAATTCGTTAGATTTTTTCACGGTAATAAATTTAGAAGATTGAACGGCGTCCACGAGTAGCTTTAATTCCGGTAATTCGAACGTTCGATTGGCAATATAGTAGCCGCAGTTTCTCCCTCCTGTTTTCACGATATCAATGCCGTAAGTACGTAGAGATTCCATATCGTCATAAAGGCTTTTGCGTTCCGCAGAGATTCCGTTTCTTTGTAATTCCGCCAAAATTTCTGATAGAGACATCGCATGGTATTCATCGGTAAATTCTTGTAGAATCCCCATTAAATATAAAAGTTTTAACTTTTGATTGGAGCTTCTTCCCATAATACACCCTTCCTCTTATTTTAATTTCAGTATACCATAGTTTCTGTACAAATCATAGTACACAAAAAGATTTTCTAAATTTTAGAATCCTGTTTATTGGACATTTTTATCACTATGATAAAACCAGTGTTTACCGAAAACAGAAAGAGGTGTTGATAGTGTTGAGCAATGTTGTCGCCATGTCAGTGGTATTTGTGGTGTTAGTGGGAATACAGAGAGATGCTGGAAGAAAAAGACGAAAAAGGAAAAAGAGATATTTGATATCGCCCGGAAAATACAAAGTTATATAATCTTCATATATTATACGGATATTATACGGACAAAAGCCACCATCATATGATTATGATGGTGGCTTTTGTCTGCTGGACGTTGTCTAAAATCAAAAAATCTATGATTTTTCGTACAATTATTCCGGTAAACCATAAAAGCAACGTTTTGGAGAGCAAATTTTTTCTTCCTTTTTTAATGCTTTGATGGCCTTGTCCAATTCTGCTTTTTCTAATCCCGTTGCTTCAGCAATTTGGCCGGGGCGCATCGGTTCGCCGGAGTCTTTTAACGCTTTTAAAACTTGTTCTTTCGCATCCATAGGATCATACCTCCCGATTGTTTTATTTTATTTTACCACAAATCTCATGAAAGTATAGCAATTTTTTAAGGAGAAATATAATTTTTTCTTATTGGGAAAATAGATAAGCCGCAAGGAATATTTTTATGGCGGCAAAACAATTATCATCCAATTTTTACATAAACATTTTGATTTCTTTTCATTTGGATAATCAGCAATTTTCTAAAAGTACTTTATTCTCCAAATTTTCCATAAATTACAAAAAACCTGTACGTTTGTACAGTATTAAAAGGAAAAATTTTCAAGTATTATATTTATAATAGTATATTTATGTAATATTTTTTTATACAAATATCATGATTGCTTTAGTTGTGGCTTTTGATTCCTGGAAGTGAGGCAAAATGCAGAAAAGAAAAAAGCATATTGCGCGGCGCTCCTTGAGCCACTGTTGGGAAAAAGATTTTGAAAAAAAGAAAATGGTCTATCTGGGTGCTACTGCGGGGTGGGGAAAAACCGCCGCTGTGAAAGAATGGCTTAACCGCAAACGTTGCTCCCATCAGTACATCAGCGCCAAGGAACCGAATTTGGCGAGTAAAATTTATCACTGTGATAAAACTTATATCGTAATCGATGATTTGCAATTTATCGATACGAAGGAAAAGGATTTACTAGTACAAGTATTGGAGACGTTTGGAAATAAAAGACATTTTCTTCTCATTGGCAGGATGCGCTCCTATCCTTGGCTGCATTCTTTTATCTATCGTGGGGATATGGTTTGCTATCATGAAAGCTCATTGATGTTTCAGCGAGACGAAGTGGTGGAATATCTGGATATGATTTCACTGCCTTGCGATATGGAAACGGTAAATCATATTCTGATCGTTACAAAAGGTTATCCTTTGGGAGTTTCTTTGTTGATTGAAGAAATGGTGAAGGGAAGGGAAAAAGAGAGCCTTGCCCAGGAAGTTTATGAGTCTCTTCTTTTTCAACATTATGATATATATTTTGAAAATTGGGAAGAAAAGTATCGCCGTTTTGTTATAGAATTATCATTTTTCCAGGGCTTTTCCTTGAAAATGGCCAAAGCTGTTTCCCAATGTGAAAAAGTTCCAGAGATAGTTTCGTATCTCATGGAATTTACGGGCCTTTTGCATAAGCGATCTGTCCACGAGTATTATTATGATCCATGGTTACAGGCTTTTGTGGAATATATTCGGGAGAAATATATTTCTCCCGAAGAAATGCGAGAGGTGCTTCATCGCGGTGCTCTGTTTTATGAGGATAACGGTGAGATAGCCCATGCCATGGAAATCTACTATCGTAGCGGCGATCTAGAAAAGTTGTCATTATTGCTAATGCAGAGCGCCAATGATCCTTCGGAGGTTGCCTATGATTACCGGACGATACCGTATTATCGAGCGTTGCCAAAGGAAAGTCTCCTCTCATCACCGGAATTAATGGCATCGAAAAGCATGATCTGCTCTCTATTGGGAGATTCGGAGGAAAGCGAATATTGGTACTGCGCGTTGGAAGAATACGTTTCTCATCAAAACAAGGGGAGTCAAACGTATCAAATTGGCCAAGGTTGGCTCAGCTTTTTGCGTATTGCATTGCCTCATCGCGGCTCTAAACATCTTGCGTCTATCTTGAAAGACGTATCTTGTTCGATTCTTGACGGTCACTGTGCATTGCCGGAGTTTTCCGCTTCTGGTAATTTCCCGAGTTTGATCAATGGCAGGAAAGATTTATGCCGATGGATTCCATTGGCTTCGAAGTATTATCATTTTTTGAAGGAACCCATTGAACTTCTCTTCAAAAATTATGGAGTCGGCTTGGCGGACATCGCTTTAGGCGAAGCTTATTTTGAACGAGGAGATTCCTCGGAGGATTCCTTGATTTTATTGCATCGGGGGAAACAGGCTGCCGCTGCTTATGGCATGTTGGAAACCGAATTTGCGGCAATCGGAGTTTTAGTTCGCATCATGGTATCGCAAAACGGTCTTGAGCCTGCCATTGCTTTGGTAAAACAATTTCAAAAGAAGGCAGCCACCCAAGAAAAACGGGATCTCTATCGTGCTGCCGCAGCTTTGTTAGTGTGGTTGGCTCTCTACAGTGGGAATCAAGATAAAGTTGCACAATGGATGTTAAATGATGCTCCCAATGAAAACAACATCTTTTATCCCATAAATCATGATTGCTATTTAACAAAAGTTCGTTGTTATATCCTTCAGGGGCGTGATATTGAGGCGATGTCTTTATTAAGTCAAATCAAAAATTACGCCGAGGCATGTGACCGAATTTATCTTGACATAAAATGCGAAATCTTATTTGCGATTTTGGAATATCGCATGGGACAAGATGCTTGGCAAAGCCATATGACGCGAGCGTTGACAATTGCCGAGCACTATCGCACTTTTCGAGCAATTACAGAAGAAGGTATCGCCGTTCTGGTTTTATTACAAAAAATGAAACTTCAGACTTCTTTTGAACGAAGCGTTTTGGCAGAAACAATGCAACAGGCCGTTTATTATCCTGATTATCTGATGAAAGCGGGAAAAGTTGCACATGCTTTGACTGAAACAGAAAATAAGGTCTTGCGCCTTATGGAAAACGGGCAAACAAACGAAGAGATTGCCGCTGTTTTGCATATCAGTGTGCGTACAGTAAAGTACCACCTGACGAACATTTATGCGAAGCTCGAAGTAAAGAATCGTAGTCAGGCAATTAAAGCAGCCCACCAGAGCGGCCTCTTATGAGGGGTTTGAAAGAAGAAGCTGATTTAATTTGATTTTAGTGTTATAGATATATAGTAGCTTTGGAGATATCTTAATGCTACAGCACATCCATAAGCTGAATGATGGGAGGTGACCGTTGGGGAATAAATATAGTAAATATTATCTTATGTTCTCATTATGATTAGCAGGTTAGTAAATTTACTAACGGAAAACAAGGAGGAATAAGAAGGAGGAATAAGTTAATGAGAAAACCTTTTCTAACGATAGCATTGATTGTTGTCATGATCTTTGCTATGAGTGCAGGGGTTTTTGCTGGAGAGTTTTCCGACATTGAAGAAGGCGCCTGGTATGAAAAATACGTGGAAGACGCTGTTGATGCCGGGATCGCCAAGGGGTATCCCGATGGAACTTTCCGTCCCGAAGGTTCGGTAACCAGAGCGGAAATGGTTTCAATGATTAACCGTGCCTTGGACTTAAAGTTCCAGAAAGACAATACTTTTACCGATAGTGAAAACGGTGATTGGTATGACGAATCCCTGAATCTCGCAGCTTATGCCCAGTATGTCAACGGCTATCCCGATGGCAGCTTTGGTGCAGACAGAACCATTACCCGCCAAGAAGCCGCAACGATTATCGGCCGTGTGATTACTCAAGGGGATTATGAAGGGATTTCTGGTCTCTTGAGTTTTAAAGATTATGACGATATTGCAGATTGGGCACGGGAAGCCATTGGTCTTGCCTATAATAAAGATTATTTCCGCGGCTATCCCGATATGTATTTCATGCCCGAAGGAGAACTAAAGCGCTCCGAAGCCGTGGCTATGGTCATGCGGATTTATAACGGCGAAACCATCATTCGTGACAAAGTTTCCCTGACCAGTAATGCCGACGCTTTGAAAGGTAAGATTTACACCGGCGGCGTTGAAGTTGATGAAGCCACCCATTTTGCTGATTTTACCGTTGACGATTGTAAAATCTTCAGCCCAATGACAATTAATGACGGCTTCAACTCTGATACTGTTTCCTTCACAGATTCTGTCATCTGTGAATTATATCAGAAAGATAAAGACGGCGTATCCTTGTATCTAAATGGGGATACCCAAATTTATGATTTATACATTGAAGGTAGCGCCGATGTGTATAGCGCTGGGGACGGCAACCGTATTGACAATACCGTCATTGATAGCAAAGATGACGCTGACGACTTCAGCGTTGATTTTAGCTGTAATGCCGGTGTCATTGATATTGAAAGCCCGGTTCTTTTCCGCTGGTATGGACAAACTGCCGACGAAGTGAACGTCAATGCCAAATCCGACGTGGAAATTTATGACGGCGTGATCAAAGAGTTAAATGTTGATGCCAGAGGCACCAATGTTTATTTACAGGATCCTGCGTCCATTGAAATTTTGAATGCCAACAAAACCATGTTTTTGGACTTCAATGGCGACAATGCTCCTGACGTGATCAACATTGCGCCCGATACTACAGTTTATGTACCAGCGATGCCTGGTAGCGGTACGGTGATTAATAAAGCCGACGCGGAAACCAGCAAGATCGTCGTTGTAGACAGATTGCCTGCTCCCATAGAATTGGCAGTGACCGAAGACGATGAAGAAAACGTCACCTTGACTTGGACAGCTCCAACCCTTCCGGAAGATGCTGAAATCGCAGGTTATAACGTATATTGTGATGGAGAACCGCTTGGATTCACCGAAGAAACTTCCATGGATATCACGGAAGCTGTTGCTGAATATGGCAGCACCCATGAATTGACCGTAGTCGCCGTTACCGACAATGAATTCTATATGGATTCCAATCCCTCGGCAGCTCTTACGGTATATCGTCTGACCCAGGCTGAATTCTCAGTAAAGAAAGATGATACTGGTTATTATCTGCTTTTGAACACTGATGCTCAAGCTACTGCTATCAAAGTAACCGACGGTACTGGTGAAGAAATTGCCGCCAATGACGGAAAATATTATCTCACCGATTTAGAACTGATCGATTGCGATATTACCGCCAAACTTACCGGTGGCGCTAATGTTTTGAGCAGTACTTCTCAGGTCACAGTAGATACGTTATCCACACCGTCGATCCTCAATCCCCAAGTGGTAGAAGATCCTACTTATAAAATGAGATGGTCCATGTCTCTTCCCGATGCTCTTCATACTGTGAACTTCCAGTATATCTGGAATGATGGAGAAGGCGTCATTGTAGAAAACGATCAGGCTGATGTCGATATTGACTATGATGACGAATCCTTCCAAGGGTATTTGGTTTATGAAATTGACCAAGTCATTGAAAACTATGACCAGAATAAAGTAGATGTCATTGCTCAGGGCGATGAAGTGAGAGCAGAAGAGTACTTTGTTGGAAATAACGAAGTCCTTTACGTCTCTTCTGCAGTGGGCAGCGATACTGTTCAGATTTTTGCTCCGCTGACAGATTCGCAGATGTCCTTTGACAAAGACGCAACCCGTGGCGAATATGATTTCAGTTGGAGTGAAATAGAAAACGCCAATAGCTATAAAGTTGTCACCCGTGTTGTCACCGGCGGTGAAGTGGTCGCAAATACCAATGAAACCGTACTGACTAATACGGAAGATGAATCGATTTCTGCCAACGCCTTTGAACTGGTCACTATTCATGCTCAAGGGAATGGTGGAAATACTATCGCGGGTAGCGAATTAATTTATCAACTTTACAAAGCCCAGGGGTTAGACAAAGAGGATATTGGATTTGATCCCCTAACCTCAGAGTTGTCCTGGTCCTCCTCTCCCACGGACCGTAGTTATATGCCGAAAGGTTATTCGGAAGATTATGCCGTTCGTGTGACCAATCTTACTGACAATAGCTATACTACCATTGTTATCAATGAAGACGATTTGACCGTACCTGGATTCTCAGTGGATGATCCTGCTGCCACGGACAAACATTTCACTTTGAATTTGCTGGAAAATGATACTTTCAGTGCTTTCATCCAAGATGGTGTTCCCTATAGTGTGCAAGTCATCAATATCGGTGATCCTACCTATCTGACTTACGGTGAACTTTTTGCCGCGAATCCGGAAGACCTTGACCAGCAATTCACTTACGGTACATACTCTTTTGATATCGTAAAGATGCAGGGGCCGCACTATACGGAACCTGAAGTGACCTTGGAAGGGGCAAAAGTTACTATCACCGGTGAAGATGCCCAAGGACTGAATCCTGAAATCAACACCGTCGTTTACAGTGATGAAAACGGCAAAATTTCCTTGCGTTTACCTTACGGTGAATATAATTTCGCCGTAGAATATGCTGACGCTCCCGCTGGCGATACCTTGGAAAGCGCTTATATGATTCGCGAATTCGGTGATCAAGAAAACCTTGCAGTGAATGATGTTGATTTCACTGTGGATCAGGACGCGCTCAATACGAGAGTGGAATTGTTCAGAAATCCCAAAATGGCTTTGGATCGTGCACAGAATCTCGTATTGACTCAACGCGACAATGGAGCCGGCGGTAATGCATGGTTCTTTGCATTTGACGTCGCCAACGGTGCAGACCGATATTACATGGTTCCTTGGGGAATTAATCTCGACGCTGATGACGTGGCGGCTGACGGCGGTATTCTCGGTTTAGGCGTCAACGACACGACTTTGGTAGAAAGTGGTCCTTATCCCATCATGGCTTCTCCTGTTGACGGCGATGTGGATTATGATTCCTCTACTACGAACCTTACCATCAAGAAACTGGATTCCGTTGATTTTGACGGTTTTGTGAAAAATGAAGATGGTACTTATACTGTTTCCTGGAATTACATTCAGCCTACGGATCTTCCCGAAGATGTGGACTTTGACGTGAATTACAGGGTCTCCGTAGATGGCGGTGAATCCTATACCTGGCAGGATGAAGACTATTACACATTCACTATGCCTGATGACGGTGATGTGGAAATTTCCGTTGTGGCCACGACTTTAGGCGAAAACGATGTGGCTGACAATTATCCTGCTTTCTACGGCAGTAATGAAAGAACCGTTACTGTTGCGGAAAATCCCAATTATTGGAATGCTTACGTCTACATTGATTCCGATGAAGAATCTACAACCATTACAAAAGAAGATGCACCTGAAAACTTCATCTTGAAATATAATGAAGATGAAACCGGTTACATCCTTGATTGGGACGATGTGGAAGGCGCTCCCGGCTATGACGTGCAATATTACGATACGGAATGGTCTGATTTTGGCACCACCGACATTTCTGAAATCGAAATCGATAACCAGTCTGGCAATTATCGCGTCTCCGCTGACGGCAATTACAGTGATGAAAGTGTAACGCCTCCGTATTATGCTGATTCTGCATATGCCGAAGCCATGGTTTACCAGAGTGATATCTATGATCTCCAAGTAACTGGTGACAATAAAGTAACCTGGAGCGATGATGCATTGGCTTATGGTGAATTGACCTATACCGTTACTTTCACCAACCGTTCCAGTGGTGAAGAATACACGGAAACCATTACTGTACCTCAACGCACTGCGGAAGAAGGCTACAGTGTCACCGTGGACTTCCCGGCAGAGGTCCAGAGCGGCGCTTACTTTGATATCAAAGTAACCTCCGAATTGAATTCCACTGCCCGCATCATGGCAGACCGCGACGGTAGCGGCGATTCCGCGACACAAATCCAGATGCTTCGTATTCCCACCTATGTTCGTGACGCAGAAACACAAAATGTTCTCGGCGGTGCTCAAGTTACCGTTTCCAAGAACGGCAAAGTCCTCTATGACAAAGTTGACGTTTCTAAGAATGGTGTAAACCTCTACCTTATGGCTGATGCAAACGGTTATGACCTCGAAGTGGAAGGCTTCACTGCCGATACGGGTGTTGTTTATCAGAGTGTCGCCACCTACACCGGCGCTGTGAATGAAACGTATCCTGCAGCGATCTTCATTGATGTGGCTCCCGAAGATTACTTGGCGCTTTATAAGAGCGAATCTGCGATCCTTAATGTGAATGAAGCCAACGAGGCCCTCTATGACATTAGCGTACAGGAAGTCACCAAGGGATTGAAAGCCGGAGAAGAAACCGATGAAGTCGGCAATGTCACTTATGAACTCTTTGGTGTAGAAGGCACCAATGGCCAGCGCGTATCCCTCGGTACTGCCACAGCGGTTGACGGTTATGCGACCTTTAGCGGTATCGATATTGCGGCCTACGATTATCTCGTATCCGTTGCTTCCACCGATGCGACTAATAGCGTTTCTTCGGAATTGGTAATGAATCTCTCTACCTTGGCGGAACCGCAACTCCTACCTTTGGAAAGAGATACAGAAAATAACCTCGTACTCCGTTGGAGCCCTGTTGAAAATGCTGTAAATTACAGTGTCAACGGCGTGGAACAGAATGAAAACTTCGTCATTGTTGCCAACGGTGAAAGCTACGAAATACAGGCCCTTGGTAATGTTGGTGATGAAGTTGCCGCTAACGCTTACGGTGTGGTAAACTTCTACTTCGATTCTAATATCACCGGTCCTGTAACTGCCGATGTCACCGCCATTATTCCTGTGAAGGCATTTGATAACAAGGGCAATGCCATTGAAGGTAATTACAGTGTTGTGAACGATGATACACAGGATGCCCTTGCGGATTCTGCTTATCTACCTGCCGGCGGAACGAATCTCGTTCTCACCGCGGTAAAAGATGGCAATTACACGGCATACTTCTCCACCAATGCCTTTGATCCCAGAACTTATACTTGTCCTGCGATCTCCTTTACTGTAGAAAACGGTCTCGTATCCGTGGATGAAATCCGTTTCGTTGCAACGCCCGATGAAGAATACGTCAATGTGCCCATTGAAGTATTCGGCAACAATATTTATGGCGAACGCGACGATATGGTCGGTACCGAAGTCACCTTGACCAGAGTGGAAAATAAAGCGGGTGAAGAAGTTTCCGAGGTGCCTTATACTTATGAAAACATTGCCGGTGAAAATGTAATCCGTCTCCTGGAAGGTGAATACACTGTCACCATCAACGACCAAGTTGTCAAATCCTTCACCGTCAATGAAGGCAATAATCAACATGGTGTTGTTACCGTTGATCTTTCCAATCGCGGTATCCCCGTCAATGTCTACGATGCCACCAACGGCAATGTCCTTAATGATGCTGAAGTAACCATTACTGATATCAATAATGCCGATAATACTTGGACTGGTAAATCTGGCGAAACCGTATATCCTGCCAATGGCAACTACACCGTAACGGTGGAGGATGGCTTCGTAGCGAATAACATCACTTACGTGGCCTACGAAAATACTGTTGATATCACCGCGGAATCACCCAATGAAATTCGTGTAGAATTGGCTCGCGCCGAATCCACGGTCTTGGATCCCAGTGCCTCAGCGGCTTTAGAAATTACCGATAGGTTCTATATCCTTGAAATCCAGAATGTAACTACAGCCAATAACGGTACTGTTCCTGTGGATGTAAAAGGTTACGAACTCTACGGTGTCTTGCCCAGTGGTATTACTGAAGAGATCAATACTGCTTTCACCGCATATGGTGATGATTCGCAAGTGTGCAACGTGGCCGTTGATGTGGCTTCCCAGTATAAATCTTTCATCTTGAAGGCGATTCCCGCTGATGACGTTGTGAATGGTGTTGCTTCCGAAACGAAGATCACCATCAACACCTTGGATGCCCCTGTATTCTCCCCTGTTTATACAGAAACTTCTACCAATGAAACGGTTCTTCCTTGGGATCTCGTTCCCAATGCGGATCATTATCTCTGGAAGATCGGTGATCGTTCCGGTGAAGTGACGGCCCCAGCGTTGGTTGGTGTAGAAGACGGTGACGAAGTATCCGTACAGTCCATCGGCAATGTGGGTATGGCAGGCCGCAGCGCAGAAATGGTAAATGCCGATATTTATGATGTTATCAACTTCTACCTTGATTCCGACGTGGCTACCACGACGATTGAGTTCACTGACGAAGTGATTTCCAGAGACGTTCCCATGATTGTTGTCGGCAAGGATGGTCAAGTCCTGTCTGACGTTCATGTGGCTGTAACTGACGTCACGGAAGATAATGTCATTTATGATGATATCGTTCCTGCCAATGGCACCAATGTAACCCTGATTCCCGGCCATGAGTACCGCGTGGTATCGGCTAGAGATTATGTTGATGCGAACGGTGTCGCTTACAATCGTTATACCTCGACCTTTACCGCAACGGAAACAGAACCCGCTCTCCTCTATGTGAAACTGGTTCCCACCGAAGGCATTGAGGTCCCGTCCAGCAGCGACATGATGTTGTCCCTCAATCAAAACCAATCTGATTATACACTGTATATGAAGAAAGTGACCGGCGTAACGGATCCCGTCTACACCGTCTATGGTATGAAGGATGATTTCACCAAGGATGTAATCAATACTGCCAACACTACAGAGGCTGATTACGCCAGCGTGGTTATCTCTGAAGACCAGCTTGCACAGTATAGTTACTTATTAGTAGAAATTACTTCCTCCGATGCGAACAGTATACCTTCTCAGGTAGTGGTAGCCATCAACCGGTTAGCAACCCCTGTTATTGATAATGTTGTCACCGACGAACAGACTGGCGAGCTTGCCCTAACCTGGGGATCCGTCACCAATGCCACCGGTTATACCGTGAACGGCGAAGAAGTGGATGGATGCACTTATAAGCCCGTAGAAAATGGTGAATATACTGTGATCGCTCTGGGGAACCTGGACGAAGCAGTGAACGTAGTCGGCAATATGGTGACCTTCTATCTGGATTCCGAAGCTGTAACGGAAACCGTTGAAATTCCGGAACCCTCTACGGTAGTTACTGTTCCCATCATTGTCCTTGATGAAAACGGCAACTCCGTTGCACAAGATGTTTGGATTGACGGCGCACGTGTCAATGTTCCTGCCGGCGGATTGAAGTATGAAGTCACCTTTGCCCAGGGTGCCGACAGTGCTACGTTGAATATTGGTGATTTGGAAGTCGATGGTTACAACAAAATTGACGGAACAAGTTATACCATTACGGAAACATCTCCCGCTGTCATCCTGCTCCAGCTGGTACCTGTGGAAAAAACACAGCTTCCTGTCAGCGAAGATATGCAGCTTTCTTATGATGGTGGCCAAAGCCAATACACATTGTCCATGAAGAAAGTGACCAGCGTGGCAAATCCCGTTTACAAGGTCTATGGCGTGAAGGATGATCTTTCCGAAGAAGAAATTACTGTGACGGATAGCACCGGTTCTGATTATGCTAGTGCGGTCATTACTGCCAACAGTCTGGATACTTACAGATATCTTCGAGTAGAGATTTCTTCCAGTGATGATAACACCATACCTTCCCAGGTGATTGTGACCATCGATCAGTTACTTACCCCTGTCATTGGCAATGTTGTTACCGATGCAGAAACCGGTCAGAACGTTCTGACTTGGGGCGCTGTGACCAACGCTACGGGATATACCGTAAATGACGGCGTTACGGATCACAATGTAACAGGCTGCTCCTATCAACCTGTTACAAATGGCGACTATTCAGTCATTGCCTTGGGTAATATGAATGTACCTGTAGAAGTCGTCAATAATTCTGTCGTATTCTATCTGGATTCCGAAGCAGCAACGAAAACCGTTGCTGTTCCGGAAGCTCCGGAAGAACCCACAGTTGTCACTGTTCCCATCATCGTTCTCGATGAAAACGGTAACTCCGTTGCACAGGAAATCACCGTTAACAACGAACTTGCCACTGTTCCTACCGGCGGGTTGAAATACGATGTAACCTTTGAAGGAGAAGCAACAGAAGCTACGCTGACGATTGGCGCAATCAATGTAGACGGTTATCAGGAAATTGCGGAACAGACGTATACCATCACGGAAACGTCTCCCGCCGCCATTCTGATTAATCTGGTTCCTGTGGAAAAAACTCAGGTAGCCAATATTGAAACGGTACGATACGCTGTTGTGAGCGGTGGGTATAACCTTACTGTCGGTAAGATCCCCGGCGACAGCAGTGACGGTACTTATACTTATACGCTGAAAGGAGTTACCGCCAACAGTGAACAGAAACTCATCGAAACGGTGAACAGTTCGGCAGACTCTGGTGTGACCTTCGAGATCACTACTGCAAACTATGAAGCTTACCAGTATTTCATCGTTGAAGTTTCTTCTACCGAGGCGAATACAGTACCATCTCGAGCCGCTGTATCCTTTGAAAAACTGGATGCTCCAATTATTGCTAATGTGGAACGTCCTTATAGCTGGTATCCTGTAAATAATGCTACAGGTTACATGGTGAATTATTCAACAGATGTTACTACTGATTTGACTATACGTTACGATAAGGGAACTACCTCAGCAGATTTGGCTGATTTGCAAAGTGCAACAATTTATGCATTAGGTAACGCCGATACAGACATCCAATTTGTAAATGGCTCCGCGGTTCTCTATCTTGATTCAGATTCCGCTACGATCAAATAGTACAACCGCAAATTGTAGTAGGAGAAGACCTCGACAAATGTCGAGGTCTTTTTCCTTGTTTATCATTTCTGAGCAGAATCTTCTTTTGTAGATGGCCGTTAGGTACCACGGCGAAGGCTTTTCCAAAAAACTCTTAGAATATTAAGTAAATTAATTGGTAATTACTTGTATTTTATGTTATGCGGGTTTGGCGGAATGGCAGACGTACCGGATTTAGGATGTTAAAAAATCCTTTCTATTAGTATAATAATTCCCTCTGACATCAGGGGCTTTTTGTCTATTCTCCGTCTTTATTGGCGCGGTTCATTCCTATGACTTTTTTTATAGGGAGAGGCCTTTTTAGTATAAATATAGCTTTGTAATAAAATTGTGATGGGTACAATCAAGATACATCCAAGGCAACCCACCATTAACTGTGCGGTTTCCTGAAGGAAGAAAGGCTCATTGATTATTTCAGAAAAACTATATCCGTTACGCTGGAATGCGAGTATAAATGCCATGATTTCTCCAAGAAATACAAAGAATAAAGTGTTTATCATCGTACCAAGTATATCTTTGCCCATATGATTGCCGGAATGAATTAATTCTTTAAAACTTAAATGTTTATTGTTTTCATGGACTTCGTGGAGAGATGTTGCGATATCCAATGCAGTATCAGTGATGGCACCGGTAAGCCCAATTAATATGACAGCAATGGCTACCGGCGTAAAGTTTATGGAAACATTTGGTTCATAACGATAATACATATCATTGAGGTGCATACCAAAGCCACTGAGATGCCCCGCGTAACCAACATATAAAATCAAAATTCCAACCAAAAGCAATGTAACAGCAACGGCATAATAAGATATTTTAGTTTTACTATTGATCCCATTGATAAAGAATAAAATAAATCCAGAAGTCACCATAGAAAATATAAAAGCAATTAAAATAGCATTCCACCCTTTTGTGATCAGCCATACGGCCGCAACGATCATAAAGAAATTAACAAACAGGGAAAGAAAGGCTTTTACCCCACGCCCTCGGTTGATTATCGCCAAAAGTACAAACAGGATACCTGCCAGCGTTACAATAATAGTCATGCGGCCCACCTCTTTCTCATGGCGATATTTACAATATAAGATACGGGAACAGCCAAAATAATACCAATACAACCCACAAGCGCGCGAATTACTTCAGCCATTGCAAAATATTCAAAGGCAAAATCTAAAGCCATGCCCCCACTGCTGATTACAAAGATGACATTCGGCAGCGCGCCGGCTACACAAGAAAAGAGCAATACATTCATGATGGTGCCGGTGATGTCTTGCGCGATTTCCCATGCTGACTTTTTTAATGCTTTTGTGTCAATCTGTGGATCTTTTTCAATTAACTCATTAATGGATGTGGCCATAATAATGGAAGTGTCCATGATGGCGCCAAGTCCACTGATAAGCACACCTGAATAAAAAACGCTTTTATAGTCGTAAAGGTAATCGACATAATCAACAGCCTCAAAAGCAATAAAAGTCTCATTGATTTTGAGTACTATCATAGCTAACATTATCATGATTGTCACGCTGATTAAAGTGGATAGTACCGCATAGAGCGACTTCTTGTTAAATCCTGCTGTTATAAACAGGGTAATCACAGTAAAAAGAATCGTGCCAAAAATAAACAGGATAAAAATATCAAATTGAGGCCGTAATAGCAGAACTCCGACAAATACTCCAAGATTTAGAATCGTGGCAAAAAGTACCGGACCGCTCTGTTTTGTTGAAATAGCATAAAGAGCAATACAGAAAATGCCAATGAGCAGAACTACGTAATGGTCACGCTTGATATTATCTACTGAATTTACAGTCCCATCGCTGTTCAGATTGACGATCACAGAGTCAGACTCTCGGATGTCAAAGCAACTCAATCCCGATGTTGTGCGGCGATTTTCAAAATGAACCGTTTCCCCTTTTAAATCACCGTTCATCACCGTGGCGGTGATTTCCTGAATATAAAATGGATTTTCTTTGCCAAACTCATAATATTCCGTTTCGTTGACCTCGGTCACCTTTATGATAGGGGATTCATAAAGGGAATAATTATGCTTTGTAAATATAAAGGCAATACTCATAATAACCAATATCATACCTAAAATTAGTAGTTTTCTACGATTATTTTTTATATATTCTTTGATATGTTCCATATTAGCCCCAATTTCCCAAAAACTTAGATATTTGAGATATCAATAGCCGAGAAGTGTTTCGATCTGTCGAGGATCAACATCTGTGTATTCTGTATCGGAAAGAGTCGTATATTCGTAATCTTCTAATTCCGGATCAAGTTCCGCTACTGTAATCGCGGTAGTTTCCTGGGGAAATGCGATACCATACAGGTTGCCGGTATCATCAATATAAATTTCCAACAAAGTTTCTGTGCCATCGGTCATTTTGATGGTATAGCGATCAAAGTAATAAGTTGTACCGGTAATTTCCTGTTTCCCTGAATTTTTATATTCTGCCGTATCAAAGTCATAATGAACCAGAGGAATAAAAACATTTGGGGATAAATAATCTTCTGAAATTTCGGCTCGAAGCCTGTTACTCTCCGAGAAGAGATAGTATTTACTATCTTCATAAGCGACAGATTTAGGAGTATCATTGTCATTGCGGAAGGAGGCCACAATATTACCTTGGTCTACATACGCAAGAATCATCAAGTGTTGTCCTCCATAGATACCGTTGCCTTGCAACCGGTAAGTCCCAGATTGCAGAATTTCCAAATAACCCTGGGTTTCTTCTCCATTGCCGCAAGCGGAAAATGTAAATGCACAGACTATAATAAAAACGACAGCCAAGATTCGTTTCATACGACAAGCTCCTTCAGCATATTTTAGATACCGCGAATAGGCGATTAGTTTTTATAGAGAGATTCCCCGCCACGCCAAAGCATGGCAGGGAATGACTCTGACTTTCATTTGTTACGGTAAATTTTTATAATTTATCGCTCAATCCTTATTTTTTGTTACTTGGTAAGAACGTTGTAGAGGACCTGAGCGCCCTCTGCACGAGTGCTGGTGCCCAAAGGATTAAGGGTGCCGTCGTCATTACCGTTGATGAAACCAAGTTTGAACAACGCGGTAACTTCTTCCGCGGCATAATCACTGAGATCATCAATATCGTTCAAATTGATATCTCTGTCAGGAATCGTCTCTGGAATCATTCCCATGATGTCCAATGTACGATAGGTGATGAGCAGCATGTCTTCTCGTTTGATCTTAGCGTTGGGGTTACATTTGCCTTCATCATCACCCTGGAGAATCCCATAAGAAGAAGCAATGTCTACTTCATCGATGGCCCATTCTGGGATATCGGCTTCATCAGCAAATTCTTTGGGTGCAACGCCGTTATCTTTCAGTTCCAATGTGCGAACGATCAACGCGGCATATTCCGCGCGGGTAATCTGGCCGTCGGGGTTATAAAGATTATCGCCAACACCTTCGGCTATCCCTCTGGCACGAAGATAACGAGTCGCTTCATCCATCCACTTACCTACGCAGTCATCGAAAGAGCCAACGGTTTCACCGCAAGGCACTTCCACAGTGTAGGTGAGCACAGTACCATCAGCGTTTACTTTCCAGCCTTTTTCTTCGCCAAGCGCCTGATCAAAGACGTATCCCTGGGGGGCTTCGTAGGTCAGACGGTAGGTATAAATTCTGCCGTCAACAGCTTTATCGCCATATTGACCGCCCACAAGCGCCCAATCTTCTGCCATTCTTACCGACCAAGGAGTGGTGATCAGAATACCGGCACTGGTAGGCGCGGTGATTTCGGCACCAGCGGTGAGAGAATCAGGAAGTGTCGGTTCGGTCTGGAATTCTACTGCGGTGATGGTTTGATCTTTTACATCAGTGCCGTTGACCCAAATGGGGTTGGTGAATGCCATTTTACCGGCTTCATCAACGACACCAAAGGCAAACCAGTTTTTACCATCGAGACCGGAAAGTTCCACTTTCACATCATTGATACTATTCCGTCCATAACGGGTAAGATCAATCGTATCATAAAGATACTTAAAGCCGTTAAAGTCCGAAGCCTGTTTTCTATTGCCTTCATCACTGAACACATAGAGGGTTTGGAGGTTCGCAAGAGAAGAAATGTCAAATTCCATGGTGAAATCGCCGTTTTCATCAGTCCAGTAGGTTTTACCATACATTAAACCATCGGTAGCAGGAATAATTACGACACCGGAGCTGTTAAAGGAATGACCGAGAGCTTCACTTCTCGCGAATTCAAGACCAAAGGTGTCGAAGTTTTCTTCGGAGATGGCGTCTCCGTTTTCAAGGAAGACATAAGATCTTCTTGCCCCGGAACCTGTAGAGGTAGCGGATTGGTGAATGTCGGTAGATGCCCAAATATAATGCGGACGTTCTACCTCGACATTTCTATGAGAGCTCTCTTCAATGTAAGCCGTCCAATATGCCATAGCTTCGTTGGTATGGTTGGCGCTGAACTGAGTTTCAAGGCCATCGAAATCATCGACCAGACCGCCGGGAGCGGTTTTGTTGTCGTCAGCAAGCAACATCCCATAAGAGCTGGTAGGATGCATTGCGCCGATGGAAGCGCCAAATTCATGCCCTTGGTCGAGAATGCCCTTTAGGGACTGGTTGGTATTGACAACATGATTTTCCTGATTTCTGTCAAGATGCTGTTCATAAGCATCGATGGTCAGCGGCATGATGTCAAAGTGTGCCCAAGAGGCGGTAACTTCTTCCGAAGGCATATAGCCTACGATATCCATGACGCGACCCCACTGATATACCGGCCAGTTATCGATAACATACTCATGGTCATCGAGTGTAAGAACATCAAGGCCGGCAGTTACCTGTGCTTTGGCAACGATTTCCGGAATGGTAAAGGCGTCCATTCTCTGACCATGGTGGTGATTATCGATGGTGTACCAGTTTTCGGGAGTTTCGTTGTCAAACTCAACAACAACTGTCCACTTCGTTGCGGTTTCAGTGTTGCCGGAAACTGTGATGCTTCCATCAAGTTCCTTTGCCGGTTTCAATACTGTATCACCACTGGTAGCAGAAACTATTTTACCATAGAAATTATAGCCTTCACCATAGGCGGTCGCTTCATATTCCCCGGGAGTAACATAAGCAGTTACAATACCTTTTTTGACTTCCGATACAGTACCGGGACCATAGCTGCCATTAACTTCTACATGGCCTTCTCCATTATCGGAAAGGAAGTATGTCTGACCGGTATACATAGCATTGCCGACAGTACCGGCGCTTACACGACCCCAAACGGGATTACCTTCCGTATCGACAAATTCAAAGGTAACGGGAACTTTGGTGGCGCCTGTCTCAAGGTTAACGGTTTGCGGCTCTTCGTTAGGCTGGATCGCAGCGCTCTGAGCGCTGGGTTCTGTGCCGTTGTATTCAACCGCAAAGGTATAGTCGCCGCTTTCATTGGGAAGGTCAACGGTATAGTTGCCTTCCGCGTCAGTCATGACCCAGCCATGATAAGCACCGTCTTTATAGACAACAACGGTAGCGTATTTGGCCTTGCTGCCGTCCCCAGTTGTCACGCTGCCGGAAACATTAAACGTGTCAAGACCTTTTGCTTCTGCGTAGAAGTTATAAGTGTCTTGCCAAGAACACTCATCGGAGATATAGAGATAGGATTCGTAAACACGGGATTCTCCGATATCATAGGCAGGATCCTCGAAGGCGTGTTCGCGATATCCCGGAGCTCCACCGATAGAAGTCACGGGATGAGCATCTGTTTGGCTGCCCATGCTGCGATTTTCACCGGGTGTAATTAGGGAAGTACCAAACTGTTTGGTGATATCGCCGTTATCATCGGTAACAAAGTTATAGGTCATGGAAGATTGAAGCGCGGGAACACGGGAAGCCTCCAGACCGACACCACCTTTATTGGATAAGCTGATTTCCTGATTGATGGCGGAGGTCACCGCTTCATTTTCCTTGTTGATGATGTAGTCATACATATAGGCATATTCTGCGCCGGGGTCTATGGTGTAGTAGGAGTATACGTCAAAATCTCTTTCATCCCCGGAATCGGGTACCTGGAATTTACGGAACACTTCAACAGAAATTTTACCATTCGGGGCGCCGGCATCAACAACCTTTTTATTTTCATAATCATAATATACAATGCGGAAGGATGTCATGCCTGCATTGACAGGAGCCCAAGCATCCCAGCCGTTAAACAGAAGCTGGCACGTAAGAATGGTGTCTTCGCCGAACTCTGCTTTTGTCCAGTCAACATTACCTCCTTGGTCTACAGCCCCTTCAGGAAGCGTAACACGGCCGGCGTCAAGGATAGAACCGCTGGGATAACCCCATGGGTCAGCAGAGCCTACACAGAGAACGATACCAACTTTACCATTGGTAATCAGAATATCTCCGGCGTTCCATGCGAGACCATCCTTAAAAATGGGGGTCGCGCCATCCGCTTCTTTTCCGATGGATTCGAGGTAGGCTTGGGTCGTACCAATGTAAATATCATTGGTAGCATAACCGTCAGCAATGAGTTTGTCAATTTTAAATTTTGTGGCAAGGTTCGGATCGTCCTGAACAAAGGTATATTCGGTATCATCTGCCATGGCACCGAAACTTAGTCCCATCATAAGGATCATAGTC